>NZ_JAMYRE010000003.1:0-356711 GCF_040321265.1 Mesorhizobium sp. M0491
CCTCGTTCTTCTGTTTAAATGCGCCTGGTACCAACTGCATAAACCCTATCTTTCTATAGGGGTTCTGGGGTGTTTGTTAACCCTTTTTGTTTTATGGGGGGGGCGGGAGGGGGTCTTACCCGGCCGGCACGCGCGCGGTCTGACTAGGTCAGCCCTGGGAGGGATCAGTTCGTGCCCTTGCCGCCGCACTTGCCGGTGGCAACATTGAAGTTGCCGCAGGACAGAGGCGCGCGCCAATCGGAGATCAGGTCCTTGGAATCAGGCAGATAGTCGGACCATTCGTCGCCCATCACCAGGCCCGGCGTGCGCGACACGGTTTCGAACTGGCCGTCGGCCTGGATTTCGCCGATCAGCACCGGCTTGGTGATGTGGTGGTTCGGCATCATCGTCGAATAGCCGCCGGTCAGGTTCGGCACCGAGACGCCGATCATGGCGTCGATGACCTTGTCCGGATCGGTGGTGCCGGCCTTCTCGACCGCCTTCACCCACATGTTGAAGCCGATATAATGGGCCTCCATCGGGTCGTTGGTGGTGCGCTTGTCGTTCTTGATGAACTTGTGCCAGTCGGCGATGAACTTCTTGTTCTCGGGCGTATCGATGCTCTCGAAATAGTTCCAGGCAGCGAGATGGCCGACCAGCGGCGCGGTGTCGAGACCGGCAAGCTCTTCCTCGCCGACCGAGAAGGCCATGACCGGAATGTCCTCGGCCTTGATGCCTTGGTTGCCGAGTTCCTTGTAGAACGGCACGTTGGCGTCGCCGTTGACGGTCGAGACGACGGCGGTCTTCTTGCCGGCCGAACCGAACTTCTTGATCGCCGAAACCTCGGTCTGCCAGTCGGAGAAGCCGAACGGCGTGTAATTGACCATGATGTCTTCCGCAGCCACGCCCTTGGCCTTCAGATAGGCTTCGAGGATCTTGTTGGTGGTGCGCGGATAGACGTAGTCGGTGCCTTCCAGCACCCAGCGCTTCACCGAACCGCCATCCTCGCTCATCAGATAGTCGACGGCCGGAATGGCCTGCTGGTTTGGCGCCGCACCGGTGTAGAACACGTTGCGCTCACTTTCCTCGCCCTCATACTGGACGGGGTAGAACAGGATGTTGTCGAGTTCCGAGAACACCGGCAGCACCGATTTGCGCGACACCGAGGTCCAGCAGCCGAACACCGCCGCGACCTTGTCCTTGGAGATCAGCTCGCGCGCCTTTTCGGCAAACAGCGGCCAGTTGGAAGCCGGATCGACGACGACCGCCTCGAGCTTCTTGCCGAGCAGGCCGCCCTTGGCGTTCTGCTCGTCGATGAGCATCAGCATGGCGTCCTTCAGCGTCGTCTCCGAAATCGCCATGGTCCCCGACAGCGAATGGAGAATGCCGACCTTGATCGTGTCGTCGGCGGCCTTCGCCGGAGCGGACATCAACAGGCCGGCGGCGACCACGCTCGCCGAAAACATTTTTGTTATTGTCGAGAAATTACCCCTCATATGACGGACTCCCAAGCTGGTTGATTGCACCGCAACACTACAAAGCAACCCCCATGCCAACCGCTCTGGCAATCCCGAAAGGGCACAAATAAATTAGAGATATCAGCACCTTGGAATATAGAGCTTACAAAACAAAGAGAGGTGGCCAGAAATCGATTGAGGGAAATTTGCGCAGCTTGCGCAGCTGCTGCCTATTTTTCGATCATTTGCCCAATCTGCCTAGATTTTGATCTCACCAGTGCCTCAGGCGACCGATGTTGCAGCGCGGTGCAAAAATAGGGCAAGCTCGCTCTTCAAGCGAGCGACGTCATGGTTACAGGTATTTCACGTATTTTCATCGGCATAGTACTTCTGACGGCAGCAACCGGGGCAGCGCGAGCCGATTTCAGCGACGGCAAGATGCCTGACGGCGCCTATCATTGCGAAGTGTACCTGCTTGGCATGTTCCTCAGCCTCGGCGACATCACCATCAAGGGGAACGTCTACAGCGGCCCCGTCTACACCAGCCTCGGCGTCTTCGGCACCGCGCGGCAGGGCTATAACTACCAAATGGACGCAAACGGCGTGATCTCGTGGCTGGGGCCGCTGGGCGGATATACCGCCGGCGGCAATTCACTGTCGCTGACCCAGGCGACGCTGGACGGTGAAACCGCGCCTTCCTTCGACATCATCATGAAGCAGCCCGACGGCGCCTTCACCGCCTCGACCTGCACCAAGCAATGAGGCGGCAAGGAAAAAAGGCGCGGAACCTTGCGGGTTCCGCGCCAGCAGTCTGTCGGGAGGATTTGACTAGATCGTCTTTGCCGACATCTGCGCGGCGATGTAGTCGGCTTGGCGGATCGCGAGCGACACGATCGTCAGGGTCGGGTTTTCGGCGGCCCCGGTGGTGAACTGGCTGCCGTCGGACACGAACAGGTTCTTGATGTCGTGCGCCTGGCCGTGCTTGTTGACGACGCCGTCTTCCGCTTTCTCGCTCATCCGGTTGGTGCCGAGATTGTGGGTCGACGGATAGGGCGGCGTCGGGAAGGTGCGGGTGGCGCCGACCGCATCGTAAAGTGCCGTAGCCTGCTTGTAGGCGTGGTTGCGCATCGCGGTGTCGTTCGGATGGTCGTCGAAATGCACGTCGGCGATCGGCATGCCGTGCGCGTCCTTTTCGTCGGTATGCAGCGTGATGCGGTTCTCCGCACGCGGCATATCCTCACCGACGATCCACAGGCCGGCCATGTGGTCGTAGTGATCGAGTGCGGTGGTGAACGAGCGCCCCCAGGCACCCGGATCAAGGAACGCCGCCATGAACGGCAGGCCGAGCGACAGCGTCTCGAACTCGTAGCCACCCACGAACCCACGAGACGGATCGTGCCGCGCCTCGTCGCGGATGATGCCGGCCATGGTCGTGCCGCGATACATGTGCACCGGTCTGTCGAAGATGGCATAGACCGAGCCGGTGGTGTGACGCATGTAGTTCTTGCCGACCTGACCCGACGAGTTGGCAAGCCCATCGGGGAATTTTCCCGACGCCGAATTGAGCAGCAGCCGCGGGCTCTCGATCGAATTGCCGGCAACCGCGACGATGCGCGCCTTCTGCTCCTGCAGCTTGCCGTCCTTGTCGGCGTAGACGACGCCGGTCACCTTTCCGCTAGCGTCATGGTTGATCTTGATCGCCATGGCGTTCGGCCTGACTTCGAGATGGCCTGTCGCCTCGCCCTTGGGGATCTCGGTGTAGAGCGTCGACCATTTGGCGCCCCATTTGCAGCCCTGGAAGCAGAAGCCGGTCTGCTGGCAAGACATGCGGTCGTCACGATCGACCGAATTGATCGCCATGTTGCCGGTGTGGCATTCCTTATAGCCGAGCTTGTCGGCGCCGGCCTTCAGCACCTTGAAATTGTTGTTGCCCGGCAGCCGCGGCCAGTCATTGGTGCCGGTGACGCCCATCTTGGCTTCAGCCTTGGCATAGTAGGGCTCCAGCTCGGCCAGCGTGATCGGCCAATCGAGCAGGTTGGCGCCTTCCAATTTGCCGTAGGTCGACAGCGTCTTGAACTCATGCTCCTGGATGCGCAGCGAAGCTCCGGCCCAATGCGTGGTCGAACCGCCGACCGACTTGACGATCCAGGCCGGCAGGTTGGGAAAGTCCTTGGCCACACGCCAGTCACCCGACGTGGTGCGCTTGTCCGTCCAGGCGAGCTGGCTGAACGAACCCCACTCGTCATTGATGAAGTCTTCGTATTCGTGGCGCGCGCCGGCTTCCAGGATGACGACGTCGACACCCTTCTGGGCGAGTTCGTTGCCGAGCGTGCCGCCGCCGGCACCCGAGCCGATGATGACGACCACGCCGTCGTTGTTCAGATCAAATGAAGCTGCCATGGTTTCCTCCCATGATTTCTGTTTGCGGGTTCAGGAACGACGGGGCTCAGAGCCACTCGATGTCGTCGAAACCGCGCGCGATGTAGCCGCCCTTGGAATAGGACTCGCCCTCGTAACCGAAGATCGGCCACACCTCTTTCTGGTTGTAGAGGCTGACGACGAGGCCGCCTCTGATGGCCTGGAAGAACGGCGTCGCCTCGATTTGCTTCAGCACGGCGACCCGCTGCTCCTCCCAGCCAAGGCCGCGGTAGCCGCCGTCACCGGCCTTCTTGTCGAGGTCGGCGATGCCGTCCTCGAGCATCGTCTTGTAGGCGGCGTCCTTGCCGGCCTGTTCGTCGTGGCCTTTCACGGCAATGGCGTAATATTTGTCCGGAACCTGATCGTGCGGATAGATGTCGCGCGCCATTTGGATCAGCGTCGCCATGGTTTCGGGCTTGAGTGCCGATGTCTCGAGCCCCCAGGCATGTTCGGGGCTGATGACGGCGCTGCCGGAGATGACGAGCAGCGCACCGATGCCGCCGCGTCTGAGAAGCTCTCGACGGGAAAGCCCAGGCTTCGCGTCATAGATCGTGACCATTTTATTCCTCCCTGCTTGCTATGTGCGCTCTGCTCAGAACGCCGTTGCTGGCGCGCCGCCCCTCAGAGGCGGCTGCGATGTCTCCTATTGGAAGCGACCTGTGCGTTGCAGAACCTCGATCTTGTAGCCGTCGGGGTCCTCGATGAAGAAAAAGCGGGCGATCAGCGATCCGTCGCGGTTGAACTCGACGATCTTCTTCGGATTGAGGCCAAGCGCACCGAGACGGTCATGTTCGCTGTCGAGATCGGCGACCGAGACAGCGAGGTGACCGTAGCCGTCGCCGAGCCCGTAAGGCTCTTGCCGATCCTTGTTCACGGTCAGTTCGAGTTCGAACCCCGACTCTGCGTTGCTGAGGTAAATGAGCGTGAATGTCTCGAAGTCCAGCCTGTCGGCGACATCGAGCCCGAATGCATTTCTGTAGAAATCGACGGACCGGGCCTCTTCGAGAACCCGGATCATGCTGTGGATCGCCTTGGCCAAATCAGTCTCCGCTCTGGTGTGGAGACGATTATGCGCGGCACGGACAATAAGGTGGTGGCAGCCGGTTACCACGCCCGAAGCCGTGAACCGTCCTCCATCGCCAACAAGGACAAAAGTTCGATTGCCGTGGCGGCGATTTTGCCCGAGAATGCATGTGGGGACAGGTCAAGCAGTATCAAACTGCACGCCCGTCCACCCAAGACCAACAATTATGGGAGGTTTGTCGGATGTGCAGGGTGTTTGCGGGCCAGGATCCCGAAGGCTATCGCCAGATCAACCGGTCGATTCGCATCGACGGCCACTCGACCAGCATCCAGCTTGAAGGAACATTCTGGGCGTTGCTCGACGAGATCGCCGAAAACCAGAACCTGACGACGCCGAAATTCATCTCCAAGCTCTATGACGAAGCCATAGAGATCAACGGCGCCATCCCGAACTTTGCGTCGATGCTGCGCACCACCTGCGCGCTCTATTTGCGCGGCCATCGGCCGGGAATGGATGAGCAGATGGTGCCGAAGCGGGAGGCCGCTTAGCGTATTGCGCTCAGCTGAGTTCTTGGGCGAGCCCGATGAGAAGCCCTCCAGGCCCTCGAATGTAACATAGCCGATACACGTCTCTATACTGGACGACTTCGCCTTCGAGCCGCGCACCGCGATTGCGGAGCCTTTCGAGCGTCCCGTCAATGTCGTCCACAGTGAACATGACGCGGAGGTAGCCCAGGGCGTTTACCGGGGCGTTGCGGTGATCCGCGACGACAGGCGGCGTGAGGAAACGGGACAGTTCGAGCCGGCTGTGGCCGTCCGGCGTCCGCATCATGGCAATCTCGACGCGCTGATCGCCCAGTCCAGTGACACGTCCGGCCCATTCTCCTTCGATCGTAGCCCGCCCTTCGAGCTCAAGGCCGAGCTCGCCAAAGAAACCAATCGTCTCTTCAAGGTCATCGACGACGATTCCTATGTTGTCCATCCGTTTGAGCGCCATGGTTTTTAGTCTACAAGGTGTCGTCCAGGTCGTAAACTCATTAGCCTGCTTGCCAGCTGAGCAAGTATGATCAAGGGATCTTGAGAGCCTGGTGATGCGTCGCGGTGGGCCTGGCATTGACCGCGACCTCGAACGCCACCCGGTCAGTGGCTGGTTCCTGATTCATGCCTGATGGCACGACGCTGTTTCTATCGGTCCAGCATCCGGGCAGGTAGGCCGGATGCTTCGCGGGATCGTGGCCCGACTTTCGGGCAGCCATCCGGCTTCAACAACACACCCAGACCCGATCGGCAGTCGACCGAACCCTCGCTAACGATTTTGTGATGTGGTTGACGAGGTCATTTTCATCTCGCAGTCTATCGGCATTCGATCTGCGGATTAAACTAACTATCGTTGTCATGATTACTTGGGCGTCACTTCCCGGGTGCGTTCTCTTATTTTCGAGATTCCTAATATGAACCATCGCAATCCTGTTCGAATGAATCGGCGTCTTTTCCTGTCCTCGGTCGCAATATTTACGGCAACCGCGACATCGGCCGGTTTTACGCGATCGTTCTCGGGCACTTTGCCCTGGACGCCAATGGCATCCGATCCACCCGCGCAGGTCGTGGCCGGCGGCTGGCACTTTTTCTCAGCCCAGGAAGCAGCCCTTGTCGAGGCGATCGTCGACCGCATCATTCCGGCCGACGAGCTCAGCATGGGCGGCAAGGAAGCCGGTTGCGCCGTCTATATCGACAGGCAGTTGATGGGGGCGTTCGGAGTGTCGAGCCGGCTTTACACGCAAGGCCCGTTTCTGCCTGGACTGCCCACCCAGGGCTATCAGGGCGAGGCCAATCCGGCGCAGCGTTACCGCACCGGGCTTGCCGCCATCGACGCCTTCCTGAAACAGCGGGACGGCAAGACATTCGTCGAGCTCGCATCGGCCGAACAGGATGCCTTCCTGACGGCAATGGAGGCCGGGAAAGTCGACCTGCCCAATGGCGTCAAGGGTCCCGGTTTCTTCGGGCTTCTGCTGCAGAACACCATGGAAGGGTTTTTTGCCGACCCCGTCTATGGCGGCAACAAGGACATGGTCTCGTGGCGCATGCTTGGTTTTCCAGGTGCCCGCTACGACTACCGCGACCATGTCAGCAAACACAATCAGCCATATCCGCAGCCGCCTGTCTCGATCATCGGGCGTCCCGAATGGCTCGGCAAAGGCGCCTGATCATGACCAAGATACTGCCTCGCAAAGACGTCGTGATCGTCGGCCTCGGCTGGACGGGATCCATTCTGGCCCACGAATTGACCGATCAGGGCCTGGACGTGGTGGCCATAGAGCGCGGCCCCTGGCGCGACACGGCAACCGATTTCAACATCGGCTATGCGCAGGACGAGTTGCGCTACAGCATCCGGCGCGACCTCTTCCTGCAGCCGACCGTCGAAACCATGACGGTGCGCAATGACCCGTCGCAGAAGGCGCTGCCGATGCGCGATTTCGGCTCCTTTCTCCCCGGCAACGGCGTCGGCGGCGCCGGCGTCCACTGGAACGGCCACACCTGGCGGTTCTGGGATTCGGACTTTCAGATAAAGACCAATCTGACGAAGAAATATGGTGCATCGAGAATCGCCGATCTCCAGGTCGAGGACTGGGGCGTGACCGGCGCGGAGATGGAGCCCTATTACGACCAGTTCGAGTATCTGGCAGGCATCTCGGGCAAGGCCGGCAATATCAAGGGGCACTTGCAGGAAGGTGGCAATCCGTTCGAGGATCCAAGGTCGCGGGATTATCCGAACCCGCCGATGCAGATGACCTACGCGCCAACCCTGTTCGCCGAGGTTGGCCGGTCGATCGGCCTGCATCCCTTCCCGACCCCATCCGCCAACATGTCGCGGGCCTATGTCAACCCGCTCGGCATCGCCATGGGTCAATGCACCTATTGCGGGTTCTGCGAACGCTTCGGCTGTGCCAACTATTCGAAGTCGAGCGCCCAGACCACCGTCCTTCCCGTGCTGATGAAGAAGTCGAATTTCGAGGTTCGCACCGACAGCGAGGTGCTGCATGTCGATCTGGCCCCCGGAGGCAAGTCGGCGCGCGGCGTCACCTATGTCGATACGTCAGGCGAGGAATATTTCCAGCCGGCCGATCTGGTGCTGCTGTGCGCCTACGGCCTGCACAATGCCCGGCTGATGATGCTGTCCGGCATCGGCAAGATCTACGACCCCGGCAGTGGCGAAGGAACGGTTGGGCGCAATTACTGCTACCAGACAAATGCCGGCGTGCAGGTGTTCTCCGACGACAAGAACTTCAACCCGTTCATCGCCGCCGGCGCGCTCGGCCAGACGATCGACGATTACAATGGTGACGCGTTCGACCACGGCGCGCTGGACTTCGTCGGCGGCGCGGGCATCAACTGCATTCCCACCAACGGGCGCCCGATCGGAACCAGGCCGACCTTGCCCGGCACGCCGAAATGGGGCAGCGCCTGGAAGAAGGCAACGGTCGAGGGTTACAGGAGCACGCTTGGCTACTCGTCCCAGGGAAGCAGTTACGCGACGCGCAACAACTACCTCGACCTCGACCCGACCTACAAGGACCGTTTCGGTCGTCCGCTGATGCGCATGACGTTTGATTTTCCCGACAATGACATCCGCATGTCGAACTATGTCTGCGACCGGATGGAGGAAATCGCCAAGGCACTCGGCGGCAAGCAGTACGCCGTCGGCCGCCGCAAGAAGGGCTGGGACAGCGTCCCCTACCAGAGCACCCACAATACGGGCGGCGCCATCATGGGAACGGACCCGAAGAAGAGCGCGGTCAACACCTTCCTCCAAAGCTGGGACGTCCCCAATGTCTTCGTCATCGGCGCGTCGGCCTTCCCGCAGAATGCCGGCAAGAACCCGACAGGAACCGTCGGCGCGCTCGCTTTCCGCGCCGCCGATGCCATCCGCAATCAATATCTGCGCAATCCCGGTGCACCGCTGGTGCAGGCATGAACAAGCTCGTTTTCACGCTCGCCATCGGCGCCGCGGCCCTCAACGCGGGCCCGGCACGGAGTGCCGACCAGGCGGACCAGATCATACGTGGACAGTATCAGGCCGTGCTCGGCGACTGCGCAGGCTGTCATACGCAGGCCGGGGGCAAACCGCTGGCTGGCGGACTGCCGCTCGAGACGCCGTTCGGCATGCTTGTCCCGCCCAACATAACCCCCGACGGCGAAACGGGCATCGGCAATTGGTCGGAAGCCGATTTCCGCAGCATGATGAAGTCAGGCGTCGGCCACAATGGCGTGCGGCTCTACCCCGCAATGCCCTACCCCGCCTATACCAGGATGAACGATCGGGACATTTCCGACCTGTGGGCCTATCTGACGACGGTTGAACCGGTATCGAATAAGGTCGAGGCCAATCAGCTGCCCTTCCCGTTGAACATCCGGCTGGCGATGCTGGGCTGGAATGTCCTCAACTTTACCGAGGCAAGCTTTCAGCCGGATTCCTCCAAGTCGGCGGAGTGGAATCGCGGCGCCTATATCGTCCAGGGCGCAGGACATTGCGGCACCTGCCACTCGCCCAAATCTTTCCTTGGCGCCGACAAGGACAGCGAGTTCCTGCAAGGTGCCTCCCTGCAAGGCTGGTTTGCCCCCGACATCACCAACAACGCGCAATCGGGCCTTGGAAAATGGTCTCAGGAGGATCTGGTCCAATACCTCAAGACCGGCGTCAACGCGCATTCGATTGCATCAGGTCCGATGGCGGAGGCCATCGAGAACTCCACGTCGAAAATGACCGATCCCGATCTCAAGGCGGTTGCAGTCTACCTCAAGAGCCTGGGCTCGGATGTCGACAGCGTCCAACCGGCAAAGCCTGACGCGACACGGATGGCAACGGGCGAGGCAATCTATCGCGACAATTGCTCGGCTTGCCATGGTGGAGATGGTGCCGGGTCAGGCGTGCTTTTCCCTTCCCTTGCCGGCAATTCGATCGTCGCGCAGGGCAGTTCCGAAACATTGGCCCGGCTCGTCCTTGCCGGCAGCCAGGCCGTGCACACGGCTGATGCACCGACTACGCCCGCCATGCCCTCCCTGGCCTGGCGCCTGAAGGACCAGGAGGTCGCCGACGTCCTGACCTATGTGCGCGCCAGCTGGGGCAACGCCGCCCCGGCGGTCTCCTCTGACGATGTCGCTGCCGTACGCAAGGGGCTGACCCGGTAGACCCGTACTCTAGCTCTCTGCTGCGACAGCGAGCGCCAGACGGCTCATGTCTGCGAACAATTCCTGGCGCTCGGAATAGTCGGTCTGTTCGCCGGTCTCGATGTTGTCGACCACGACACACATCGACAGCGCACGCGCTCCGAAATGCTCCGATATGCGATAGAGCGCGCTGGTTTCCATATCCACGGCCAGGGCTCCTTCCGCCCGCGCAACGGCAAAACGGGCGCGCCCTTCCGGGTGATAGAAGATGTCGCTGCACACCGTCAGGCCGGCATGATGGTCGATGCCGAATTCTACCGCCTTGGCCAGTGACGATGCGAGGAGCGCCGGGTCGGGGCCAGCGGGTCCATAAAGGCCGAAAACCTGGCCGCTCTGGGCGCTTTCCGCCTGTGCCGATTGTGAGATGACAAGGCTGCGCAGTTTTGCCTTTGCGGTCAGGCTGCCGCAGGTGCCGGTGCGGATCAAGGTCCGGGCGCCATAATGGTCCAGCAGTTCATGCGCATAGATCAGAAATGATGAAACGCCGATGCCCGTCGCCTGAATGCTGATGGACTTGCCACGAAACAGCCCGGTGAAGCCAAGCGTGCCGCGGCGGCGATTGATGCAGCGCGGCGCTTCCAGGAACGTTTGCGCCATCCACTCGGCACGCTGCGGATCACCCGGCAACAACACCGTGTCGGCGTAGTCGTCCTTGTCCGCTTCGTTGTGCGGCGTCACAAGTTGCTCCCCTAAGCCTTCCTGCCGTTTCACCCGCAATCATGGCGTTGTCACGGCGTTGTGCAAGGAGGAACATGGGAAAGGCTCTAAGACTCCAGCACGTCCTTGACGATCGTCGCCAGTTGCTTGAGCGAAAACGGCTTGGGCAGAAAGCCGAAATGCGCATCCGCCGGGAGGTTTCTGGCGAATGCGTCCTCGGCGTAGCCGGACACGAAGACGAACTTGATGTCCGGCTGGCGCTTGCGCAATTCACCAAGCAGTGTCGGTCCGTCCATTTCCGGCATGACTACGTCGGAAACGACGATATCGACCTTGCCGCCCAGCGCCTCGAACACTTCCAGCGCCTCGACGCCCGACGATGCCTCGTGCACGGTGTAGCCACGCGAGGTCAGCGCCCGCATGCCGCCCATGCGCACGGCATCCTCGTCCTCGACGAGCAGCACCGTGGCCGAGCCCGACAGATCCTTGGCCGGATCGGCGACCTTTGCCGGCGCTGCCGGCGCATCGCCGGGCTCGCCTGCTTTTTTCGCTTCGGCGATGTGACGCGGCAGGAAAATGCGGAAAGTCGAGCCTTTGCCGACTTCGGAATCGCAGAAGATGAAGCCGCCGGTCTGCTTGATGATGCCGTAGACCATCGACAGACCAAGGCCGGTGCCCTTGCCGACTTCCTTGGTGGTGAAGAAGGGCTCGAAAATCTTCTTCAGCACGTCGGGCGCGATGCCGCTGCCGGTGTCCTCGACTTCGACCACGACATAGTCCGCCGGGGCGAGTTCGCGGTAGGAAAAGGCCTTGCACTCCTCGGCGGTCACATTGCGGGTGCGCACGGTGAGATCGCCGCCCGCCGGCATTGCGTCGCGCGCGTTGACCGCAAGATTGACCACCACCTGCTCGAACTGCCCGATATCGACCTTGACCGGCCACAGGTCGCGGCCATGGTCGACCTTCAGCTTGATGTCGTTGCCGACCAGGCGGGCGAGCAGCATCCTGAGATCGGCGAGTACGTCGGTCAGGTTGAGCACTTCCGGTCGCAATGTCTGCTTGCGCGAGAAGGCCAGAAGCTGCCGCACCAGCGAAGCCGCCCGGTTGGCGTTCTGCTTGATGTTCATGATGTCGGGGAAGGACGGGTCCGACGGGCGGTGGTTGGTCAACAAAAGGTCGGACGCCATGATGATGGCAGTCAGCACATTGTTGAAATCATGCGCGATGCCGCCGGCAAGCTGGCCGACCGCCTGCATCTTCTGGCTTTGCGCCATCTGCCCTTCGAGCGCTTTCTGCTCCGTTGTCTCGACGGCGTAGACGATGGCCGACTCCTCGGCCCCCTCGCCGCCGGTGCCGTCGGCGACGGCGTTGACGTAGAAGCGGATGTGCCGTTCGTCGTTGCCAGGCAAAAGCGTGTCGATCGGCTCGATGTCGGCCTGCCGCTGCTGCGCTTTCTCGAAGGCAGCCGCGAAGGCCGGCCGGTCGCGTTCGTGGATCACCGTGTCGAGCCTTACGCGACGGTCGACGGCGTCGCGATCGACGACAGACGAAAACAGCGACAGGAACGGCGCATTGGTACGCAGGATGCGCCCATTGTGGTCGACGCCGGCGATCGCCATCGGTGTCGAGTTGAAGAAGCGGGTGAAGCGCACTTCCGAAGCCCGCAAATCGGCAGAGGCATCCTCGCCTTGCGTGCGGTTGAGCACGATCGTGCGTGTCGGCCCGTTCAATCCTTCGCGGCTGGCCGAAACGCGGTGCATGAAGCGCACCGGCAGCGCTTCGCCCGTCGTGGTCGTCAGGTCGAGATCTATCACCGCGTTGCGTGTGGTGCCGGGGTCGGCCTTGACCGAGCGGACCAGCGCCATGCCGTCGCCAGCCACGATCTCCGACAGAGACACGGCGCCGGGCGTGAAGCTGGTGAGGTCGATGCCCAGCCATTCGGCGAGCGTGGCGTTGATATAGGTGACGCGGCCCTCCTGGTCGGCCGAAAAGAAGCCGGCCGGCGCGTGGTCGAGATGATCGATCGCCTTCTGCAGGTCGAGGAAGAAGCGCTCCTGCTCGGCCCGCTCCTGCGAGATGTCGGCAAGCTGCCAGGCCAGCATCGGCAGCCGCTGGCCTGGAACGCTGAAGGCGCGGGCGCGTGCCCGGTACCAGCGGGCGCCAGGCTCGGCACCGGGCCGAATGGACTGTGCGAGCCTAAACTCGCCGTCGCCCGGCTGGCCGTCGCGCAGGCCGGATGCCAGGCGATAGATCGTCACCGAGGCTTCGGGGACATCCGAGAGCAATCCCTCGACGGTCTTCAGGTCGGCAGCGGACGATGCTCCGGTCATATCCGCATAGGCGCGATTGGCGTAGACGACGCGGCCCTTGGTGTCGGTGACGAGAAGCCCCTGCGACATCGAATCGACGAAGGATTTCGACAGTTCGTCGCCTGTCGAGCGTGGCGTGACCTGCACGAAGCCGATCGCCGTCGCGAACAGGAAGCCGACGCCGATCATCGCCAGCACGCCGAGCATGCCGAGCAGGAAAGGATCGCCGAGGCGCTCGCGGAAAAGCCCGAAGACGATCGCCGCCCCCGTCAGAACGACGATGAAAATGATAAGCCGGGTGACCGCGCCGGGTCGCGTATTCTGGTCGACGATCGGTACCGGATAGAAATCGCCGCGCGCTTCCTTGGCCATGTGCCCCCTGCTCGTGAATTCCGGTGTTCCGACACCCGCCCCTAGCGGGTTGAATCACATTCTCCTAGTCCGGAAAAGGCCTGGGCGGCAAATGTCGGATAAAAATGATGTCTTCCAGGCTTCGGAGTTTTTCTAGCTGTTCACCAGCGTGAAACGCAACTTGCGGTGGCCCGCTGCAACGGTCTAGTGTCTCTTCACTTCCAAGGGCGATCAGGGGAACCCAATGCAATGGCTCGATAGCGTGGCAGGTCCCGGTTATGCCGCAGCATTGTTGTGGACGTTTGCAGCGCTTGTCCTGCTGGTTATCGTTCTCGTTATCATCAAGCTGGTGCGCAACCTGACATTCGGAACCTTCGTCGCCGGTGGCCGGAACCGCAAGACGCGACTGGCCGTCATGGATGCCACCGCCGTCGACAGCCATCGCCGGCTGGTGCTGATACGCCGTGACGATATCGAGCACCTGCTTCTGATCGGCGGCCCGACCGACGTCGTCGTCGAGCGCGATATCCGACTTTCGGCGCTACGCCGGCCGGCATTGACCGGAGATGGCGGCTTGCAGCCGGTTCCGGCCGCCGCGGCCCCGGCAAGACCGCGTCCGCCGCAACCCGCTCCGCCGCCGGCGAGACAGGCTCCCGCTCCACAGCCGGTGAACACGACGCCACCCGCCCGCCCGCGTACAACAGCGCCGCCGGCACCTGCACCGAAGCCGGCAACGCAAAGCTATCAGCCGACCAATGTCACGCCGTTGCCTGCCTACGGCTCCGCCAACGCCAACACCGCCCGGCACGCGCCGCCACCACCGCAGCCGGTGCAGGACAGCATCGACGACACGCTGATGAGGGAACTCGAAGTGTCGCTGGATCAGCCCCGTTCGGGCGGCCCGGTGGGCAAGCCGGCGGCGCCGCAGTCGCTCGACGACGAGATGACCAAGCTTCTCGGCGAACTCTCCAGTCAGAAGAGATGAGCAACTGCCGGGTCGCTATCCCCGCGGAAAACATCGTCGCCGGTCTACTGGTCTACTGCCGAACCACCTCGTCCGAAGCGCCAAATATCAAGGGTTTACTGCCTTCGCCCGCCCTGAGCGGTGGATGCCGCACCAATAAAAATGGCCGGAAAACCGGCCATTTCAGAATCGAGTTCGTTCGATGACAGCCGGCCGTGAGCCGCCGGCCTGACCTTCAGTCGTCGCGATAGACTTTTTCGCGGCGCTCATGCCGCTCCTGCGCTTCGATCGACAATGTCGCGATCGGACGTGCATCGAGCCGCTTCAGCGCGATCGGCTCGCCGGTCTCTTCGCAATAGCCGTAAGTGCCTTCGTCGATGCGCTGCAGGGCGGAGTCGATCTTTGCAATGAGCTTGCGCTGACGGTCGCGGGCCCTGAGTTCGATGGCACGGTCGGTTTCCGAAGAGGCGCGATCGGCCAGATCGGGGTGGTTGGCGTTCTCTTGCTGCAGGATTTCCAGTGTTTCGCGCGCTTCGCGCAATATGTCACTCTTCCAGGTGACGAGCTTTGAGCGGAAGTAGGATTTCTGCCGCTCGTTCATGAACGGCTCGTCTTCGGAGGGTACGTAATCGGCGGTAACGATGTCGTTCATTCGACTCACCCAAACTGCCCCAATTTTGGCGCCTATATATTCGTCGTCCGACGCCTGCACAAGCGCAATCGGCCGCTGTCTCACGCAATTGTTAAAGTACCCGTCACGCGTCTCTGCGGCCGCGTACGGTCGCTTTGGTACAAAATTCGCCGAGACACTTTCGATCCGGTGGCACATGCTTTCCGAGATTGCCGTGACCCCGGGGGCCGATACGCAAGAGACCTTTGCAGCAAGCAGCATTGGGTGATTCGCCGTGTTGAAGAGCACGGGCCATTGTGCGCAACGCCGTTCTCGTGGCTAATCCGGGACGCTTCGGCATTCGGAGGTTGGGTGAGCAGGCTTTATCTGTTGCGACATGCAAAGGCTGGCTGGGCACTGCCCGGCATGCGGGATTTCGATCGCCCGCTCGATGCGTCCGGCCGCGCCGATGCCGAAATGGTGGGGGCCGCCATGCGCTCCCGCCTCTATGTTCCGGACCGGACGCTCTGCTCCAATGCCAAGCGCGCCAAGGAGACGCTGGAAGGCCTGGCCGGCCAGACCGACACCGGCCGGGTTCTGTTCTTCGACGCGCTCTACAGCGCGGACGCGGCCGGGTACCTCCACCTTATCCGCGACAATGGCGGATCAGGCTCATTGCTGGTCATTGGCCACAACCCGATGATGGAAGACCTCACCATGGCAGTTTCGGGCGACGGCGACGAGACTGCGCGGGTCACGCTGAACCATGGGTTCCCGACCGCGGGCCTGGCAGTCGTCCGCTTTGACGGCGATCTTGCCAGCGCCGCCCAAGGCGCCGGCTATCTCGAAGCGTTCCTGACGCCGGCCGATCTCTGAAGCCATTTCAAAGCCTGGTAGCAGAGCCTATATCGGACGGACCGAAGTTCGAGAGAGCATATTTTGGCATCATCGCTGACCACCTTCACCGACGAGGCGAGGATTGCCCTCGACACGCTGTCGGGCCGCGCCACCGGGCTTTTTTCCCCATCGCTGCGCCTCGGCGTGACGGGATTGTCCCGCGCCGGCAAAACGGTGTTCATATCGGCCCTTGTCCACAATTTGATCCATGGCGGCCGCCTGCCGCTGTTCGAGGCGCAGAAATCTGGGCGCATCGCCCGCGCCTTCCTCGAGCAGCAGCCGGACGACGCGGTGCCGCGTTTCCAGTACGAGGACCACATCGCCGCCCTGGTCAACGATCGTGCCTGGCCCGATTCGACGCGCGCCATTTCGGAACTGCGGCTGACCATCGAATATGAATCGGCTTCCGGCTGGAGCCGCATGTTTTCCTCCGGCAGATTGTCGGTCGATATCGTCGACTATCCCGGCGAATGGCTGCTCGATCTGCCGCTGCTCGGCAAATCCTTTGCCGATTTTTCGCACGAAGCCTTTGAAATGGCCGTTCTGCCGGTGCGCGAGGACCTTTCGCAGGGCTGGCGGGCGTTGTCGTCCGGGATCGATCCGAACGCCGACGCCGACGAGATGACGGCGCGCCGCCTGGCCGAAAGCTTCGCCGCCTATCTGAAGGCCTGCAAGCTCGACGAGCGGGCGCTTTCGACCTTGCCGCCCGGCCGTTTCCTGATGCCGGGCGATCTCGAAGGCTCGCCGGCACTGACCTTCGCGCCCTTGGCCGGGATCGGCGACAGGCGTCCGCGCCCGGGGTCGCTGCACGCCATGATGGACAGGCGCTATGAGGCCTACAAGACGCATGTCGTCAAACCCTTCTTCCGCGAACACATCACCCGCCTCGATCGCCAGATCGTGCTGATCGACGCCATGCAGGCGCTGAACGCCGGCCCCGGCGCCATGGCCGACCTGGAACGCGCGGTAACCGAGATCCTCAGCTGTTTCCGACCCGGCCGGGGCAGCTTCCTCACCGATCTGTTCTCGCGGCGCATCGACCGCATCCTGGTTGCCGCGACCAAGGCCGACCATCTGCATCACGAAAGCCATGACCGGCTGCAGGCGATCGTGCGGCGGCTTGCCGACCGCGCCGTGGCACGGGCGAATTTCACCGGCGCCGATGTCGATGTGGTCGCCATGGCGGCGGTGCGCGCGACGCGCGAAGGCGCCGTCAAGCAAGGCCGAGAGACGTTGCCAGTCATTATCGGCACGCCGATCGCCGGCGAGAAGATCAATGGCGCAACCTTCGATGGAAAGACTGAAACAGCCATATTTCCCGGTGATTTACCGGAGAAAATTGATGCGGTTTTTGATCTTTCGGGAGCCGATCACAAGCAGGATGCCGCGGACCCTGCAATCCGCTTCGTCCGTTTCCGTCCCCCAAAGCTAGAACGCACGGCCGAAGGTATCACCCTGTCGCTGCCGCATATCAGGCTCGACCGTGCCTTGCAGTTCCTGATCGGAGATCATCTGGCATGACTGCGCCCCGCAAGCCGGCAGCGTTCCGCATCGAGCCGGAAGCCGAACCAAGGCAAGAGGCGCCGCAGGCGCGCCGTGCCCAGGCCGATGCCCAGCGCAAACCCCGCGCGATGAAGGCCGATGTCGCGATGGTCATCCCGGCGGAAGTCGATGTCTTCGACGAGCCTGACATCATTGCCGCGGAGCCGCCGCCGGCGATCGCCCCCAGAAAACGCTCACTGCTCGGCAGCATCTTCTTCGGCGCCTTTGGCGTGCTGGTTTCGCTAGCTGTCGGCCTGTGGACCGACCAGCTCATACGCGACCTCTTCGCGCGCGCCGAATGGCTGGGCTGGCTGGCCGCGGGCATGGCTGCCATCGCCGTGCTGGCGCTTATGGTGATCCTGATTCGCGAGTTCCTGGCGATCGCCCGCCTTGCCGAGGTCGAAAAACTGCAGAAGCGTGCGCTCGACGCGATCGCCCGCGACGATCCCAAGGCTGCACGATCGGTCGTCGACGAATTGTCGGCCTTTGTCGCGGCCAAACCCGAAACCGCGGCCGGCCGGCGCGCGCTGGCCGAACTGCGCGGCGAAATCATCGACGGCGGCAATCTCGTGCGCCTGGCCGAGGCTGAAATTCTCGGACCACTCGATGCCAGGGCGAAGGTGATGATTCTCGAAGCCGCCAAACGCGTTTCGCTGGTGACGGCGGTCAGTCCACGCGCACTGGTCGATGTCGCCTATGTCGTGTTCGAGGCCGGGCGGCTTATTCGCCGCCTGTCAGAACTCTATGGCGGACGGCCGGGAACGCTGGGTTTCTTCCGCCTGGCGCGCAGCGTGCTGGCGCATCTGGCGGTTACCGGCTCGATCGCGATCGGCGACAGTTTCGTCCAGCAGATCGTCGGCCACGGCCTGGCCGCGCGCCTTTCGGCCAAGCTTGGCGAGGGCGTCGTCAACGGCATGATGACGGCACGCATCGGCATTGCCGCGATGGAGACGGCGCGACCCCTGCCCTTCAGCGCCGCCAAGCGTCCCGGATTGGGCGACTTCCTCTCGGCGCTGACATCGTTCGCAACCAGGAAAGACGGTGAAACGACCCATCCGGCAAGTGAGCCGGGCTGAAGTGTCTGGATCTTCGGAATTGTTACCGGACTGCTTTGCGGCGGCCCCGCGGTGACGAAGCATTAACCAATCTTGTTCATGGTCAGACGGGTTCCAAACAGCATCTTTGTTGCCGGGTGTCGTCGATGAAAAGCGTAATTCTATCCAGCGTCCTGCCCTTGGCAACGGTGATTACGGCAGTCGTCGGCATTGCCGGAGTGGCCTCTGCGGCGGAGCCGGACAAGCAGTTCTTCCAGTCCGCCGAAGGCAAGTGGATCGGTCCCGGCGAAATCGTCGCCGGCAAATACAAAGGCACGAAGTTCAACTGCAGCTTCACCGGCTCGACGCCCGACGGCAAGGTCGGCATGTCGCTCGACGGCGGCTGTCGGGTCGGCATGTTCACCCAACCGATGTCGGCCAAGATCGAGCGCAAGGGCCGTGAGGGCTACAAGGGCAGCTTCATGGGTGGCGCGACCGGTTCCGGCCTCGACATCATCGGCGGCAACGTCGTCGATGCCCGCAAAGTGGTCTTTACCATCAACCGCAACCAGCTGCGCGGCGTCATGCAGGCTCGCATCCCTGACGACAATTCGATGACGGTGACTATTGCCGTGCGCGTCGACGACCAGCTGGTGCCGGTGATCGGCATGAGCCTGAAGCGCGTCGACGCGGTCGAAGTCGGCTCCATCGCGCCGAACTGAACAATTCAAAAGAAAAGGCGGCGACCAAACGGTCGCCGCCTCGTTTGATCCAATCGAATCAGGGCGTTAGCCTTTGATCGTGGCCGTCAGTTCGTCATAGGCCTTGCAGGAGTCGGCCAATGTCGTAGCGCCCTGATACTTGGTTGTCACCGCCTGGACCTTGGCCGTCAGATCAGCCGCTTTGGACGGGTCCTTGGTAATCGCTTCCTGAAGTGCTGCAGCCATGTCCTGCGCCTTCTTGGTCGCGATCTCCGCCGTGCACTCAGGCGCCTTCGAGCAAGCCGAACCGGCAAGCACCGCCAGGCCGACGGCAACAAACAAAAACTTCTTCATGTCAGTCATCTCCTCAAAAAGGGCGCGACTTGATCGTCGATCACCCTCCAATGGCCGAAGCCGAGCGTCCTTAGCCTTCGATTGCGGCAAGATGCAACGTGTTCCCGGCCTCAACTTGTGTATCGCGCCTGCAACATCGGCGGCGGCCCGGATTCAGGCTATTTTATCAGCGGCAGCAAAGTTCAGCTGCGCGGCTGCAGCAGCGCCAAGACGGCGGTCGATGCGGCAAGGATAGCAGTCAGAGTCAAAGGCCCAGTCGCGCCATAGGTGTCCACGACATAGCCGCCGACAACCGCGCCGATGGTGATGGCAATTTGGAAAGAGGTGACCATCAGGCTGCCCGCTGCCTCCAGCGCATCAGGCGCCGCGCGCGACATATTGGTCGGCAGCACCACCGGCGCCATGCCAAAGGCGAAACCCCACAGCGTAACGAAGCCGAAGGCAACGCCGATATGCGAGCCCCAAAGCACCAAAGTAAGTGCCGCAACCGCCATCAACGCTGCGGTGACTGCGAGGGCCATGTGGATGTTGGTGTCGGCCATGCGGCCGCCGGCAACATTACCGATCACGGCAGCGATGCCAAACCCGAGCAGAGCCAGGGCAATCGGTCCGGTTGTAAGGAGTGTCACCTGTTCGAGGAAGGGACGCACATAGACCGAGCCGGCAAAATGCCCCGTCATCAGCAAAACAATAGCCAACATGCCGAGTTGGATGCCGCGCCGCCGGGTCAGCCGAAATACATCTGCAAGGCTGTTGCTTGCCGTTGCAGGCAAGGTCGGCAGGCTGAGAAACTGCAGCAGCATGGCAAGCGCGGCCAGCCCCGCCGTCATGGCCATGGCACTGCGCCACCCTATCCAGTCACTGATCAGCGCGCCCATCGACGGTGCGGCAATGGTGGCAAGCGAGACGCCGAGGGTGACGATCGCCATGCCCCGACCTGTCGCATTGGCGCCAACCAGCCTCGCCACGACGGCGACCGAAAGTGCCCAGAAAGCGCTGAGAGCGATGCCCAGTCCGGCCCGGCCCAACAGCAACAGCCAGAAATCGGTCGCCAGCGCCGCCAGGATATTGGAACCGACCGCAAGGGCGCTGAGACCAACCAGCACCGCCTTGCGGTTCAAGCGGCCGATGAGAACATTGCTCAACATGGCCGTCACGGCGCCGACGGAAGCGGTGGCGGTGACGACCTGGCCGGCCGTCCCCTCGCTGATGCCGAGATCGCGTGCCATTGGCGTCAGCAGACCTGCGGGCAGGAATTCGGCAGACACCAGGGCAAAGCTGGTGGCCGCCAATGAAATGACCGCGAACCAAGTGGCTGCGCTCCACGCGGCTGGTGCATCGGCATCAAGGCCAATCGCCGCGTCTTCAAGCTGTAATGTTGTGTCAGTCACGGAAAGATCTCCAAAGTTTGGAGGTCTTAAATAGGCGAGTCCGCTCGGATGATATGTATCTTAGAATCCGAAATTCATGTCCGTTCGTCCGGGAATTGTGCGACGCACAACGCCCGGCGAGACATTGGTGATGCGCTTGAACGCTCGCGCGAAGGATGCCTCGGAATCATAGCCCAAACGGGTAGCGACTTCGGCAACCGACAAGCCGTTTTGGCCCAGCAATTCGCGGGCAAGCTGCATACGCAGGCGGGCGAGATAGTGTGCGGCACCCTCTCCCAATACCGCACTGAAACGCTCGGCGAAAATCGAACGCGATTGGCCTGCCACGCTGGCCAGGCTTCCCAGCGTCCAGTTGTGGCCGGGGTCGCGGTGCATGGCCGCCAAAGCGCGGCCTATATGGGGGTCGCGGATGGCTGCGAGCCAACCGGTGGTCGAGGCTCCGTTGCAATTGACCCAGCAGCGTATGAGCCGGGCCGTTAGCAAGTCGGCCATACGCGACAGAATCGTGGCGCTGCCCATCTGCGGTTGCGAGGCCTCCACCGTCATGGCCGCCAGCAAAGGACCGACGACCGGGTCATTGCCGGCCACGTCGCAACCCTTGATGACAGGCGGCATCAACGTGATCAATGGGTTGAGCGCATAGGAGTCCAAGGCCATGGAGCCGCAGAAAAGGGTGCTCGTCGCTCCCGTTCCTTGCCGTACCACTTCGCAGACGTTGCCCCCCAACTTGATCACCTGGCAACCTTCGAGCGAGTCCCCTGCAACGTCCGGCGCGCTGGCCAGCCGATGGGCGATGCCTTGCGGCAGCAGCACCAGATCGCCATCGCGCAACTCCTGCCAGCCTTGCGATTCAGTATGAATCCAGCACGGGCCCTGGCCGACAAAGTGAAACCGAAGCAGCTGTTGTTGCGGAAAGTCTATGCTCCATGGGTGCCGGAGCTCGCAGCGACCATAGTTGACACCACTCAAGCGAAAGTCTTGTAAAACTTCGCTGAGCGCATCCATCGGGATATGTGGCGTCGAAGACGGCCGGGACGAATAGTCAGGCATATACGAGATATAGATGCCGAACGTCCGACAGGCAAGCGGGGACCGTTGTTCCACCAGGGGAATCGCTGCAACGGCACCCTACCTTTCCCGGCAGATTTCTCGCCTTGCCTCCCGCTCCAACTGCATGCAAGGAGTGCTGCGAGACACAGGGACAAGAGGCATGGCGGCGGAAGCATCGGGCAGTGATCTGGTTCAGGTGGTGGCGCTGCTTGCTGCCGGCGTCGTCGCCGTCCCCATCTTCAAGCGCATGGGCCTCGGCTCGATTCTCGGCTATCTGGCCGCCGGCGTGGTGATCGGCCCGTTAGGCCTCGGCGTCTTTTCCGAATCGGAAGCCATTCTTCATGTCGCCGAACTCGGCGTTGTGATGTTCCTGTTCATCATCGGGCTGGAAATGCAGCCATCGCGGCTCTGGGGCCTGCGCCGTGAGATATTCGGCCTCGGCGCGCTGCAGGTCGGCGTCTGCGCGCTGCTGCTGACCGGTGTCGGCATGGCTGGAGGGTTTCCGATCGCACAATCCTTCGTCGCCGGCGCCGGCTTCGTGCTGACTTCGACAGCGATCGTCATGCAACTTCTCGAGGAACGCGGTGAAATCGCCGCCCCGAAAGGCCAGCGCATCGTATCGGTCCTGCTGTTTGAAGACCTAGCCATCGTACCGCTGCTGGCCCTGATCGCGTTCCTGGCGCCCGGTGGGGCCGACACCAGCCTGTCGGAGCGGCTGACCGAGGTCGGCATCGGGCTCGCCGCGATCGTCGGCCTGGTGGTGGCAGGCCGCTATCTGCTCAATCCGTTCTTCCGCATCCTGGCGGATGCCCGTGCCCGCGAGGTGATGACGGCGGCAGCGCTCCTGGTCGTTCTCGGATCCGCCCTCGCCATGCAGCTCAGCGGCCTGTCGATGGCGATGGGTGCCTTCCTGGCCGGCGTGCTTTTGTCCGAATCGACCTTCCGCCATCAGCTCGAAGCTGACATCGAACCCTTCCGCGGCATCCTGCTCGGTCTGTTCTTTCTCGCGGTGGGCATGTCGCTCGACCTGCATGTGGTCGCGGCGAACTGGCGGCTGATCGCCCTTTATGTCGTCGCCTACATGGTGATGAAGGCGTTCGGCATCTACATCGTCGCCCGCATCCTGAAATCAGGCCACCGCGAAGCCCTGGAGCGCGCGGTCTTCATGGCACAAGGCGGCGAATTCGCCTTTGTCCTCTACTCGGCGGCCGCGGCGGTCGGCATCATCGACGGCAACGCCAACGCGACGCTGACGGCGATCGTCATCATCTCCATGGTGCTGACGCCGCTGGCGATCATCGCCTTGCGCTATCTGACGCCGCGCGACGAGCAGTCGCTCGACGGCGTCGATGTCGCCGATGGCCTGACCGGCAGCGTGCTGGTCATCGGCTTCGGCCGCTTCGGCCAGATCGCGAGCCAGCCGCTGCTGCTGCGCGGCATCGACGTCTCGATCATCGACAATGATGTCGAAATGATCCAGGCGGCGGCCGATTTCGGCTTCAAGGTCTACTATGGCGACGGCACGCGACTGGACATCCTGCATGCCGCCGGTGCCGGCCGGGCGCGTGCCGTGCTGATCTGCGTCGACAAGGCCGATGTGGGTGTTCGCATCGCCCAGCTGATCAAGGCCGAATTCCCACTGCTCACAGTGCTGGCCCGCGCATTCGACCGTGGAACGGCGCTGCAGCTCATTCGTGCCGGCGTCGACTACCAACTGCGCGAAACCTTCGAATCCGCACTTGTTTTCGGTGGCTCGGCACTGGAATCGCTGGGCGTCGACCCCGAAGACGTGGCTGAAACGATCGAAGACGTCAGGCGCCGCGACACCGATCGCTTCGAAACCCAGCTTGCCGAAGGCATTCGCGCCGGACAGCGCTTCCTGAGAGGCAATATCGGCACGCCGATTCCGACACCGCTCTCCACGCCGCGCCGGCCTGGTCAGGCACTCAATGAAGAAACCGCGGGTGTGCTGCACAAGTCCGAACCCGCCGATTGAGCAAGGAACTATGCATGGAGTTGGACAGCCGGGCCCTATCGGTCACCAAATTCTGGCGCGATGCCGGCGAGGATGCCTGGTTCGAGAAGAACGAAGCATTCGATGCCGAGTTCCGCGACCGCTTTCTCGGCCTGCACTATGCCGCCGCTCGGCGTGAATGCGACGACTGGCTGGAACATGCCGAAGGCGCGCTGGCGCTGATGATCCTGCTCGATCAGTTTCCGCGGAACTGTTTTCGCGGCACCGGCCATATGTACGCGACCGATCCGCTCGCCAGATATTTCGCAGAGAGGGCGGTCGCGGCCGGCCATGACCTGGCACTCGAGGAAGAACTCCGCGTTTTCCTCTACCTGCCGTACGAGCATTCGGAACTGCTGGCCGACCAGGACATTTCGGTCGAGCTGACGCAGGCCAGGGCCGAGCCCTACCTGAAATACGCTGTCGAACACCGCGATATCATTCAGCATTTCGGCCGTTTTCCGCATCGAAACAAGATGCTTGGCCGCGAAACCACGGTGCAGGAGCAGGCGTTCCTGGATGGTGGCGGCTTCTCTGGCTGAAGATCCGGCTACTGCCTCGTCCGGACCTCAGGCCAGCCACCAATCCCGGCCGGACGACAATCGCTCGATGCCTGAAGTATCGACGGCGACCAGGCGGTCGGTGATGCTGCGGCCGCTGACAACCAGGCTGGGCGCGATCTCGGCCAGCGGCGCCAGCACGAAGGCGCGCTCCAGCATGCGCGGATGCGGCACCTCCAGCCCGGTCTCGTGGATGACGCGGTCGCCGAACACCAGAATGTCGATGTCGATCAGCCGCGGCCCCCAGCGCTCCTCGCGCACCCGCTTCAGCTTGCGCTCCGCATCGAGGCAGAGGTCGAGCAAGGCACGCGGTGCAAGCACGGTGGAAATCTCGGCGGCCGCATTGAGAAAATCCGGCTGATCGAGCTTGCCCCAGGGCGGCGTGCGATAAAGCGACGAGACGCCGGTGACGCGCGTATCCGCGTCGGCATCCAGCATTCGCAGCGCCGCGCCCATGGATTTCGCCGGATCGCCAAGATTGCCGCCAAGGCTGAGATAAACGGTACTATTCGGGCCAGACAACGGTCACCTCGACATAATCGAGCACGCCGGGCACCGGTGCGTTCGGCTTGCGCACCGTGATCTCGGCTTTCTTTATCTGCGGAAAACGCGCCGTCAGCGCACGGGCCACTTCGAGCGCCAGCGACTCGATCAGAAAACGGCGCTGCCCGGCGATGATCTTTTCAATGACGGTGAATGCAATGCCGTAGTGGACCGTATCCTCGATGGAATCCTCGGCAAGCGCCCGGCCTGGATC
Source organism: Mesorhizobium sp. M0491 (assembly GCF_040321265.1). Lineage (NCBI taxonomy): Bacteria > Pseudomonadati > Pseudomonadota > Alphaproteobacteria > Hyphomicrobiales > Phyllobacteriaceae > Mesorhizobium > Mesorhizobium sp. M0491. The sequence continues at coordinate 25,295 of NZ_JAMYRE010000003.1, forward strand.
GACGGTGAGAACGGCATCGACATAGAAGCGCTGGCCGAGCCTTTCCTCCTCGTCCAGCACGCCGTGCCGGGCAAAGAAAGCGCAGTTCTTCATGCGGATGACATACATCGCTCAGTTTCTCGCCCGGTCCGTCTGACGCGCCAGCATAGCATCCGCAAGCGCCAAAGCGTCCACGTTGAATGCGACATCGTGGACGCGAAACAGATCGGCGCCCTGGAGCCTCAAGATGACGCTGGTCGCCGCTGTTCCGACCGCTCTGTCGGCGGCATCACGGCCGGTGACCGTGCCGATGAAGCGCTTTCGCGACGTACCGGCCATCAGCGGCAAGCCAAGTGCATGCAATTCCGAAAAGCGTGCCATCAGGTCGAGATTTTCCTCCGCCGTCTCCTTGGCGAATCCGAAACCGGGATCGAGCACGATACGATCGTCGGCGATGCCGTTCTGGCGGACGATTTCCAGCGACCTTCGCAGGAACGTCAATTGATCGGCAATCACATCCGGCAGCTTCTGGCGATCCCGCCCGGTATGCATGATGACAAGCCCGGCGCCGGTGTCGGCGGCGACACGCGCAATATCGGGCTCGCGCTGCAAACCCCATACATCGTTGACGATATGCGCGCCGGCGGCAACCGCCAGCCGCGCCGTGTCGGCGCGATAGGTGTCGACCGAAATCAGCACCTCGCTCACGCCCGCCAGCGCTTCGATCACAGGCAGGATGCGGTCCTGTTCCTGGCTGGCCGATACCGCGGCAGCACCTGGGCGCGTCGATTCTCCGCCGACATCGACAACCAGTGCGCCTTCCCCGATCATGCGGCGCGCCTGGGCCAGCGCCTTTTCAGGGGCGTCGAACTGGCCGCCATCGGAAAAGCTATCGGGCGTGACATTGAGGATGCCGACGACCACGGCCTTGCCGCCAAGGTCGAGATGGCGTCCATGCGCCAACTGCCATCGCCTGGCCGTCATTGCTCATCGACCATGGAGTTCATCAATCATGTGTGATCCCTGGCGGATCAATTTCATTGCGCCGGCAACGGCCGTAAAGCAAGGTGGTCGAAGAGGCAACATGATGAAACGATCCATGCTTGGCATGAAAAAACCGTCCTTGGGCGTGAAACAATCCTTGGCTTGCGCGCTGCTGCTCGCCATGACCCCGCTTCCGGCGGCTGCCGCCAATCTCGTCAAGACGTACAGCTATTTCGCCATCGGCGGCAGCACGCTCGACGACATCGAGGCACAACTCTCCAAACGCGGGCCGGAGGTGAAAAGCACCGGCACGCGGCACCCGGGCGCCACGCAAATGGCTTTCACCACCCGCATCAGCTATGCGCAGACACCGAGTGCCTGCCGGATCGCCGACGCGGTGGTGACCGTCAAGGTGAAGGTGATCCTTCCGGAGTGGCGCCGCCCGCGCAAGGCCGATGCCGATGTCAGGCTGTTCTGGGATACGCTGTCCGCCGACATCAAGCGCCATGAGGAGCGCCATGTCGAAATCGCCAAGAACCATGGCGGCGAACTCGAAGAAGCCTTGAAGGCCACCTACCCGCAAAAGAACTGCGACGCCGCCAAGGCCAAGGCGGCCGCGATCACCGCGGCTGTTCTGGCCAGGCACGACCGCGCCCAGCTTCAGTTCGACCGCGTCGAAAGCGTCAATTTCGAAAGCCGCATCCTGCGGCTGCTGCGCTACCGCATGGAGCGCATCGGCAACGGCCGACTGCCGCCGGCCTGAACGCACCCGAACTGAAAGCCAAATTCGCCGAAGCGTAGTGCCAGATTCGAAAAACTTTCGAGCCCCTGTCGAAACCGGCCTATATGGGACGACATATATCAGGCTCGCCAGACGCGAGCTTAAAACACCAATGCGATCCAAACGGTCAAGAAACCGGAACGGCTGAACAGCGCCGGTCAAATCGCAAGCTTTTGGATGAACGATCATGGACCAGGCTGTCGATAACAAAACGATGGCGGAAACCGGCACGCCGATAACAGAGAGCGAAAAGAACGCCATCATCGGCGGCGTGCTGTTGTCGATGCTGTTGGCGGCACTCGACCAGACCATTGTCGCGCCGGCCATGCCGACCATCGGGCATGCGCTCGGAAACGCACACTATCTGCCATGGATCGTCACCGGTTATCTCCTGACCGCTACCGCCGTGGCCCCGCTCTACGGCAAGATTTCCGATGTCTACGGCCGCCGGCCAACCGTCTATGCCGCGATCCTGATCTTTTTGGCGGGATCGCTGGTCAGTGCGATGGCTCCCAACATGTTTGTGCTGGTTGTCGGGCGGGCGATCCAGGGCGCCGGTGGCGGCGGCTTGTTCGCTTTGACGCAGACCGTCGTCGGCGATCTCGTTCCGCCGCGCGAGCGGGCACGCTATGCCGCCTGGTTCTCCGGCACATGGGCTGTCGCCAGCGTTGCCGGTCCGTTGCTCGGCGGCACTTTCGCCGAGCACCTGCACTGGTCACTGATCTTCTGGATCAACATTCCGCTTGGTCTTCTTGCGATGGCGATCATCAACAAGCCGCTCAAGAAACTGCCCGTTGCCGCAAAGCGCCATCGTATCGACGGCCTGGGCGCGTTGCTTCTGATCATTGCCACGGCGCTGCTGCTGCTCGCATTGAACTGGGGCGGCAGCGCCTATCCCTGGATTTCGCTTGAAGTCATCGGCGTTCTCTGCGGTTCGGCGATTTTCTGGGGCGCTTTTGCCTTGCGGCTTATGCGAGCCGCCGAGCCGCTCATCTCGCTTGAAGTGCTTGGCAATCCAATCGTTCTGGCAGGCACGCTTTCGATGTTCCTGCTTCAGGCCGCAAGCGTCGGCATGGCTGTGTACCTGCCCGTCTATCTTCAGGCGGTGCTCGGCCTGTCGGCAGCAGAGTCGGGCATCGCGATGCTTGGGCTTCTGCTGGGGACCGTCGGCGGCGCGGCATTCAGCGGGCGCATGATACCGCATTTCACCCACTACAAGCGCATTGCAATGGTGGGCGTCGTCTTCAGCATGCTGTGCCTCTGCCTGCTGGCCGTCGTCGCAGGATATGCAACGCTGCTGGAGGTAGAGGTCTTGACGATCTGCATCGGGTTTGGAACCGGAACGACGTTTCCGGTCACCACCGTGTCGGTCCAGAACGCCGTCGATCGCGTGCATCTCGGCGTCGCGACGGGCGTGCTGACATTCCTGCGTTCGCTTGGCAGTGCGCTTGGTGTCGCGATGCTCGGCGCGGTCGCTCTGGGCTACGGCCTGCCGCTTGCCGGTGAAGGCGTGCGGATCGTGGGCCATAGCGCGACGGTCGAGCCGTTCGTGATGATCTTTGCCGTCGCCGCCGCTACATTGCTGCTGGGGCTGATCACGCTGACGCTGATGCCCGAAAAGGAGCTTCGCGGTTACGCCGACAATGCGGCGCCCATCCTCGCCGAGTAAGCTTCAGCCGGAGACGCCGAGCTTCTTCTGCAGGCTGGTCGAGGAGGTCGTGTACTGGAAAACGATGCGCTCGCCGGGGCTGATGATGCGCTTGGCGGCCTGCGCCATCAGCGCCACTTCGTGGAAGCCCGACAGGATCAGCTTCAGCTTGCCCGGATACCAGTTGATGTCGCCGACCGCGAAGATACCAGGCACCGATGTCTGGAACTTCTCGGTATCGACCGGAATAAGGTTCTCGTGAAGGTTGAGACCCCATTCCGCGATCGGTCCGAGCTTCATGGTCAGGCCGAAGAACGGCAGCATGCGCGTGCAAGGCACCTCGACATCGCCGTCCGGTCCCTTGATGGTGGCCGATGACAGTTGGCCGTCGGCACCGGTCAATCCGGTCACCTGCCCGACCTGGAATTCCAGCTGCCTCATTTCCTGCATGGCATACATCTTGTTGACGCTGTCGGGGGCGGCACGGAACTCGGGCCGCCGGTGCACCAGCGTCACGCTCTTTGCCACTGGCTGCAGGTTCAGCGTCCAGTCGAGTGCCGAGTCGCCGCCGCCGACGATAACGAGGTCATGGCCGCGAAAATCCTCCATCCGGCGCACCGAATAGAAGACACTCTTGCCTTCATAGGGCTCTATGCCGGGGATCGGCGGACGCTTGGGCTGGAAGGAGCCGCCGCCGGCGGCAATCACCACCACCTTGGCCTCGAACACCTCATTTTCGTCGGTGGTGACGCGAAAACTGCCGTCCTCCAGTTTTTCCAGGCTGGAAACCATTCGGTTGTAGCTGAAATCAGGCTTGAACGGCGCGATCTGCTCGAGCAATTTGTCGACCAGCCCCTGCGCCGAGATCGAAGGCCAGCCTGGAATGTCGTAGATCGGCTTTTCCGGATAGAGCTCCGCGCACTGGCCGCCCGGCCGATCCAGAATGTCGATCAGGTGGCACTTCATGTCGAACAAGCCGAGCTCGAACACGGCAAACAGGCCGACCGGCCCTGCCCCGACAATAAGCACGTCTGTCTTGGTGGTCTCGGTCATGCGATGTGCCTCGCTGCGAAGAGAGCAGGACACTGCATGACCAATGCTCCGCTGCCAAGCCGCAGCGGGAAAAATCAGTTGGCAAAGATCCTGCGCTTATCCCTGGCGGGCGGGCACGCGGACAACCAGGCCGTCAAGCGCATCGCGGACCTTGATCTGGCATGACAGGCGCGAGTTGGGCTGGACGTCGTAGGCGAAGTCCAGCATGTCCTCTTCCATCGCTTCCGGCTCGCCGACTTCAGCCGTCCAGGCTTCGTCGACATAGACGTGACAGGTGGCACAGGCGCAGGCACCGCCGCATTCGGCTTCGATCCCGGGCACGGCGTTGCGGATCGCGTTTTCCATGACCGTAGAGCCGTTCTCGGCGTCCATGTCGAAATGCGTGCCGTCATGGGCAATGAAAGTCAGCTTGGTCATTTGTCACCTGAAGGGAGTTCCAGCCGAGATAATCACTCCGGCTGACAAGTCAACTGCCGCATGAAAGCGCCGCCCGATGACGTTTTTCCGCAAATCGGGTTCGGCGCGGATTCAGCGGTTGATGGCGGCGATGAAATCGCGCACTTCGTCGATCAGCGTGCCAAGCCGCTTGAGCGTCTGGCCGTCTTCCGGCCGGTGCTCGATCTCGGTGGCGCAATCGGCGATGGCAAAGGCGCCGACGCCCCGTGCCGAACCCTTTAATCCATGGGCGAGCAGAAGCCGGTCCTTGATGTCGGCGTCGACTATTCTGTCGCGCACGGACAGCGCCTGCTGTACAAACAGCGCCAGCACCTCTTGCTCAAGGCTGCGGTCGCCCATCGTCTGGCGGGCAAGGTGTGCCAAATCGACCGGCCGTGACCGCCTTGGTCCGGATACGTCGCCCCCGGGCATTGAGAAGGCAATGCCGCTTTCGCCACGCATAAACTCGAACTCCGTTTCTTCGATTCGCCCAAAAACCTAGGCGAATCCAATGGACAACGGGTTAATGAATGGCCGGGAAAAATGTTGCCAAAGCGGCGCCCAAATCACAGTTCCGTTAACCTTATATTTAAAGTTTTACGTATCCCGCGGAATGCATGTTTTCTTTACCCCCCTGTGTCATTACGATACGAGGGGTCCATTTTCAGCCTCCTGCGCGGGGCAAGACAAACAGAATTATAAGCCCGCGGCAGCTAGTACAGGGTAGCGAAGGCATGGCAAAGAAACCAACGACGACGAGAACTCTCGACAGCGACGTGGCCAGGGAACTGGAAAAGGCGCTCGATCTCGACCTCAGCAACGAGATCGGCAGCGGCGACCTCGACATCGCGGCTTCGATGGAGGATCTGGAAGCTCAGATATCCCAGGCGGCCGACGAGCTGGCGCGCGAGGGACGCAATCATAAGCCGGAACAAAACCCGGAGCCTGTGGTCAATCAGAACCACGCCGCGAAACCCGCGCCCAAGGCCAAGCCTGCCGAATTGCGCCCCGTGGAACCGCGCAATGGCGCCCAGCCCGCGGGTTTCGCGCCGGCCAATGACGATCGCCAGAAGGACTACAAGACGCTTCTGCACAGCCTCAACAGGCGTGCCTCGAGCACCATTTACTGGGTCGTCGCCTTCGTTTCGCTCGCCTGGTTCGCCGGCGCCGGCGGTTTGGCCAATCTGCTTTTCGGACCGAGCATCTGGAGAATCCGTACGCTCGACCAGTTCCTTGCCCGTCCGGAACTGATCGGCCTCGCCGTCGCGGCCATCGTGCCCGTCATCCTGTTCTGGGCCTTCGCCGCCATGATTCGCCGCGCCCAGGAAATGCGCATCGCCGCACAGTCCATGACCGAAGTGGCCTTCCGCCTGACCGAGCCGGAAAACCTTGCCCAGGATCGCGTCATGATGATCGGCCAGGCCGTTCGTCGCGAAGTCGCGGCCATGGGCGAAGGCATCGAACGCACACTTGCCCGCGCCGTCGAACTGGAAACGCTTGTCCACAGCGAAGTCAACCAGATCGAACGCTCCTATTCCGAGAATGAATCCCGCATCCGTTCGCTGGTCGACGGGCTCGGCAGCGAGCGCGAAGCCGTCGTCACCCATGCCGAGCGCGTCCGCGCCTCGATCACCGGCGCGCATGAGACGCTGAAGGACGAGATCGGCGCCGCCTCCGATATCATCCGCGACTCGATCCTGAATGCATCGACCAAATTGTCGATGACGATCACCAATTCCGGCGACACGCTGATCGATCGCATCAACGAAAGCTCGATGTCGATCTTCGATTCGGTCGAAGGCCGGCTCGATTCGATCACCGATCGGCTGTCGACCTCGGGCGAGGCCTTCGCCAGCCTTCTCGACACCCGCATTGCCAAGCTGACGGACACCACGGACGGCCTGACGCGGTCGTTGACCGATCTGCTCGACGATCGCACCACCGGCATGGTGTCACTGCTCGGCGGCGCCGCGCGCACCCTCAATTCCGAATTCGAGGCCAGCCTCAACGGCATCGAGCGGACGCTCGCCGAACGCGGCCAGGCACTGATCAGCGAGTTCCAGACCCGCGCCGAGGCGCTCGACACCGGAACGCAGAAGCTCAATGCGGCACTCGAGGCCCGCGCCCGCCAGATCAACGAAACGCTGGTCGAGCGCGCCCGCGAAATCGCCCACACCTTTGCCGAGAGCAAGGACACGTTGTCGGCGATGATCGATCAGGGCAAGACCCAGATCGGCGCCGACATGGCCGACATCGTCACCTCGACCTCCTCCATGCTCGAAGCCCGCGCCAGCGACTTCGCCGGACGCATGGAAGCCGCCCGCCACGTCGTGTCGCGTTCGTTCGACAGCGACATCCAGCGGCTCGCCGACGCCCGCGTCGGCATCGAGGAAGCTGTCGAGAACCACAGCAGGAAACTGTCCGAAAGCCGCGAACGCATGGCCGCGGCCATGGAGGCCGACCTGGCGAAGTTCGCCGAGGGCCGCGCCGGCATCGATGCGGCGGTGACCAACCAGGTGCAGAAGCTGGCCGAAGGCCGCAGCCTGATCTCGCGCGCTCTCGAAGAGGATCTGCGCAAGGTCAATGAATCGCGGGCGGCCATCGATGCGTCGCTCGGCAGCCATCTCGAAAGGTTGGAAGAAGGCCGCAACAGGCTCTCCACTGCCCTAAACGAAGACTCCGGTAAACTGGTGCAAGCCCGTACGATCATTGATGAAATGGTCGCTGGCCATGTCGGCAAGCTCGCCGAGGGCCGCAACATTCTGTCGCGCGCCTTGGAAGCCGACCTCGGCAAACTGTCCGACAGCCGCGCCGACATTGACGGTCTGGTCGCCGGTCAGGTGGAAAAGATCGCCGAAGGCCGCGCCGTGCTCGCCAAGGCGTTGGAAAACGACATCGTCGGCATCAAGAGCCTCATCGAAACCCATTCCGCCAAACTGGCAGAGGACCGCACGCAGCTTTCCCATTCGCTCGACAATGATCTGTCCGGCATACGCGGCCTGATCGAAGGGCATTCAGGACGCCTCGCCGAAGACCGCAGCCTGCTGTCGCAGACCCTTGAAGCCGACCTTGCCAAGCTGGCCGAAAGCCGTTCGAGCATCGACGGTCTGGTCGCCGGTCAGGTCGAGAAGCTGGCCGAAGGCCGCGACATTCTCAAGCGCGCGCTGGAATCCGACCTGAACACGATCAAGGGCGTCATCTCAAGCCAGTCGGAAAAGCTGGCCGAGGATCGCGGGCAGCTTTCGCGGGTGCTGGAAACCGACCTGCAGAATGTGAACAGCGTCATCGCCGATCACATGAACAAGCTTGTCCAAGACCGCTCCGCCCTGTCCAGGGCACTTGAGGACGACCTCGCCAAGCTGGCCGACAGCCGCTCCAGCATCGACGGGCTCGTCGCCGGTCAGGTCGAGAAGCTTTCCGAGGGTCGCGACATCCTGCGGCGCGCTCTGGAATCCGACCTCAATGCGATCAAGGGAACCATTGCCGATCAGTCGCAGAAGCTGGTCGATGACCGGGCACAGTTCGCCCGAGCGCTCGAGGCTGATCTCGAAAGCGTCAACGGCCTGGTCAACAGCCATTCCGAACGGCTCGCCCAGGATCGTTCGACACTGTCGAGGTCACTTGAGGCCGATCTGGAAAACGTCGGTGGCCTCGTCAACAGCCACGCGGAAAGGCTTGTCCAGGAGCGCTCGACCCTGTCGAAGGCGCTCGAGGACGATCTCGCCAAGCTGGCCGAGAGCCGCTCCAGCATCGATGGCCTGGTCGCCGGCCAGGTCGAGAAGCTCGCCGAAGGCCGCGACGTTCTCAAGCGCGCGCTGGAAGCCGATCTGGCCAAGCTGGCCGAAAGCCGCTCCAGCATCGACGGCCTGGTCGCCGGCCAGGTCGAGAAACTGGCCGAGGGCCGCGACATTCTCAAACGCGCCCTCGAAGCTGACCTGCAGAAGCTGACCGAAAGCCGCAGCGATATCGACGACGTCATCGCCGGACATGTCGGCAAGCTGTCCGAAGGTCGCAATATGCTGACCCGCGCGCTGGAAGACGATCTCGGCAAGCTCGCCGAAACCCGCAAGGACGTCGACCGCTCACTCTCCGGCCACATCGACCAGATCGCCGCCAGAAGCTCGGACATCTCTGCCGCGATTGCGGGAGATGTCGAGAAGATCGAGCAGGCGTTCAGCCGTCAGACCGGCATCATCGAGGAGCGCGCCGGCACCATGGAGCGTGCGCTCTCGACAGGCGTCGACAACGTCCGCGCCGTGCTCGAGAAGAGCGCCGTATTTGTCGCCGGCGCCCTGCGCGAGAAGGTGCTGGAAGTCACCAGCACCCTGCACGAGCAGGCTGGTGCCGCGTTCAGCGACGCCGACCGCAAGATCGCCGAGCGCGCCGAGCAGACCTCCGCCGCCCTGCTGGCGCGGGCCGAAGACATCGCCCGCACCTTCGAGGATGCAGACCGTCGCCTGCACGCCCGTGCGGAAGATACGTCGAGCGCCTTGCTTGCCCGTGCGGACGACACGTCCAGCTCGCTGCTGGCCCGCGCCCATGAAACCGCCGATCAACTGGCTGCTCGCGCAAGCGAGATCGCCGGCACCTTCGAAGCGGCGGACCAGAAGCTCGCCGCCCGCGCCCAGGAAACCGCCGATCAGCTGACCGCCCGGGCTCAGGACACCGCCGATCATCTGGCAGCTCGTGCAAGCGAGATTGCAGGCACGTTCGATGCCGCCGACCAGAAGCTGGTCGCCCGCGCCATCGAAACGGCCCAGTCGCTGGCAGCGCGCGCCGGCGACATCCTGCGCAACTTCGAAGGCGCCGACCAGCGGCTCGGCATGCGCATCGGCGAATCGGCCGAAGCGCTTGCCGCACGCGCATCGGACCTTGGCCGCATCTTCGATGCCGCCGACCAGCAGCTCGTCTCGCGCATCGCCGAAGGTTCGGAAGCGCTGTCGAGCCGTGCTTCGGAAATCGGCCGTATCTTCGACGACGCGGATCAGCGCCTGGTGTCGCGCATCGCCAGCAGCACCACCACGATCGGCGAGCATGCCGAGACCATCGTCGGTGCCTTTGCCGATACCGAGCAAAGGGTCGCCGAACGCGCCAGGCGGACCGGCCAGGACATGGCCGTGCACGCCCGCGAAATCGAGCAGGCGCTTGCCGGCGCCGACGAGCGGCTCGCCTCGAGCGCCGCGGCCGCGGCCGCCCGTGTCGAAGAGCAGGTCTCAGGCGTCGAGAACCGCCTCGCCTTCACAGCCGAGACGATGGGCCAGAAGCTCAACGAGCAGGTGTCGAATGCCGAGGCGCAACTCGTCTCGCGCGCCAATGTGATCGCCGAGACCTTCACCGCGGTCGGCCAGCATATCGGCCAGAGCACCAACGATGCCGCCAAGACGATCGGCGCCAACACCCGCGAACTCAACACCATGCTCGCCGCACGTTCGGCCGAAATGTCGAAGATCCTCGACGAAACCGCACGGCCCTTGGTCGAGCGTTTCGCCCAGGGCGGCTCGGACCTGCAAAAGAGCATGGAAGAGGTCACCGAACGCGCCACCGAGAAGCTGCGCAGCGAGAATGCCGCGCTTGTCGACGCACTCGCGAACCGCACCGCCGAAACCTTGTCGGCGGTCGAGGGCGCCCGCTCGTCGCTGTCCGACAGCGTCGCCGATCTCATCGGCCGGATGACCAAGTCTAGTTCGCAGCTCGGCCAGCTGATCGAGCAGGCCGCGGTCAATCTCGGCCAGGTCGATGAACGCCTGAGCGGCAGCACGCAAAGCTTCGCCGCCACCACCGAGAAAGCCGCGCAGACCTTCGCCAGCTCGGCGCGACTGGTCGACTCGAACACGACAAGGCTGACGGAACTGTCGTCGTCCACCTTGCGCGAGGTGGCGTCGATCGCCACCAAGTTCGACGAACACAGCCGCCTGCTGTCCAGCGCTTCGGACCTGCTGAGCTCGGCCCAGAGCAATCTCGAACACACGCTCGAGAGGCAATCGTCGCTCGAAGACCTCGCCGTCGGCCTGGTCAAGAAGTCGGAAGATCTCGAAAGGGTCATGCGCTCGTTCGAAAATCTCGTCGGCCAGACGCTGCAGAACGCCGAAGGCAAGACGATGGAATCGGCCGACAAGATCCGCAATGCCATCACCGACGTCGTCGATTCGGCAACCAAGCGCTTTGCCGATGCGACCGAGGAGATGCGGCGCACCGCGGGCTCGATCAAGAGCGAACTCGACCTGACCCGGGCCGAGCTCAAGAAGGGCGTCATCGAAATGCCGGAAGAGGCAAAGGAATCGACCTCGGCCATCCGCCGCGCCGTTTCCGAGCAGATCAATGCCCTCAAGGAGCTTTCGGACATCGTGGCCAAGTCCGGCCGCGGCGGCGGTGACGGATCAGAACCACGCAACCTGCGCCCGGCGCCGCAAGCGCCGGCCGCACGCGCTGCCGAGCCGCCGCGCCGCGCACCGGCACCGCAGCCGGACCTGCGCACGCCTCAGGCGCCCTTGGGCGGCCCTGCATTGCGAGGCACGCTCGACCTTGAGCGTCCTGCCGAGGCGGCACCGCGTCCGCGCGGCGATGCCAGCGCCCGCACGCCTCAGGGCGGATGGGTGCGCGATCTGCTTACCGCGGCATCGAACGATGAGGACCTCAGGTCGGCAGCCCCTACGGCCCCTGTGGAAGCGCAGCGCGCTACCCCTGCCCAGCGCTCGCCCCTGCATGTCGTGGAATCGCTGAACTCGCTCTCCGTCGACATCGCGCGTGCCATCGACCACGATGCTTCGATCGAGCTGTGGAACCGCTACCGGCGTGGCGAGCGTGACGTCTTCACGCGGCGGCTCTACACGCTGAAGGGACAGCAGACGTTCGACGAGATTCGTCGCAAGTATCAGGCCGAGGCCGAGTTCCGCGCCGCCGTCGACCGCTACTGCGACGATTTCGAGAAGCTGCTCAAGGATGTCTCGCGCAACGACCGCGACAACATCATGGCGCAGACCTATCTGACGTCGGACACAGGCAAGGTCTACACCATGCTGGCCCATGCGAGCGGCCGCCTGCACTAAGACAGGAATTGAACAGGCGGGGCCATGGTCCCGCCTGTGACTGCGCTGAACCTCCGGCACGCGCCGAACCTGCCCGTAGCACGTTTGCAAGCCGATCGACGCGTTCGGGACTTGCTAAGTCGATTTCCGACGCACTGAAGTCCACCGACAATACCCGCTGCCCTGACGCTCGAAGGGTGTGATCGTGAAGACGGCAATCATCTTCGACTGCGAGTTTCTTTGCCTGGAGGGCTCGCAACGCCGATTCTGGTGCGCGGCACACGACCCCGACCCGGTGATCGCGCAGATCGGCGCGGTCAGGCTTGGACTTGAGGGCGACTTCCCCCTGCTCGGCAAACACAAGGCCTATATCAGACCGGTCGACCGGTTTGGTCAGAGATACGCCCTCGATCCGTTCTTCACCAAACTAACCGGCATCACCGAGGAAGATCTGGAGACCGAGGGGGTGGCGCTAGGAGATGCGCTCGCTGACGTCGATCGTTTTTCCGGAGGGTCGCGATTCTGGTCCTGGGGCAAGGACGAATTGAACATGATCGCCATCAGTTGCTATGTCGCGGGCATTCAGCCTCCGGTCCCGGCCACCCGGTTTGACAATGCCGTCAAGCTGCTGATCGCGGCCGGAATGCCCATCGAGGATCTGGCGAGAACGCCGAGCAACAAGCTCGCCGATTACTACGGCGTCGAACACCCGCCATTGCAGGGGCACGACGCGCTCGGTGACGCGCTGTCCGTCACCTATACCCTGCAGTACCTGATGAAGACCGGAAAGCTCCGCCCGGAAATCTTCGACCGCTTGTAGGTAGAGAAGCCTGGGGGGATGAAGCTTTGTGGGATTCCGGCGCCCCCGCGCTCAGATCACCGAATCCGTCCAGCTCACGATCTGCCCGGCGGCGTCGCCGAACGCCTTGTCGAGCGCGCTGACATAGGCAGGATTGCCGCTGCCCGAGACGGGTGCGGCTGCGGTAAAGCTCTTGGAGGCACGGACCTCGCCGTTGCGATCGTTCAGGATCCGCACGAACAGATCGACCTCGGCATGTTCGCCGCCGTCGACACGCACCTCGAAGGAGCGGATTTCGACGATCACCTGATAGTCGATCGCCAGGCCCTCGCCCGGCTTGCCGACGCCGGCAAAGCTGCCCGAGCGCTGGAAGGTCTCGGCCAGCCGCGCCTGCACGATCAGCGGCAGCCGGTCGGCCCATTGCGCGCCCTTGAGATACTGGATCGAGCGATCCGACGGCTTGATGACGATGTTCTGGCTGTCCAGCGCCTTGAGCGCCGACGGCTGCGCGATCAGGATCTGCCGGCGGCTGTGGCCATGCGCGTCGACCGAAGGCGCCGACAACTCGAACGTATCGAGCGGCGCGGGCTTGCCGCCCAACGCCGCGCAGCCGGCCAACGTCAAGGCAAGCAGTGCCGCAGCCGAAGTCAACCCGCCCGTTTTCACCCACACAGACTTCACGCGCGATCCCCGTTGTCCCCGGATCGTAAGATCGACCCGCTTTCGCGGCTCATGTTTCTGGGGCGCGCCGTCGCCGAAGTCAACGCCGCGCCCTGCCATCGAATTGCCGAACCTCGCCGTCGCCACCCGAAAGGATGCGCTGCGGATTGCGACTGAGATCGGTCACCGCCTCTTCGATGCGGCTGATCGAACGGCGGCTGTCCTGCACCAAAGCCTCGACATTCGAAAGCCCCTGTCCCGAGAAGCGCGCCAGATTGTCGGTGATGACGCCAAGGCGGGCATTCAGCGTGTCGGCAACCTGCTTGAACGACTTCAGCGTCGCCCTGGCATCCGCCATCACGCCGTCGGCCTGGCCCGACCCGAGCAAGGTATCGACCTTGGCAAGAATGCCATCGACGCGCACCGAGGCATCGTTGAGCCGTTGCGCGAGCTGCTTTGCATCCTTGATCGTCTGGTCGATGTCGTCGGCCCGGTTGGCGAACTTGTGGGTCACCTCAGCGATGTCGGCGGCGGCCTTGTCGGCGCTCTCGCTGGCCTTTTGGATGTTGGCGAGCGCCGAGCGCACTTGTGCGGGATCGATACCGTCGAGCACGTTGTCGACCTTGGCCAGCGTGCCTTGCGTCCGTTTGGTAAAATCGTTGACCGACCCCACGGCCGTATCGACGTTCTTGATCACGCCGTCGAGCTGTTTCGACGTCTCCTTGAGGTTACCGGTTACCGCGTCGACATTGGCGACGATGCTCTTGATCTTGTCCTTGTCGACGGCGTTGAGAAGGCCTTCGGCTGCTTTCAGCGTGCCGTCGAGTTTGCCGGAAACGCCTTTCAGCTCATCCGCCAGCGTGCTGGCGGCGGACAGGAACTTGTCGATGCCGTCCGAATTCTTGGCCAGCGCATCGGAGAAGGTCTGGACATTCTGGACGGTCTGCGTCAGCGGCCCGCGAACGTCCCTGGTGAAGCCTTCGAGCTCGGTCAGCACCTTGTCGGCGCGGGTGAAGATATTCTGCGCCGTCTGCAAGAGGTTGGTCACCGCCGACGGGTTGGCGACGATCTCGGCGACCTTGCCTTCCTTTTCCGCCTGGTCGAGGAGTTTCACTTCCTTGGGGTCGGCGCCCTTGAGCTCGATGTTGGCCTGCCCGGTCAGGCCGGCAAGCCCGATATCGGCTTGCGTCGATTTGGTGATCGGCGTCATGCGGTCGATCTCGGTATCGGCGATGGCAACCGTCGGATTGTCGACGTCGATATAGACGCGCTTGACGTCGCCGACCTTGACCCCGTTGAACAGCACGAAACTGCCGCGGCCAAGCCCGGACGCAGAGCCCGGAATGCGCACGCGCAGCAACGTCGTCTCGCCCTTGTCGCCGATGGCCGCCGTCCAGTAGACGAAGGCAAACGCCGCCAGGATCGCGGCCAGCGTGAAGATGCCGACAATGACGTAGTTGGCTCTGGTTTCCATTGTCCCACTTATGGCTATGCGCGCGCCGCAAGATCAAGTTGCCGGGCGCGTTTTCCGCGGAAATAGGACTTTACCCACGGTTCCTCGCTCTTCAGCATGTCGCCGATGGTGCCTTCGACCAGCACTTTTTTCTTGCCGAGCACGGCCACCCGGTCGCAAGCGGTGAACAGCGTGTCGAGATCGTGCGTCACCATGTAGACGGTCAGATCCATCGTATCGCGCAGCTTGACCACCAGCTCGTCGAACTCCGCCGCGCTGATCGGATCGAGGCCCGATGTCGGCTCGTCGAGGAAGACGATGTCGGGATCGAGCGCGAGCGCCCGGGCCAGCGCGGCGCGCTTGATCATGCCGCCGGACAGTTCGGACGGGAATTTCTGCGCTGCATCGGGCGGCAGCCCGACCAGCTCGATCTTGAGCATCGCCAGTTCGTCCATCAGCTTTCGCGGCAGGTCGAGATATTCGCGCATCGGCACCTGGACGTTTTCCAGCACTGTCAGCGCCGAGAACAGCGCGCCGTGCTGGAACAGCACGCCAAGCCGCATGTCGATGCGCAGACGCTCCGCATCATCAGCTTTCTCGATATCGACGCCGAACAGCTTGATCGTACCCGACTGCTTGCGCGTCAGGCCGAGAATGGTGCGCAGCAGAACGGATTTACCAGCACCCGAGGCGCCGACAAATCCAAGGATTTCGCCGCGCCTTATGTCGAGCGACAGTCTGTCGAGGATAAGCTTGTCGGCGAAGGACACGCTGATGTCATGCGCGGATAGCACGATGTCGCCCTCACCCGCGTCATCAGCCAATGCGCCTGCCCTTTTCCTGTTTCGCAGCTTCATCTCAGAACTCGATCGCTGCGTAGAACATGGCGAAAAGTCCGTCGAGGATGATGACGACGAAGATCGACTTCACAACCGAAGCGGTAACATGCTGGCCGAGCGATTCGGCGCTGCCGCCGACCTTCATGCCTTCGACCGAGGCAATCGTGCCGATGATCATGGCCATGAACGGCGCCTTGATCAGGCCGGCAAAGATGGTGCTGAGATCGATGGCGACGCGCAGCCGGTCGATGAAGGCGGCGGGCGGGATGTCGGAATAGAGCCAGGCAGCCAGTATGCCGCCGCCGAGTGCGGCGAAATTGGCGATGATGGTCAGGCACGGCAAGGCGATGACCAGCGCCACGAGCCGCGGAAAGACCAGGACGCCGATCGGGTTGAGCCCGATGACTTTCAGCGCGTCGACCTCCTCGCGCATCTTCATCGAGCCGATCTCGGCGGTGATCGCGCTGCCGGAGCGGCCGGCGATCATGATTGCCGTCATCAGCACGCCGAGTTCGCGCAGGATCAGCACACCGACCAGGTCGACGACGAAGATATCGGCGCCGAAATAGCTGAGCTGATAGGCGCCTTGCTGGGCAACGATGGCGCCGACGATCGCCGACATCAGCACCACCACCGGAATGGCGCCGACGCCCATGCGGTCGATCTGGTTGAAAATCGCCGCCGGGTTGACGGCATGGCCACGGCCGAGCTTCATCTGCGCGCCACGGATGGTGGCGCCGAGGATGTTCATCGAGGCGAGAAAATCGTCGCGCATCTCGTAGACCCGGCGGCCAACCGCCTCCAGCGCGCGAATGACGATGTTGGGCGGTCGCGCCGGGCCGGATTCGGGTTCGCGCCGCACGGCCTCGCCGACAGCTTCGAGCAGGATCGAAGCGATCTCGCTCTGGCCTTGCATCTGGATCTCGACGCCCTTCTTCTCGAAGGCGCTGACCAGCCGGTCGATCAGCCAGGCGCCGGCGGTGTCCATCTTCTCGATCTTGGAAACATCGAGCGCCAAGGTTTTGAAGCCGCTTCGCTTTTCGATCTTGCGCATGTCGGCGTCGATGAGCGCGACGGTCCTTGTGGTCCAGATTCCGGAGAAGGCGCAGCCAAGAACGCCATCCTCCTCGCCGATCGCCACGCGCGGTTCGTGGTCAGCCTCCCCTGCGGTCGTGCCGCTTGCGTCGCGCTTGCCGATGGTCAACATGGCGTCCTGTTTAGCCTGACGGGTCTGACCTGTCGATTTGCCGACAACGGTTGTCGCATAGCAGGAGCAGAAAAATATGGCGCGTGTCATTTCGGTTGAGGCCGAGCGTTTTCTCATCGCCGGAACCTTCACCATTTCGCGCGGTTCCAAGACCGAAGCCGAGGTGATCTCCTGCACGATCGGCGACGGCGGCCACTTCGGCCGCGGCGAATGTGTCCCCTACAAGCGCTATGGCGAGACCATGGAGGGCGTGCGCGACGCGATCGAGGCCATGCGTGGCCGGATCGCCGGTGGCATCGGCCGGACCGCCTTGCTCGATGCGATGCCGGCCGGAGCCGCCCGCAACGCCATAGACTGCGCCCTGTGGGATCTGGAGGCAAAGCTCAGCGGAACCTCGGTAGCAGTCGCGATAGGTGCTCTTCCCTTGCAGGCGCTCAAAACCGCCTACACGCTGTCGCTGGGCGAGCCGGAGGCGATGGCGGCGCAGGCCCGCGTCAATGCCGCGCGGCCGCTGCTCAAGGTCAAGATCGGCGGCGACAACGACATTGCCCGCATCCGCGCGGTCAGGCAGGCAGCGCCAGACAGCCGCATCATCCTCGACGCCAATGAGGGCTGGAGCGACGACAACATCGTTGCGAACCTCGCCTTTGCCGCCGAACAAGGCATCGCGCTGATCGAACAGCCGCTGCCGGCCGGTCGTGACGAGATCCTGCGCCATATCGCCCATCCCGTGCCGATCTGCGCCGATGAAAGCGTGCACGAGGCTGAGAATCTCGAAGCGCTTGTCGGTCTTTACGATGCGGTCAACATCAAGCTCGACAAGTCGGGAGGCCTGACTGCGGCACTGGTGCTGCGCGATCGCGCCCGCGAACTCGGTTTCGGCGTGATGGTCGGCTGCATGGTCGGCACGTCACTGGCGATGGCGCCAGCGGTGCTGCTTGCCCAGCATGCCGATTTTGTCGACCTCGACGGTCCGCTGCTGCTTGCCCGCGACCGGGTACCGGGCCTTGTCTACCAGGGATCGCTGGTGTCACCGCCCGATGCGGCGCTGTGGGGCTGAGCGCGCAGCAAGCCCGATGAGCACCAGCCCGATCAAGGCGATCGGGATCATGGCAAAGAAGCCGTCCACGCCGAGACGGTCGTAGAGCGGGCCGGACGCCAGCGTCACCACCGCCATGAAGAAGCCGTTGGAGAAATAGGCAATGCCTTGCGCGGCACCTGTCCGCTCCTCGGAGACGGTTTCGCCGATCATCTTCTGCAGGCCGATCAGCCCAAGCGCCACCGAGACCGAGTGCAGCGACTGGACACCGAAGAAACCGGGAATGCCGAGGCCGAGCGGCCAGACCAGCGGAAAGGCGATCCAGCGCACGATGGAGCCGATCCCCGCCATCACCATGATCGACACGACGGAGAACCGGTCAAAAAAGCGGGTGAACATCATGAACATGCAGACTTCCGACACCACACCCCAAGCCCATAAGAGACCGACAACCGAATCACTGATGCCGATCGATTTCCAATAGATGGAGACGAAACCGTAGAGGAATGCGTGGCTGGCGGTGATGACGCCGACGCCGACGGAAAAATACAGGAAATACGGGTTGAGAAGCTTCGGCGCCGAATGCTGGATGTCGGCGGCCGACAGCGGTGAGGCGCGCCGCGGACGGCCTAGACGCGGCGCCAGCAGGCCGGCGGCAAGGGCCGCGGTAAACGCCGCCAGAATGACAACCGGAACGGCCTGCGAACCGGTTGCCGACAGAATGAAGCCGCCGGCGACATTGGCGCAGAGATAGGAGATCGAGCCCCATTTGCGCATGCTTGTGTAGTTCGAACCGAAGCGGCGGACACCCGAAAGCGCCAGCGAATCGGCGATCGGCGAATGCGGCGTCCAGACAATGGTCAGCGCCAATGAGACCGCCAGCACCATCGCATAGGTCGGCGGCAGGAAATAGCCTGCCGACAAGAGCAGTGATGCAGCCATCAGCGCGACATAGACATCGGCGCGGTCCCTGGCACGGTCGGCCAGCGCGGTCAGTAACGGCGTCGTCACCACGCGCAGGAACATCGGCGCCGCCAGAATGACGGCGATCTGCTCGGCGTGAAAACCCTTGGCCTGCAGCCACAGTGGAAAATAAGGCAAATGCGTTCCGAGCGGCACGTACAGCGTCGCGAAGATCAGGCTCATGCGCAGTTCGAAATGGCGCGGCTTGACGAGTTGTTCGGACGAGAGCTGCGGCAGGGCCATGAATCGATCCAATCGCGCTGTATTCGACCGGACGGCAACGCGTGTCGATCCCTTAACATGGACGAAAACCGGACGAAACCGGTTGGACTAATTGATTGATTCCGAAGCCCGAAAAGACTTCGGACTATGCCGCCTGCCCTACCCGATCTTCGATGAGCAACGGGATAAAGGGCTCGTCCGGCGCTTCGGGCAGCACCTGCGCCCAGGTCAGAATTTCCATGCGGCCGTCAAAATGCTCGACCACGGCCGTACAACTTTCCACCCAGTCGCCGGTGTTGATGTACTGGACATCGCCAAAATTCTCGATGACGGCATGATGGATGTGGCCGCAGATGACGCCGTCGACATGCGAGCGGCGCGCCTCGTCCGCAAGCATGGTCTGGAACGAGCCGATGAAGTTCACCGCCTTCTTGACGTTGTGCTTGGCCCAGGACGAAAACGACCAATACGGCAGGCCGAGCAGTTGCCGCAGCCGCGTCACCACGCGATTGACCAGCATGGCCGCGTCATAGGCACGGTCGCCGAGATAGGCGAGCCAGCGCGCATTGTGGACGACGGTGTCGAACTGGTCGCCATGGATGACGAGCAGGCGCTTGCCGTCGGCGGTCTCGTGGATGGCGCTGTCGGCGACGACGATGCCGCCGAAATGCACGCCCTGGAACTGGCGGGCGAACTCGTCATGGTTGCCAGCGATGTAGGTGATGTTGGCGCCCTTGCGCGCCTTGCGCAGCAGTTTCTGCACGACGTCATTGTGGCTTTGCGGCCAATGCCAGCTCCGTCGCAGCCGCCAGCCGTCGACGATGTCGCCCACCAGATAGATGATATCGGCATCGTGATATCGAAGGAAATCGATCAGGAACTCGGCCTTGGCCGCCTTCGAGCCCAGATGGACGTCGGAAATGAACATGCTGCGGAAAGTGCGGGGCTCTTGGCCGGACATCGCGATTTCACCGTTGCTTTCGCGAGCCTATGCCCCGATTCATGCAACAACCGTATGACGGTTGCGATTGGTCCAGCCGAAGGACTAGCCTGCCGGCCAAATCACAGGAGAAATCGTCATGGATCTTGGTATCCGCGGAAAGAAGGCCATCGTCTGCGCTTCGAGCAAGGGGCTCGGAAAAGGCTGCGCCATGGCGCTGGCCGAGGCCGGTTGCGACATCGTCGTCAATGGCCGCAACGCCGAACTGGTGGCCAAGACCGCCGCGGAGCTGCGCGAGCGTTACGGCGTGTCGGTGACGGAAGTCGTCGGCGACGTCTCCAAGCCCGAGGTGCAGAAGGCGCTGCTCGCGGCCTGTCCCGAGCCAGATATCCTCGTAAACAACAATGGCGGGCCGCCGCTTCGCGACTTCCGCACGCTTGATCGCGAAAAAATCCTCGAAGGCGTCACCCAGAATATGGTGACGCCGATCGAGCTGGTGCAGGCTGTCATCGACGGCATGGCCAAGCGCGACTTCGGCCGCATCGTCAACATCACCTCGTTGTCGGTCTATGTGCCCATTCCCGGCCTTGATCTCTCGTCCGGCGCGCGCGCCGGCCTGACCTCGTTTCTTGCCGGCGTGGCCAGAACGGTGATCGACCGCAACGTGACCATCAACAGTCTTTTGCCGGGTAAGCTCGACACCGACCGGCTGCGCGGGCCGCACGAGGCCGGCAGTGTCGAAAGCCCTGAGGCCGCAGCCGCGCGCAAGACCCGCATCAGCGCCGACGTTCCGGCCAAGCGGCTCGGCACGCCGGAGGAATTCGGCCAGATCTGCGCCTTCCTGTGCTCGGTCCATGCCGGCTATCTGACCGGGCAGAACATACCGGTCGATGGTGGTCTCTACGTCAGCGCCTTCTGATCAACTTGTCCGTGAAACTGCAGGAATGGTCTGTCAGAAAATCAAGATAAGCATCTGATTAATTGTGGCTTTCGCCGCGCCACCGGGTAAAGCTCTCGGCGCGTCAATTAGCGTCGCGAAAAACCACGGCTGCATGCTAAAAGGGAATCTCCAGCCAGATTTCGAGGGAGCGGCCGCATGGAAGGCGAGAGCAAAAAGACGGCACGTTCGGACCTCGACGAAGCCGCCCTCTACTTCCACAAGCACCCAAGGCCGGGAAAACTCGAGATCCAGGCGACCAAGCCGCTCGGCAATCAGCGCGACCTCGCGCTCGCCTATTCGCCTGGCGTCGCCGCCCCGTGCCTGGAAATCCGCGACGATCCGGCGACCGCCGCCGACTATACCGCGCGCGCCAATCTTGTCGGCGTCGTCACCAACGGATCGGCCGTTCTCGGCCTCGGCAATATCGGCCCGCTGGCCTCCAAACCGGTCATGGAAGGCAAGGCCGTCCTGTTCAAGAAGTTCGCCGGCATCGATGTCTTCGACATAGAGATCGACGCGCCCGGTATTGAGCGCATGGTCGAGACGATCTCGGCGCTGGAGCCGACCTTCGGCGGCATCAACCTCGAGGACATCAAGGCACCGGAATGCTTCGAGGTCGAGGAACAGCTGAAGGCGCGCATGAAGATACCGGTGTTTCACGACGACCAGCACGGCACCGCCATCATCGTCGCCGCCGCCGTGCTCAACGGGCTGGAATTCGCCGGAAAAACCATATCTGAAATCAAGATCGTCACCTCCGGCGCCGGGGCTGCCGCCCTTGCTTGTCTCAACCTGCTGGTCTCGCTCGGCGCCAAGGTCGAAAACATCTGGGTCACCGACCGTTTCGGCGTTGCCTACAAAGGGCGGACCGACGAGATGGACCGCTGGAAAGACCCTTATGTGAAGGACACCGAGGCGCGCACGCTGGCCGACGTCATATCGGGCGCCGATGTCTTCCTCGGCTTGTCGGCGGCAGGCGTGCTGAAGCCGGAACTGCTCCAGCACATGGCACCGAAGCCGCTGATCCTGGCGCTGGCCAACCCCAATCCGGAGATCATGCCGGAGGCGGCACGCGCCGCCCGCCCCGATGCGATGATCTGCACAGGCCGTTCCGATTTTCCCAATCAGGTCAACAACGTACTTTGTTTTCCTTACATTTTTCGCGGCGCGCTCGACTGTGGTGCCAGCGCTATCAACGAGGAGATGAAGATGGCGGCGGTCCGCGCCATCGCAGCCCTTGCCCGCGAGGAACCTTCGGACGTCGCTGCCCGCGCCTATTCCGGCGAGACGCCGATCTTCGGCCCTGAATTCCTGATTCCTTCGCCGTTCGATCCGCGCCTGATCCTGCGCATAGCGCCCGCGGTCGCCAAGGCAGCCTGCGACACCGGCGTCGCGACAAGGCCGATCACCGACTTCGCCGCCTATATCGACAAGCTGAACCGCTTCGTCTTCCGCTCCGGCCTGGTGATGAAGCCGGTGTTCTCCTCCGCCAAGGCATCGAGCGCCAAGCGCGTCATCTATGCCGACGGCGAGGATGAGCGCGTGTTGCGCGCCGCCCAGGTGGTGCTCGAGGAAGGCATCGCCGAGCCGATCCTGATCGGCCGCCCGCACGTCATCGAGGTGCGCCTGAAGCGCTACGGCTTGCGCATCAAGCCCGGTGTCGATTTCGGCCTGATCAACCCGGAAGACGATCCGCGCTACCGCCATTATGTCGACCTTTTGATCGAACTCGCCGGCCGGCGTGGCGTGACGACGGAGGCCGCGCGCACCATGGTGCGCACCGACAACACGGTAATCGCAGCGCTTGCGCTGAAGCGCGGCGATGCCGATGCCATGGTCTGCGGCCTCGAAGGCCGCTTCGAGCGGCATCTGCGCAACGTCACCTTGATCATCGGCCCCCGCGCCGGCATCAAGGACCACGACCTGTCGACGCTTTCCATGCTGATCTCGCAGCGCGGCATCATCTTCCTGACCGACACCCACGTCTCCGTCGACCCGACGGCGGAAGAAATCGCCGAAATGACCGTGCTGGCGGCGGAAGAAATCCAGCGCTTCGGCATCGAGCCTAAGGCAGCGCTCTTGTCGCATTCCGATTTCGGCTCGCGCGATTCGCCCAGTGCCCTGAAGATGCGGCAAGCAGCGGCGATCCTGGCGCGCATCGCGCCTGACCTTGAATGCGATGGCGAGATGCATGCGGACACTGCTCTGTCGGAGCACCTGCGCCAGCGCGTGTATCCCCATTCGAGGCTGAAGGGCGAAGCCAATTTGCTGGTGTTCCCCAACCTCGATTCGGCCAACATCACGCTGACGGCGCTCAGAACCATGACGGATGCGCTACACGTCGGGCCGATCCTGCTCGGCACCGACATGCCGGCGCATATATTGACGCCGTCCGTCACCTCGCGCGGCGTCGTCAACATGACGGCGCTTGCCGTGGTCGAAGCCGCCCACAAGGCACAGGCGGTCGTCAATCTGGGCTGAACACGGATTTCGCGGTAAACTGCAGTTAACCGCGAACACGGTAGCCTTGCGGGGCTAACAGTCGGGATTTGGCAGGCGGAGTTTGGGCGGATGGCAAGCGGAGGGTGGAAGCAGGCGCATGCTGCCGTGCTGCTTGGCCTCCTGTTGTCTGCAACCTGGGGGGTGGCCGAGCCACAGGCTGCTTCGCGGGTCTGCCGCCAGCTGGAAGCCGATCTTGCCGCGTCCTCGCGCGGCGGCGGTGGCGGTCCGGCGCTGATCCGGAAATACGATTCCGCAATTGCCAGGCAGCATGAACAGATTTCGAAGGCTCGCAGCCAGGCGAGCCGGGCCGGGTGCGGTTTTTCGCTGTTTGGTCGCAACCTCAATCAATGCGCCGGACTCAACGCCACGATCGACCGCATGAATGCCAATCTCGACGCCTTGCAGAACAAGCGCGAGCGGCTGGCCGGCGGCGGCTCTCGCCGCGACCGCGGACGCATCCTGGCGGCGCTTGACGCCAATGGCTGCCGCGACGACATCGTAGCGCCTCGGCGGACGCCTTTGCAGGAAGCCAACCGCGACGGCGGCAGCGCAAACCTGTTCAATCAGCTTTTTGGCGGCAACAGCCAGCAACTCGATATGCTTGATGAGCCTAGCCCGCCCGACGATCCAGGCGAGGAGCGCAATGTCCGCCGGGTGCTCAACCAGCCCGGCATACCCGATTTTCCGAGCGTCGGCGGTGAGTTCCACACCTCCTGTGTGCGCACCTGCGACGGTTACTTCTTCCCGATGTCGAACTCAGCCTCGGCTGGCGATTTCGAACGTGACCAGAAGAATTGCGAATCGAGCTGCCCCGGCACCGAAATGCAGGTTTTCTACTCGCGCGGCATGGGCGACGATTCGGCCTCGATGACGTCATCTATCACCGGCCGGCCCTACAGTGAATTGCCGACCGCCTATCTCTACAAGCAGCCCGATATGTCGCGGCCGCCGGCTTGCGGCTGCAACGCCGCCGCGCAGGGTTTTCAGATCATCGCCGGCAACCCGCCGAATCCGGAACAGTTGCAACCCGAGACGGACTCCGCACCGTTCATTCCGGTGCCGATCTCCAAACCGGATCCAGGTGCCGATCCCGAAACGCTGGCCAATCAGGAAGGCGGGCTCGACCGCGAGACGATCAAGCGGGTTTCCGCCAAGCCGGTGACGTCGCCGATATCAGCCTTGCCGCCGGAACAGCGGAAGGTCAGGGTCGTCGGGCCAACGTTCCTTCCCGACCCATCAGCGGCAATAGATCTGCAAGCTCCGGCCCCGAAGGCAGTCCGGTAAGGGCTGTTCTGAGCGGCATGAACAACGCCTTGCCCTTGCGGCCGGTCGCTTCCCTGATCTTGCCCGTCCAGTCCTTCCAGATCGTCGCGGTCCAGGGTTCCTCCGGCAACAGGTCGAACGCCTGTCGAAGAAAGTCGCGGTCCTCATCGGAAAATTCCGGCGTCTCCTGAGGCCCTTCGCGCAGGATGCGCCACCAATTGACCGCATCGGCCAGCCTGTCGAGATTGCCGCGCACCGCCAGCCAGAACGGTTCGGCCTGCTCGCCGGAGACGCCGAGCACGATCAGACGGTCTTGTGCCTCGGCGAACGGCATGTGGTGCAGCAGCGACCGGTTGAGTACGAACAGCTCGTCCGGATCGAACTTGGCCGCGGATTTCGATGTCGCCGCCGGATCGAAGCGTTCGGCGAGTTCGCCCATCGTCGGCATCGCTGCGACATTCTCCGAAGTGCCTACCAGAACGGCCAATGATGCGACGGCCATCGGCTCGATGCCGTCCTCGCGCAGGCTCTCGATGGAGAGCGCGCCGGTGCGCTTAGACAAGCCCTCGCCCGATGCGGTGGTCAGGAGATTATGGTGGCCGAACACTGGCGGCTCGGCATCCAGAGCCTGGAACAGGGCGATCTGCACGCCGGTGTTGGTGACATGATCGTCGCCGCGGATGACATGGCTGACGCCCATCTCAATGTCGTCGACCACGGAAGGCAGCGTATAGAGATAGGTGCCGTCCTCGCGCACCAGGACCGGGTCGGAAAGCGAGGCCAGATCGACGGTTTCCTCACCGCGTACCAGGTCGTTCCAGTGGATTTCGGTGCGTTCCGGCTGTTGTGGATCGCCTGAGAAATTGGGGAGGAGAAACCGCCAGTGCGGCCGGCGGCCATCGGCCTGGTACTCGTCGATCTGCTCTTGCGTCAGTGTCAGCGCCTCGCGGCCATAGACCGGCGGCAGGCCGCGCGTGCGGCGCACCTTGCGCCTGAGATCGAGTTCCTCCGGCGTTTCGTAGCAGGCATAGAGAACGCCTGCCGTCTTCAGCCTCTCGACCGCCGCGTCATAGACTTCGAAGCGCCGCGACTGGTACTCGGTGGCGTCGGGAAAAATGCCCAGCCAATGCAGGTCATAGAGGATGGCGTCGGAAAACTCCTGCTTCGAGCGCGCAATGTCGGTGTCGTCGAAGCGCTGGATGAATCGGCCCTTGTTGTTCATGGCGAACAGCCAGTTGAACAGGGCCGTGCGCGCATTGCCGATATGAATGCGGCCGGTCGGCGACGGGGCGAAACGAACGGTAACTGTCATGAACGGGGCGTACCGGATGCTTTTGTGGTTGACAAGACGCGCCCCCGCGTTGCCCGGCAGACATAGAACATGGCGGCTGGAATGAAAAGACCGGGCGGTGGACGCCTCAGGAGGCGCGCAGTCCGGAGGCGGCCTTTGTGACCCAAGCGTAGCCAGCCGCTGGGGCCGACGACCGGTTGAAGGCGATCAGCGGCCGAAATCATCGGAACTGAGGCGGGTCCAGCGGTCGCCCACCAATCCACCGATAAAAATGTCGCCGGAGCGGACCGCTTCCGTGACCTCGGCGATGCGCGAGCGGACCATCGTTCCCCCGGCATAGCGGAAGAAGACATTCTTGTAGCCAAAGAGTTGAGGTATGAATCTGGTCTGCGTCTGTCCGGTGATGCCCACGCAGCCCATCTCCCATGCGGCGGCGACAAGCGCATCCAGAGTCGCGCCCCAGTGCGGTGCGGATGCCTGGATCTGCAACAGGTTCGCCATGCCGCCGGCCTGACCATAGAAGGCATGACAACCGAGCATTTTGCCCGTTTCGTCGTAGATCCCACCGAAATGAAGGGGGCCGTCGGCCCGCTTCTCGGCCGCCAGCGCAAGCAGCCGTGGCAGTTCCCCATCCTTCCAACTCGGCCGAAGAGCGTAACCAGACAGGAGAGTCGGCAGCTTCTCGGCAAATTGCACGGCATCGATCGGCTCACGGTGGGTGCGATGTGACGATGAATGGAGGACGGGGGGCTCGAACCTTTTCTTCGCGAGAGCATCGAATGCTCTCGCGCATGGATCGAGTACAAGGCGAGGCAGGCCAGGCCATTTACGGTGCAGTGCGGAGGCGGCCATCGCCGCCGGCCGGAAAACATATGTCCATCCCAGACAATGCACCGGAAGGAGTTGGTACTTCATCGGGCGCGCGAAGGCCAAGGATGTCCGGTTGGCCGAATCGGTCAGTTGCAGATCGAATTCGCCTTGATGCAAGGCACGCAGCAATTGGGGTCCGGCCGAGCCGTCATCGGTGCCGGGGTCGGCCATGAGCGGCCCGATGATCGCCGCATTCAATGCCGCTCCATTGAGCTCGTAGCGGGCTTTCAGAACGCCGAGGAACCCACCCAGACGACCGTGCCGATTGATCTGGACAAGAGCGTTGCTTTCCCCGGACTGGCCGGCAGGGTCGAGATAAATCTCTCTCATATACGCGGCCGTCTCGGCGATCGCGCGATCGAGGAGGTGGCGGCGGCGGCGGCGAAACTTCGTCAGGAAGAGTGCGGCGACGCGCTCGAGATCTTCGGCAGCCAGCGGACGAACCGAGCCATGCTGAGATTCCAGCACTGACGGCGCAGCCAACTTTTCCTCGGCATTCGCAGAAAGATGCATCGTGAAGAACGTCCGTAGGTTGCTCTCCATCGGATATATATCAACCAATGGTAGAAACAACGTATCTCGGTCGGTATGATGAACAGAGGTCTCAAGACTTACTATCCGGACAGGACTTCACAGGCAAATCAAGTCGGCCAGCATCACGGCGCTGATCGGCGGGTTGGCCGCGGCCCTGCGATCGCATGCCCTGGTCCAGCCCGCTGGGCTGACCGTGCCGGACAGAAGCGGCCTCCGGCCGAAGCTGCAGGCCGCCTCAATTCAGCTCACAAGTCCCTTGGTCAGTTCCAACGCCTGGCGTTCGAACAGGCGACGGTAGATGCCGCCTTTCAGCCGGATCAGTTCGTCATGCGAGCCTTCCTCGACGATGTTGCCGCGATCGAAGACCAGCAGCCGGTCCAGCGCCCGCACCGTCGAAAGCCGGTGCGCGATGACCAGCGTCGTGCGGCCGACCATCAGCCGCTCCATCGCCTGCTGAATCAGAACCTCC
Source organism: Mesorhizobium sp. M0491 (assembly GCF_040321265.1). Taxonomy (NCBI): domain Bacteria; kingdom Pseudomonadati; phylum Pseudomonadota; class Alphaproteobacteria; order Hyphomicrobiales; family Phyllobacteriaceae; genus Mesorhizobium; species Mesorhizobium sp. M0491. The sequence continues at coordinate 53,191 of NZ_JAMYRE010000003.1, forward strand.
GATTCCGAATCGAGGCTCGATGTCGCCTCGTCGAGGATCAGGATGCGAGCATCGGCAAGAAAGGCGCGCGCGATCGCCACGCGCTGACGCTCGCCGCCCGACAGTTTCACGCCGCGCTCGCCGACCAGCGTGCCGTAGCCCTTCGGCAGGTTGGTGATGAAGTCATGCGCACTCGCCAGCTTCGCGGCATGCTCGATCTCCTCCTGCGTCGCACTCGGCCTGGCATAGGCGATGTTTTCGGCCAGCGACCGGTGGAACAGGATCGGCTCCTGCTGAACGATGGCGATCTGCCCGCGCAACGAGGCTTGCGCCACCTGCGAGATGTCCTGGCCGTCGACCAGGATTTGCCCCGCATTCACGTCATAGAGCCGCTGGATAAGCTTGACGAAGGTGGTCTTGCCCGACCCCGAATGGCCGACCAGCCCGACGCGCTCACCCGGCGCGATATCGACCGAAAAGTCGCGGTAAAGCGCCGATCGGTGATGGCCATAGTGAAAGGTGACGTTGTCAAAGCTGATCCGTCCTTCGGTGATCCGGATCGGCTCGGCACCTGGCCGGTCCTCGATGCCGAGCGGTTCGGACTGGAAATCGACCAGCTCTTCCATATCGTTGATGGAGCGCTGCAGATTGCGGATATGCGTGCCGATATCCCTGAGATAGCCCTGCAGCACGAAAAGCGAGGTCAGCACGAAGGCAACGTCGCCGGCGCTCGCCTGCCCCCACGACCACAGCATCAGCGCCAGGCCGATCACCGCGGCGCGCATGACCAGCAGCAGCACCCCTTGCGTGGTGCCGTTGATGGTACCGCGCACCCAGGTGCGCCGTGTGCGCGCACGCCATTTGGCGACGACCTTGGCCAGTCGGCGTTCTTCGCGCTCCTCGGCGCCAAAGCCCTTGACGACGGCGTTGCAGCTGACCGCGTCGGCCAGCGAGCCGCCGAGGCGGGTATCCCAGGTGTTGGCGAGCCTTGCCGCCGGCGCGACATAGCCAAGCGACAGCAGCGCCGTCACCGTGATGAACAGCACCGAACCGGCAGCAACGACCGCACCCATCAACGGCCAGAACCAGCCGAGCAGCAACGTCGAGCCGACCAGCATGACGACCGACGGCAGCAGCGCGATGAGGATGGTGTCGTTGAGCAGGTCGAGCGCCCACATGCCGCGCGTCACCTTGCGAACGGTCGAACCGGCAAAGCTGTTGGCATGCCAGTCGGTGGAAAAGCGCTGGACGCGATGGAAAGCATCGGCGGCGATGTCGGCCATCATCTTCAACGTCAACTCGACGATCCCCATGAACGCAAGATTGCGCAAGACGACGCCGGCCAGCGCCAACGCCATCAGCATCGAGAACGCCGTCATCGCGGCATTCCAGGCAATCGCGTCGGCGCCGGCGCTGCTGGCGACGGCGTCGACCAGCCGGCCGGAGTAGAGCGGCGTCAGCACATCGGCCAGCGTCGACAGCAGGAAGCTGCCCATGATGAGCGAGAGCCGCCAGGGCTGGCGCCGCCAATGGGTGAGCGTGAAGCCAAGAACGCTGCGAAAGGCGCTCGCGCGCAAATCGATCTTAAAACGAGCCATGATGTCATTCGGGCACAAACGAGCCCGATCCCAGTAGGTCGAAAATTGAAGAAGCCGCGCAAGGGGCCAATGAGTGCCCGGAAAGCGGAGTGGCATATTTGGCGTCTCGCCCATAATCGGGCGGCGACCGGCATCGGCATAAGCCTGTGCTCGATCCGGCATCAGCACGAAGGGCAAACCTTCGCTGAGCGCCGGATGAGACCTAGGCTTCGCGGCCTCGCATTACCATGTGAAATACTGCCATTCGGACCTCCCGCAAGACAATTGCGGAGGGGTCCTTATAGAGACGCTCCGATGCATCGCCAAGACGGGCTGACGCCAAAAGCGTATCTGGTCCAACCACTGCGATTATTTTGCAACAATGGCGGGCAAGCCGCGCCTCATTCAGAAACGCGATCGAAGCGCATGTAGCGGCCATCGGTTGATGGCTTGAACCCGAGCTTTTCATACATGCCATGGGCATCGCTGGTCGACAGGCTCCAATGGAAAACGGTCCTGACCTCCGGATGGTCGATCAGGGCCTGGACGAGCCGGCTGCCTATGCCCTGCCCGCGGTTCTCCGGCCAGACGATGATATCGGCGAGATAGGCGAATACCGTGCGGTCGGTGATCGCGCGGCCGAAGCCGACTTGCTTGCCATCGACATAGGCACCGACGCACAGTGAATTGGCAAAGGCGCGGCGATGGACTTCGTCAGTGCGTCCGGCGCCCCAATAGCTTGCCATCAACAGGTCCGATGTCGCACGGAAATCGATCCGTGACATGTCGAAGCTGATTTCACAATCGGGCATAGCTGTCTCCGGCCGCACCGCCGCGCGCTTTCGGTACTTAGCTGCGATCCCTGAAACGATTGGTGATGGGATAGCGGCGGTCGCGGCCAAAATTCTTTTTGGTGATCTTCACGCCCGGCGCCGCCTGCCGTCGCTTGTATTCTGCGATGTAGAGCAGGTGCTCGATGCGCGTCGCTGTCGCCCGGTCATGGCCGCGCGCGACGATATCGTCGACACCCATCTCGTTCTCAACCAGGCATTCGAGAATATCGTCCAGCACCGGATAGGGCGGCAGCGAATCCTGGTCGGTCTGGTTCTCGCGCAATTCCGCCGATGGCGCCTTGTCGATGATGTTTTTCGGGATCACCTCGCCCGAGGGGCCAAGCGCGCCCGGCGGCACGTGGCTGTTGCGCCAGCGCGACAGCGCGTAGACCTGCATCTTGTAGAGATCCTTGATCGGATTGAAGCCGCCATTCATGTCGCCATAGAGCGTAGCGTAGCCGACCGACATCTCGCTCTTGTTGCCGGTGGTGACGACCATCGAGCCGAACTTGTTGGAGATCGCCATCAGGATGGTGCCGCGCGCGCGGCTCTGCAGATTCTCTTCGGTGATGCCTTCCTTAGTGCCTTCGAACATCTGCGTCAGCGCGTGCAGAAACCCTTCGACCGGCTCGAAGATCGGCACGATGTCGTAGCGGCAGCCGAGCGCCCGGGCGCAATCCTCGGCATCTTTCAGCGAGTCCTTCGAGGTGTAGCGGTAGGGCATCATCACCGCGCGCAGGCGTTCCTCGCCGAGCGCATCGACGGCGAGCGCCGCGCAGATCGCCGAATCGATGCCGCCGGACAGACCAAGCACCACATTCTTGAAGCCGTTCTTGTTGACGTAGTCCCGCAGGCCTAGCATGCAGGCGCGATAGTCGGCCTCCTCCCGGTCCGGAATTTTCGACATCGGCCCTTCGGAACAGACCCAGTGATCGCCCTGGCGTTTCCATGTAGTGACGTCGACCGCTTCCTCGAACTGGCTCATCTGGAAGGCAAGCGTCTTGTCGGCGCCAATGGCAAACGAGGCGCCGTCGAAGATCAGCTCGTCCTGGCCGCCAAGCTGGTTGGCATAGATCATCGGCAGCCCGCATTCGATGACCTGGCGGATGACGACCTGGTGGCGGACATCGATCTTGGCGCGGTAGTAGGGCGAGCCGTTCGGCACCAGCAGGATTTCCGCCCCGCTTTCGGCCAGCGACTCGCAGATATCGACATCGCCCCAGATGTCCTCGCAGATCGGAACTCCGATGCGCACGCCGCGGAAATTGACCGGCCCCTGGATCTCGGGTCCGGCCTGGAAGACGCGCTTCTCGTCGAACTCGCCGTAGTTAGGCAGATCGAGCTTGTAACGTTCCGCGATGATCTTGCCGCCATCGGCGAAGACGATCGAATTGTGCGTGCCGCTCTTGCGCTTCAACGGCGTGCCGATGATGACGCCGGGACCTCCATCCGCGGTGTCGGCGGCAAAATCCTGTGCCGCCTTTTCGCAGGCTTTCAAAAAGGCCGGCTTCAGCACCAGATCCTCCGGCGGATAGCCGGCGAGGAAAAGCTCGGTATAGAGCACGAGATCGGCGCCTTGACGTGCGGCATCCGCCCTCGCCTCGCGGGCCTTGGCGAGATTGCCTGATATGTCGCCGACAGTCGGATTGAGCTGGGCGACGGCGATGCGCAGGATGTCGAGCTTCTTGGTCATGCCTGCTGACTTAGCGCGGCAAAATTGCCCGGGCAATGGCGTTCGTTTGGACCAATTCGGACCGATTGACATACGTCAACCGTGTACGGACCGATCAACGTACTTCAATCGTGGCGATACGACCAGGTATCAGTCGTCGCCCATATATTCGCGCAGCGCTTGCGGCGAATGGTTCTCGCCGATCGACATCGCCAGGATGCGTGAAATATGCCGGCGCGGCAGATGCGTCTCCGCTGCCCATTGGTTGATTTGCCTCTGGATCTTGTCCAGGTCCTTCTTCGAAGTCGGGCTTTCGGCGATGTCTAGGCCGGCGTCGCGCAACGCCGCGGCCATATCGCCCGAGATGACGAACGCATCCCAACCCAGCCAGCGCAGGAAATACTGGCCCGTATTGCCGCCCAGCCGGCTGCCATGCTTGCCGAGCCAGGCCATCAGCCCGACCTGGTCGTCAGCCGGCCAGTTGGCGAGGAATTGGCCGAAACCGCCATATTCCTTCGACACGCGCTCGACGAAGGCAGCGTTGTCGCGCACGGATCTGATCTTCTGCGGGTTGCGCACGATGCGCTGGTCCGCCGTCAGATCGTGCCAGAAATCATCGGGCTGGAACAACAGCCGCTTCGGCTCGAAGCGCAGAAACGCCTCCTCGAAGCCCGGCCATTTCTGCTCGATGACGCTCCACACGTCAATTGAACATCGCTAGCCGATTGTATGCTATCGAAACCACTTGGGTGAGATCCCGGCCTTTTGGAGGCTTTCTGTGATTTACGAGACACTGTTTTCGCCTACAGAGTATGTTCCTAGCTCACTTGAACTGAAAAGGGCTTTGCTCACATTTGATCGGGCTCTTCTGTTCGACCCTGACGATCGGGATTTCTTTCCTCGACAAGCGTTTACGATAGCGATGGGGATGCCGCCCATCTTTGGAATGAAGATGGGCCCAGTGAAACCGCTGGGAAAAGCTCCCGGTTATGATGATGCTTTTCAGAGACTTCTTGACGAGTTCTCAGTTGCAGGTCGGCAAGGACTCGTTGACGTGGTGTCATCGTATGATCGGTCTTCATCCGATTCATTCACAATTGGTGCCGTTCAAATGGGTGGCTACCCACTCAACCCACGATTCCTTCTGTGGGCCTTTCGAAACATCGCACGGGACGAAGACGTAGTTTCCAAAGCACTGGAAGGCGACAAATGGCTTTTCTCTTTGCCGGATGAGATTGTTCAGGAACTGGCTATCCAGTCTGCCGCTGACGGAGGAATCAACAACGATCCGGCGATTGCGCCGATTCAGCGTCCCCTAAATCGAGAGAATCTTCGAGAGGAATATTCCCGCATTGGCCGGGCGAGAATAGCATCGGCGATGAAGACAATTGGCTTCTGCGCATCACGACGAATGGTTCCCTTTTTCGGACACGCATCGACGGGAAAAATCGCTGCCCGGATTGCCAGTCGAGCCAACAAGGTGATGGACGCTGTCACGGAATTTGATCCGTTTTGGGCTACACGTTCACAGGTGATGCGAATAGCTCATAGCGAGTACATTGACGAGACGGTGCTAGCGGCTATGCCCGTCGAGGAAGTCTTGAAACTGCGCTCTCGTGCGTGGGGTCATCAGGCTGCCGCTAGGGACGAAATGCTACAGTCGATCGCTGCCATTTCAGCCGAAATAGGCGATAGGGAAGATTTCCAACAGCATGCGCAAGCGAGTGTCTTGGCATATCGGAAAGAGGCCGAGGAACTGGAGCAGGAACGGAAAAGCCTTGGCTTTCAAATCAAATGTGAGGTTGCAAAGGTAGTTGCTTTGACCGGAAGTGGCGGTGGAGCTGGACTAACCGGCCTTCTATCCCAACTCCAGAGCGGGATCGGCGCAGCGGCAACGTTGGTCGCTGGGTGCCTTTATGCGATTGATAAGATCAAGGACTACCGACCTGTTTCTGAACAGCTAAAGGCGGCAGAGCAAGAATTCCGAGACAAGGCCGGCTTTGGCCTTCATAATTTTTATGAAGGCCTCAAGCACTCAACTCAGCCTTGATCAAGAACGTTTTTGAATGCGGCCCCGCCTAACCAAGCGTGGGTTTGTACTTCTTGTTCAAACACACGGCGTAAAACACGGCATACTGTTGGTCAAATGCCAAACCGCCCTTTCGACCAACATGAATTTCGACGGCCTGCCCCGTCTCATCGTCAACCACAGACGGGAAGGAACAATCGACCGACTGTCGAAGCAAATACGATTGGCCAGTATCGAACTTGATCTTCGAAACAACCTTGTAGCCTTGGCTTTCCTCCGCTGAGAAAGCCTTCTTGGAGATGATGGTGGCGGTGTATTTTTCCGGACCTTTCGAACCCTTCATGACAGTAGAAAGATAGCTCCCACCCGCCATGGCGCTTGTAGCCATGAGCGTCAAAGCCAGAGCATAAAGAAAGATCTTCATTTCCCCCTCCCATTATCCGTTGCTCACCACCTGCTGAATCGATAACGCATGCAGATAGTATACGTCGATCGGTATCTGCCTTGGTATCGATCCTCATAGCCAAATGAGGGGGAACAACGTGCGCAATTTCACGCTGCTTTTATCGATTTTAATGTCAATCATTTCAGTGTCGTTGGCACAAGCCGATGAGACTGATGTCAAAATAGTCGGGAAACCTACCCCAATGGATGGAGAGGGTCTCCGAGGATTTTATGGCAAGGTCAGGTACGGCGTTGCGACGCACTTGGTTCAGTCAACCTGCGAAACATACGACCCGAAGACCGCCGGCTACGATGTGACGGTCATCTGGTCCGACGGACACGAATCCGACTACCATTTTCAAGATGCCAATGGCCGATTTGCGCTCGACGAATCTAACGCTGCCACCGTTCCCCGTGTCTTTTTTCAGAAGACATGTATGTCGTCACCGAAATTCAAACGCTACTACCGCTAATGTTTTGCGAGAAATCGTCAGCATACTCAAACATACGACAACATAAGGCATTGGAGTAAGCCCAAAGTGGCAACCGACAAATTCGAAGAATCCAGCTCAGACGAGATGAAAATCCAAAGACTAAAAGAGTTTGCGTTGATGCTTCGAGATTATAAGATCACGCCAAGCACCGCACGTCGAAGCGCTATAAACCAAAAGAAGTCATCTATCCGAAGAATTATTATTGAGGCTGGCGCACATCACACCTATACTATCGCACCTCCTCCCGCCGTCGGCGGATTGATTCAGCGAGATTTTGACCCATTTGACGGTATATTCGATCCTCCGTACGGCATGGACGTCATAGCTCCAATTCTCGATTCAATCGACGTTGCGATAGGATCGATCCAAGACGGGGTCTTTAGCAAAGTGATCACGAACATAGAAATTGCAAAGGACGAATTGCGGGCTGGTTATGCATTTGTAGCCATGTCGATCGACCCTTCCAATAGGGATTTAGATGACGTTCTCGACGCAATAAAAATTGCGGCAAAAGATTTGGGTATCGAGGCGGAACGGATAGACGATCAAGAATCGAACACACGGATTACCGATCGCATATTCGAAGCGATTCGAGTTGCGCAGTTCGTCATTGTCGATGTGACCGGCGCTAGGCCAAATGTATTTTACGAAGCAGGATATGCGCAGGGGATTGGAAAGATACCTATTTTCCTAGCCAAACAAGGGACTAAGATCGAGTTCGACATCAAGGACTACCCGATAATTTTTTACGACAATATGAGGTCTTTGCGAGAGGGCCTGAAGGCTCGTTTGCGGGCGGTGGCCAAAGGCTCTCTGTAGCATCTATTGACCTTCCCCCCACTTTTCGGCCCAGCAAAACCGGGCCGAGCGCTCCTCCGTCACCTCTCCAGTTCCGCATAAAGTTCGTTAAACAGCCCCACACAATTGAGACCAAACCGCATATAGGGCGATTCCGATGCCTTTTCGGTCGTAAAGTTGCGTACTCGGCTTTCCGCCGCCGCCAAGCTTGATTGCGACAAGCCAAATGTAGTTCCGTAAAAACGCTTCTCTTTCCCGGCGTTCAGCCGCTCGGATGGAGCCGGCTGGATGAGTTTCATGTTCAACTCGTGGTACGAACAGCCGAGAAAAATTGTGACGTTGGCATCGTCCAGCTCCCTTCGCAAATTGTCGATGTCGCTTCCCTCGCCGTCATTACTCTCAGTGAAGGTTCGTATCTGCTTCGCCACCTCGATGATATCGGCCTCTTTAGAGCCGAACTGAACTGAGACGCCCTGCCCTTTCTGCCACGGCAATCGGCCAACTCTGCCATAGGGATGCCAAATCTTGATTTCGTTCACCAAGGACGCCGCTTCTGCCTCGTCCAATTTGAATTTGATCCGAATAGCCCAAAGTAGAAAGTGCTCAAGGCAACGGTCGTAGTTGAATACGATGAAGCGTACCTTCGACAACTGGCCGGGCAACTCATCCAAGGTGCATGACAGCAGCAACTGAGCGAAGGGCACATACCATGTGTCTTCGAGCTTCCCTAACTGAAGTCGGTTGTGAACATTCGATGGGCTGACATAAAGCTTGCTGTAAATCTCGTTTCCTTCTGCATCTAAGATAGCTCGGGCAATCGCTAGCTTGCCGACAGTTTCGACAAACGGATCGCCACGGTTCTCATGCAAAAAATTGTCAATGGATTTGGCGACATGCAGCGCCTCCGAGATGTGGCCGGCCACGCCATACAGGTTTAGTAAAGCCGCTTTGCGAGGCGACTTGTCTATCGGATGCGCCTGTTCAACAAGCCGTTTGAAGGAATTCAGAAGGACCTCGTCTCCCCGCAAAGGCTCATTGGGTTTCTGCTCGAAACGCAACAGTTCCCTGATTGTCGTTTTGAGTTCGCCACCGGTTGGGAACCCAACTTCTTTGCTGGCGCCGGCGCCGATAACGAACGTCGTCTTCTTGGTAAACATGCACGCCACCCCCCCGCCGGATGCGCCGCTGATCCGCTGTGAACCGCCGAATCGAGCTACCCACTTTTGCGACGCCCCATCGTCTATTGAACTAACCTGTTGATGGCGTCCCGAAAGTTTGCGTATGCCGGATGCATGACGTCGAGAATGCCGTCTTGGAAAGCTCTTCCCAGGCCGGCTGCATCCGAGTTTCGCTTTGTCAGGATAAAAATCTGGGCCTGCGCCTTTGACGACAAGTTCATGGCGTCAGCCGCCAGTACGCAGGCACGATAGTCCGTCAAGCACTGCGCAATAGAGCTGCCAGCAATTTCAGCGGCAACGAGATCTTCGATCATCCCGGCTCCCACATTGTTCGGCGCAAGATGGAAGGCGAAGCGGCGCTGACCAGCATCGCAAAAGTTTGTCTGGCGAAGATTCTGGGACACGGCACCGAATCCAAATTGGTCGGCTGAATCCACAACCGCATCAAGCCGCCCGGCGGGATTCTGCTCTGCATCAGCAAACACGCCTACTCGACCAAACCGCCCAGCACCTTCGCCAGGATCCAGGACCTTTCGCATTACCCTCACGGACTGGGCGAGGTTCGCCACGCCCTTGAAACATGTGAGTATCACCTGATTTATCGGTGTTTGCAGCGTTGCAAGATAGGTTTCAATAAAACCGACCTCTGCATAGCCTTCCGCCATTAAAAGTCTGGTTGCACCGGGGCGAGTTGAAGCATCTGGCTTCTCAACCAGATAGGTCACCGCAACTCTCCATCAATTGCCAGGGCCGTTCCGATCTCGCCCCCCCTAAAAACGGTGCTCCGCCGTCCCGCTTCGGTCCTTGTAAATCTCACTACGCATAAGTCGTGGAAATTCAGCTCGCTTGCAGCTTCAGCAAAGGCCGAAATCATCTCCCCGGAGTGTGTAGAGCAAAAGCACTGAATTCCTGCTGATCGGCTTCCGTCGATAACAATTTTAGCTAAGTCTTTCAAAAGGGTGTGATGGATTCCGTTCTCAATCTCATCAACTATGAAGATTCCATCTCGTGGATTTGTAGTTATTCCGGCACAAATCTTTAGCAGATTGAAAAATCCTGCACCAACTCCAGATAACGGCATCAAATAATTTCTGCCTATATCTAAGTAAATCTCGTTCATATTAGTTTCGGATAAGGCAAATATATTTGAAATTGACGGCTCAATCCCCTTCATCATAGCAACCAAATCGCCAATTCTTTTTTCTTTTGTCAGCTTTGTTATTTGCTGATGCACCTGCTCGAATAGATCGATCTGGTAGGGCGGAATGAAATGCCCATTCACCACGTCTGACTGCCCGCTGCTTGAGAACGATACTGACGGGCCAGCAGGCGGGGCGGCATTCTGGCCGGTGGCTAAGTCGGCTCCTACTTGTATGCCAGGCAAGATGGGTGGCTTGATTTCGATTTGCCCCGTCGACGCACCCGATGGCCCCTTGAAATTCAGCCTAACCCCAGAAAGAAGCGCCTTTGTGCTTGAAGCACCCACCACACCAATGGTCGAAGAGAGTGGGTGGATTACGAGCCGCCTCTTGCGTCCGTTCCATGTCGCATTGATTTTGGCAGGCTTCAGGTCTTGCAGGTCGAAAAACAGGCGGAATGGGGTGTCTATAAGATGGGAGAGCCGATTCTCACCTCTGAATGCACTCATCATGGGCGCCAAATTCGGATTGCTTCCTCCCGCATTTAGGAAGATTGCTTCCAGAAACGACGACTTCCCAGAACCGTTTTTACCTGTGATGAGGTTGACACCTGCGAGGGGACCAATCTTCTCGTGAGCCAACCCACGATAGTTTTGAATTTCAACTTCTCGAAACACAGTCCCGCCTTTCCATGATCCCGCTGGACCCTGATCTTATGGGAACGACTGTATCTGACGATCCGTGTCCCACAAGAGTTCCGTTGACTTTTTGGGAAAATTGTCCCATAGTGTCTAGGAGGCTATTGGGAAGGATTTGGTATGTTTGTTGGCTATTCACGGACAAGTCAGATTGACCAAGTTGCAGGCTACGAGGCGCAGTTGCGTGACCTGCATGCGGCGGGTTGCGAGAAGATTTTTGGCGAGCAGGTTTCTTCCGTAAATTCCAGTCGTCCGGAATTGGAGCGGGCAATCGAGTTCGTGCGAGAGAACGATGTTCTCGTTGTGACTCGCTTGGATCGGCTCGCCCGCTCAGTTTCTGATCTGAGCCAAATTGTCGCCAGACTTGAGGCCAAGCAGGTCGGCCTGAAGATTCTGGATATGGCTATCGATACCACGTCGCCTACTGGCCGACTTCTAATGAATCTTGTTGGGTCAATCGCACAGTTCGAACGTGAAATCATGCTGGCACGCCAGAGAGAGGGGATTGCCAAGGCCAAGGCAGAACACAAGTTTATGGGGAGAGCACCCACCGCACGACGCAAGGCATCCCAGATCATAGAAATGCATTTGGCTGGTCGAGGCGCATCGGAAATCGCCGCAGCCATTGGTGTGGGCCGGTCTTCCGTTTACCGCATCATTGCCGATGCGAACTGAAGCGAGATTGAGCACGATCTGTCAAAAGTCGAATTCAGGAGAATATCGCCGACGCTTCACCGTCGACGGCCTACTCTATGAATTCAAGGCCCTAAATGGGGGAGCCGTCACGTTCCGGGTTATTGGCGGTGCTACCAAGAAGAAAGCCTTCACTGGCGGCACGTGGGGTGCGTGGGACGAGGACATCGTACCTTTTTGCGAGAGTGGCTATTTTAGCGACGGAAGGCCCGTGCTGCGCCTGGTAGTGGCCTTGGCCGCCGATTGGATTCGGCAGGAAAAACCGTACCTGTTCCATTTCCATGCCACGGATCAAAGAAAACACCGGATTTACCGCCAGCTCGTGCACCGGCAATCGCCGTCATGGGCATCCTGCTACACGCACTACATGGATGGGATGGAGTCCTATTTCGTCCGGAAGCAGGAAGCGTCGCAGTGATCAGTCAACAACCAGCGTCTTGGCGGCTCTCTCGCAAAGCGGGCAGTTCAACTTCGCATACATACCTCAGATGCTTTTCCGCCGAATGCAGGAGGAACCGAGTTCGACTGATGCCCAATTCATCAACTGCGTTGTCGATCTCCCGGAGAAGCCCTTTAGGAATGACGAGAAGAATTGGCTTTCGCTCCATCTGCAATCTCCCTATCAATGGCATCTTGCTCATCGAGCCAAAGCAATGCCTCGATTAGTTCGCTCCTGCTATATACCTTGGCGCCCATAAGGCCATCCAGATAATCCATTCGGCGCTGAATGATTTGTAATTCGTATGTTTTATTGAACATTTAAAATCTCCAAGTTTATATATACATATATATAATATAAAGAATTTTGGCATGAACGAAGTAGTGCGGGGCTTTTGGTTCATTTAAACGCACCGTGAAGTGCAATTTCAAAATGCAAACTCGACTGTACTGACGTATACCATACGGCTGTAATTACGTTATTGTCTGACAATAAGCCAAAAACAAGGACATGCTCTATTGCTCTCTAAGCTACAATTGCTAAAATATTACAAGACATTCGAAACCAACCGGATAATCGAAGATTTCGCTGAGCGCCAGCGATGCGAACCACAATCACATATCTATCATGTGACCGTTGTCTTTAGGCCGCACTGGTTCCATGGCAGGGTCTGGACCGGCAAGACCGGCTCCGCTCGGCACGAGCTAATCGGGAAATTTGCGCCCGAAATGTTTGGTTTGTTCCGCCAATGGTGGGTCCACGGCTTGGCCGACTATATGCCGAACTTCCACCGACCAAATAAGATAGCGCTTCAGCCGGTCTGCCATGCCTTTCTGGACGACAAAGGAGATGGTGAGCCATACCCGCACATCCATGCCGTCTGTTGGGTCCCTGCGGCCCTTGTAGAGGGCTTTGGGCGATGGTCCGACAGGTCATGGTCGAACTTCGATAAGCTGGATGTCCGTTCCGCCGATGAAACGCACGAACACCTTGCCAACACTGTTCGCTACGCATCGAAATATCATGCAAAATGGGTGCTACACGATAGCGCATTCGAACTACGGATGTCGCTGCCGGCCTGCACGCCCGACGCTATGAAGGCTCGATAAGTGAGCCGTCACCAGCATCGTGCTTTCTAGGTAAACTCCATACCCTTCACGTTGCCGCCCAACCGGATGCCGATCTTGCTGCCGTCCTTGTTGTGAACGTAGTCGGATGCGTCAGGATTGCCCGATACAGCAAATGGTTTCCTTGGATTGGAGTAATTCACAAACACCGTGCGTTTACCACCACCAACGAACCTGACCGTGTAGAAGGAATGCACCAGCTCCCCGATATCCATCCGTTTCAATTCGATGTGGTCTACCAAGGTTTTGATGTGCTGTGCGGCCTTGGCTCTGAGATTGTACAGGTCGATAGTGCTGATGTCGGTTGGGAATGTGATCCTGTTGGATTCTTGGGCGGCGCTTCGCTCCAATTGAATCGCATTTCTTTCGTCGTCCAACTTGGCGACACGCTCCTTGGTTTCGTCCAGAAGCTTCTTGTGGTGCTGCATCTTCGGTTTCAACAAATCCACCGGCATGGTGTCGTCCAGCATCATTTCAGCCAACTTGTTCACCTTGGATTCCAAATCGATTTTCTGGCCTTCCAACGCCTGCATCTGTCCAATGATTTCTGTATAACGAGAAGCGCTGCCACCGTGAATGATGGCCTGCATATCGAGTTCGTTCACGAGTGTCAGGAACGACTCTTCAAAAACGTTGTAGTTCCATGGGCGATGGTTGCACTGCCCATGCAGCGTACCTTTGCAATAAAACTGTGTGGCCCTGCCCTTCTTGGGGTTTCTGATGGTCATCGGCTCTTCGCAATCTTGGCAATATGCTCGCTGGCCGAACAGATTGGTGTAGGTGGCTCCCTTCCTGCCCCTACCCGCTTTCAATCGGGTTGCCTTGGCTGCTTGTGCCCGGTCAAAAATCTCTCTTTCAACGATCACCGGGAAATGATTGGGATAGACCCGCTGTAGCTTTGGCGAATAGAACTCCCCGAACACGGCCCGGCTTGCGAGGAAGTAGCTGACGCTAGCAATGGTCCAATAATCTGCCCTACGGGTTTTGCGCTTTTCCATTGCCCATGGCTTTACCCCGGCATCGTTCAACGCTTTGGCGATAGCAGGCAGACCGAGTCCTGAAATGCACATGTCAAACATGCGTTCGACGACCGTGGCTCGCCCTATTTCGACTTCGTAGCGCTGCCGGTCTTTGGACACTCGCAACCACGCAGGACAATTGCCCATGGGCTTGCCCTGTTCGAGGTCAGCGTGAATCTTCTCCCAATTTCTGGTCGAACGGAATTGTTTCTTTTCAGATTCGACGTGTGCGTTGGACAGGTCGATGATGGCGTTGAACATGTCGCCCATGGTCAGCGGTTTGCGGTATTCAACGCTTCGGTCGCCCAGCGTCACCACCACTATTCCAGCCTCTACAATCTGGTGCAGCAAGTTCATGGCCACCATTGGGTGCTGGCGACTAAGCCGATCCAGATTTTCAACCAGCAGAATAGTCCCCGCCGGAAACCGACCTTCCTGAACGGCTTTCAGGAACGCACCGAGTGCACCTTCCGACACATTTTTACCCTTGTAGGCGGATAGCCCGGCATCGGTCATAATGTGTTCTGGAGCGAGTTCCAGGCCCTGCTTTTTGCACCATTCGTCCGCCAAACATTTTTGCCGACGATAGGAGTCGCCTTCGCCTTGGATGACCGTTGACCACCTGATGTAACTGATGATCAGCGATTCTTTTACCACTGAACTTTTTAGAACTTTGTCAGTGGCCTCAATAGATTCTGATAACTTTGGATTAGAATTGTGTATTATTTTCATTGGGTTAGCTCCTTTCCCTGGATATAGGGAGCAGCCTGCCCGTTACAAGCTCCCAGCGATGTCCAGACGTCTACAGGAGCACGCGCCAGACGAAACCAGCGGCGAAGACGCGTTCGGCCATAACAGAGAGAATGCGGTCATCGGCGATGTCAGCCACGGCGGCATTGTCAGGCGCCGGACCCAGCAGCGACGTAAGTTCCTCTTCGCCGCCCTTGCGTTTTGCGGCGCGTGCGCGAATTTTCTTGAAATCGGCCATTGGTCCCTCGGCAACTGGAATCAATCTAACACTTCCCGTGTGAGCCGGCAGCCTCTACCTCTTACGGCAAGCCAAAGACCCTGGAGATGGCCATGAACAAGACGATCGACGACCTGGCGAACCGCTGGCTCAAGCGGCGGCCGGACGGCCTCAGCCAGCTCGAAAGCCGGGTGCTGCAATCGACGCTCGAACGGACCACCATCTCGCGCGACACCAACAAGGCCGTCGCCTTCCACCAGACCTTCGGCGACCGGCTCGCCGACACGATCGCCCGCATCGGTGGGTCATGGTCCTTCATCCTGACCTTCATCGCCTTTCTGATCCTGTGGACATCAGGCAATGTCTGGCTGCTGTCGCGTGACGCCTTCGATCCCTACCCGTTCATCTTCCTCAATCTCGTTCTGTCGATGGTCGCCGCCTTGCAGGCGCCGGTGATCATGATGGCGCAGAACCGCCAGACCGAACGCGACCGCATCGACGCCGCCCACGATTACGAGGTCAACCTGAAAGCCGAGATCGAGATCATGGCGCTGCATGAAAAGCTGGATGAACTGCGCCACGGCCAGATTCTCGGTATGCGCGACGAGATCGTGCAGCTGACCGAAATGGTCAAGCGGATCGACGAAAGGCTGTCTTCGCAGCAGTCGGCTTCATGACCGACGCAATCCATCATTTCATCGAACAATACGGGCTGCTCGCGGTCTTTATCGGTTGCGTCGCGGAGGGCGAAAGTGCCGCCATCCTTGGCGGCTTCTTCGCCCACCAGCAGGTCTTCGTCCTGTGGCACGCGGTTCTTGCGGCCGCGCTCGGCGCCTTCGTCGGCGATACTTTCTTCTTCATCCTCGGACGAAGCTTCGCCGACCATCCCTATGTCGTCAGATTGCGCAAACGGCCCGGCTTCCGCCGCGCCTTTCGGCTGCTCAACACCCATCCCGACATTTTCGTGCTGTCCAACCGCTATATCTACGGCATGCGCCTCGTCGGCGGCATTGCAGCCGGGCTTTCCAACATTGCCGCGCCGCGCTTCGTCATCCTCAACGCGCTTTCATCGGCGGTCTGGGCGGTACTGTTCAGCACGATCGGTTATGTCTTTGGACTGGGAGCCGAGCACGTCATCGGCCAGGCGTTGATGCATCACGAACGGTTGCTGATCGGGCTTGGCATCGGCCTGACCGTGGCCGTTCTGGCATGGCTCGTCGCCCGTCACATCGCCAGGAAGGAACGCGCCAGGGAGGACTGATCGTCAATCCACGCCGAGCGCCTGATCCCCCCGATCGAGGATCAGCGGGATGATCAGGTCTTCCTCGTCGGCAAGATGCCTTGTCAGCATGGCGATCAGCCGGCTGTTTTCGTCGGCATAGGCGTCGGCGGCAAAGCGCTGTCTGTCTTCGTTTTCCTGAAGCGTCTTGATGAACGCATTGGCCGCCTCGGCATTGCGCTCCAGCCCTTCATGAATGGTGTGATGGTCGGCATCGAGAATCTCGAAGCCGCGCTTCAAACGGGGCTCGGCCTTGGCGAAGACCGGAAAATATTGATAATCCTCGACATTGTGGTGACCGTCGAGATGCCCAAGAAAATGATCGAGGCGCGGCGCGAACCAGCGCGCGAAATCAGGCGCCGTCAGCCGTCCCTCACGGTAGTCCCCAATACCGTTGGCCAGCATGCCGCCAAGTTCGCGGAACATGTCGTGCCGCTGCAGCCACATATTGGCGATGCCATGGATGTTGGCATGGTCCTGCCAGTTTTCACGCGGGTATTTTTCGACGAGCCAGCGCAGATCGTCTGGCAGGCCAGCACGCTCAAGAAGCAGAAAGCTCGTGGCTTCGGACATGACAGTCTCCTTTGGTGACTGGCATGTAGGCATCGAAAGGCTAGATCGGTAGTCCCGTAATCCGCTCGATAATGGCGATACCCCAGACGCCGGCGACGATGAGCACCGAAATCAGCACCGCCAGCGAACCGCAATCCTTGGCCAACTGGATATCGACATTGAACTCGCGGCTGAAAGCGTCGCATGCCGCCTCGATGCCGGTGTTCAGCACTTCGACCATGATCAAGAGCAGCACGGCGCCGATCAGCAAAGCATAACCGCGCCACGAGATCGAAACGAACCAGCCGAGCGGCAAGGCAAGCGCCAGCAGCATCAGCTCCTGCTGGAAAGCCTTCTCGCTGGTGGCCAGCTTGCGAAACGCCCGCACCGAATTGAAATAAGCATCGATCAGCCGCTGCATGCCAAACCCCTTTGCGAATCACCGGCACGGGATAATGCAATGGCTGGCCAGATCAATGGAATAAGGTGACTTGTCCAAGATTCATTCAGCAACCGGTATGGACGGTGTCGACTTTTCAAACTGCGGCAGCCCGTCGTCGATCGAATAGTAGTCACCCTTGTCACCGACGAAGATATGGCATTCCCCCTCAAGACCTGTCGGCTTGTCGAACGATCCCGCCATGACTGAAACGTAGTCCTGGTCTCGCGGCTTCCAGAACAGCACCGATCCGCATGCCTTGCAGAACCCACGCCTGGCGAAGGTAGAGGCTTCGTACCAGGTGATACTTTCCGTGCCCTCGATCACAATGTCGGCGTTGGCAACATTGGTCGCGGCATAGAAATGTCCGCTCTGCTTGCGGCATTGCGAGCAATGACAATAGACGACGCCACGCAGCGCTCCGTGCGTTTTGAAGCGAACCGCTCCGCACAGACACGATCCCGTATGATTGTCGCTCATTTCGACCTCCTCGAGGAAAACTCTGCCTCAGCATCGTCGTCAGGATTCCAGCTTTGCGACGACCACACGCAAGCAAATGCGACATGTACTGGCGTGGTGAATCCGAAATTCGGTTTCATTTTCAAGAGCGCGATGCGCGAATTTCGGATTCAAAGCCACCAAACTGGCGTCGTTTTCGATTATTGGGTGCGCAAATTTAAGCTTTTACAGCCGCAGGTAGAGAAAAACTGTGGAATCTCGGCAATTAAGGAAACTTTAGCGCTGGCGCATTTATGGTCATGGCAAGCGAAGGTCGTGGGTGGGGACGCATCCCTTTGCAAGTTGTTCTGGAGTCGGTCGCATTCCCCAGGTCGGCGACAAAGGGAACCCGCGAATTCTACAGCGGAATCCGAGGGGAAGAATCAAAAATGCAGCCGGCAGCTCTTCCGACCGAACGAAGCACCGACATCGCGGCCAGTGTCGTTGCCACAATGCGCCAGCTGGGCGTGCTCAGCCTGCCGCGCAACTACGAGATTTTCTACGAGGCGCTGAGCGGCACCAATCGCGAACTCAGCCTCGCCGTCGTTTCGCTGAGCAGCCGGCCGACACAAGATGAACTGGACCAGATCGGGCGCACTTTCTTTGCCCACAACCATGGTCCGGGCATCGTCGAGCATGCCAGAGACGTCATCGCCAGGGAGCTCGAGGAGGTTGCTTCGTTGCTGCGGAGCGAGCGCAGCCACATCGAGAAATACGGCAGGATCCTCGATGAGACATCGAGCGGCCTCAGCGGCCGCAGCCTTCTCTCTCAGGATCTCCTGCAGAAGATCGCCAACGCCATGGCGGTTGCCACCAATTCGACGATCGATCACGGCCGGCAGGTGGCCTCGACGCTCAGCGACAAGACGGCCGAACTCGAGAGCGTCAAGTCGAAGCTTGAGGAGTATAAGCGGCTGGCCGACACCGATCCGTTGACCCATATCTGGAATCGGCGCGCCTTCGACAAGGAGATCACCAGGATCTACAACAGCAACAGGGGTATCCTGTTCAACGCCCTGGTTCTTGTCGACATCGACCGCTTCAAGGATATCAACGACCGCTATGGCCACCCGGTCGGCGACAAGATCATCCAGAGCATCGCCGATATTTTCCAGACCAGCATTCGCGGCGACATGTTCGTCGCCCGCACCGGCGGCGAGGAGTTCGCGCTGATCATCGAGGGCGCCAGCGAGGACGCCACCTATGACGTCGCGGAGCGTATTCGTGCCCTGATCGCGCAGACGCCGTTCACCAGCAGCCAGACCGGTACGAATTACGGCACCGTTACCGTCTCGATGGGTATCTGCATGGCGTCCGAAGCCGAAGGACCCGAAGATCTCTACACCAAGGCCGACCGGGCGCTCTATCGCTCGAAGGTCAGCGGCCGCAACCGCGTCACCAGGCACTCGACGATGGCAGGCCCCCGGGCCGGCAAGAGCTGGCTGCTCTACAAGAAGGACTGACAGTCCCTGCCCGCTGGTGCCGGGAACACTGGACTAGCGCAGACATAAAAGGCGCCCGATTTCTCGGACGCCCTTTCGTGGATCTTATTCGGACTGCGCGAAAAAATCAGCCGTTGGCAACCTGCTTGTGCTGCACCGGGTGGCTCTTCTTCAACAGATCCGAGACCAGGAACGCCAGTTCGATCGCCTGGTCGGCGTTAAGACGCGGATCGCAATGGGTGTGGTAGCGGTCCTGCAACTCCTCGGCGGTGATGGCGCGCGCGCCACCGGTGCATTCGGTGACGTTCTTGCCGGTCATCTCGACATGGATGCCGCCCGGATGCGTGCCTTCGGCGCGGTGCACCTCGAAGAAGGTCTGCACCTCCTTCAGAATGCGGTCGAACGGCCGCGTCTTGTAGCCGGCGGCCTCGATCGTGTTGCCGTGCATCGGATCCGACGACCACACCACGGAGCGGCCTTCCTTCTGCACCGCGCGCACCAGCTTCGGCAGATGGTCGGCGACCTTGTCGGAACCGAAGCGGGCGATCAGCGTCAGCCGGCCGGGCTCGTTCTCGGGATTGAGCAGGTCGATCAGCTCCAGCAAGCCGTCCGGCGTCAGCGACGGACCGCATTTCAGGCCGAGCGGGTTCTTGATGCCACGGCAATATTCGACATGCGCATGGTCGGGCTGGCGGGTGCGGTCTCCGATCCAGATCATGTGACCCGAGGTGGCGTACCAGTCGCCGGAGGTCGAATCGACACGCGTCAGTGCCTCCTCATAGCCGAGCAGCAGCGCCTCGTGGCTGGTGTAGAAATCGGTCTCGCGCAGCGCGTAGTTGGTTTCCGAGGTGATGCCGACGGCCTTCATGAAGTCCATCGTCTCGGTGATGCGGTTGGCAAGAGACTCGTATTTCTCGCCCTGCGGACTGTCGGACACGAAGCCGAGCATCCAGCGGTGCACATTCTCCAGGCTGGCATAGCCGCCTTGCGCGAAGGCGCGCAAAAGGTTGAGCGTCGCCGCCGACTGGCGATACGCCATCTCCTGGCGAGCGGGGTCCGGAATGCGCGACTTGGGGTCGAATTCGATGCCGTTGATGATATCGCCGCGATAGCTGGGCAGCGTCACCTCACCCTTGGTCTCGTTGTCGGACGATCGCGGCTTGGCGAACTGGCCGGCAACGCGGCCGACCTTCACCACCGGCTGCGCGCCGGCGAAGGTGAGCACCACGGACATCTGCAGGAAGACGCGGAAGAAGTCGCGGATGTTGTCCGCGCCATGCTCGGCGAAGCTCTCGGCGCAATCGCCGCCCTGCAGGAGGAATGCGTCACCGGCGGCGACAGAAGCGAGCTGCTTCTTCAGCTTGCGCGCCTCACCGGCAAAAACCAGCGGCGGAAAGGTTGCGAGCTGGGCCTCCGTGTTCTTCAGCGCGGCAAGGTCCGGATAGGCAGGGACCTGCTTGATCGGCTTTGCTCTCCACGAATTCGGCGACCATTTCGTCATCGCTGCACCCAACGCTCTTTCCAGCGGCCTATACTCCGCCATTCCCGCCCCCATTTGGGGATCGCGGCTCCATACACGAAGCCGATTTCCTATTCTAGACCGGAATTCAAGCGCTGGCGAATGGTCCGGGCGGGCTATGCCGCCTTCTCCACCAGCCGCGCCAACTGCGTCATGACCACCGCCGAGCCCGCCAATCGCTTCTCGGGGGTTGGCCAATCGCGTACGAAGACGACGCTGTGGTCCGGCCGGATCTTGGCCAGCGAGCCCTGCTCGCCGATGAACCGGACGAGCCCAACCGGGTTGGAGAATTCGCGCTTGCGGAAATGAATGACGACGCCCTTCGGCCCGGCGTCGAGCTTCTCGACATTGGCTTTGCGGCAGAGCGCCTTGATGAAGACGATCTTGAGCAGATGCTTGACCTCTTCCGGCAGCGGGCCGAAGCGGTCGATCAGCTCGGCGCCGAAAGCGTCGATTTCCTCGGTGTTCTCGAGATCGCCGAGACGGCGATAAAGCGCCAGCCGAAGCTGCAGGTCCGGAACATAGCTTTCCGGGATCATCACCGCCGTGCCGACGGCAATCTGCGGCGACCAGCCGCCATCCTGGACCTCGCCGGAATCCTTCACCTCGGCGACAGCCTCTTCCAGCATCTGCTGGTAGAGCTCGAAGCCGACCTCCTTGATGTGGCCGGACTGCTCTTCGCCGAGAAGATTGCCGGCGCCCCTGATATCGAGATCGTGGCTGGCGAGCTGGAAGCCGGCGCCCAGAGTATCGAGCGATTGCAGCACCTTCAGCCTCCGCTCCGCGGTGTCGGTCAGCTTGCGGTTGGCCGGCAGCGTGAACAGCGCATAGGCGCGCACCTTCGAGCGGCCGACGCGGCCGCGCAACTGGTAAAGCTGCGACAGGCCGAACATGTCGGCGCGATGGATGATCAGCGTGTTGGCGGTCGGGATGTCGAGGCCGGATTCGACGATGGTCGTGGACAACAGCACATCGTACTGGCCGTCGTAGAAGGCATTCATGATGTCGTCGAGTTCGCCCGGCGGCATCTGGCCATGGGCCACCGCCACCTTCAACTCCGGCACGGATTCCTTCAGGAAATCATGGATTTCCGAGAGATCGCTGATGCGCGGCACCACATAGAAGGAATGGCCGCCACGATAGCGCTCGCGCAGCAGCGTCTCGCGGATGACCAGCGGATCGAAGGGCGAGATGAAGGTGCGCACCGCCATGCGGTCGACCGGCGGCGTGGCGATCAGCGACAGTTCGCGCACCCCGGTCAACGCCAGTTGCAGCGTGCGCGGGATCGGCGTCGCCGACAGCGTCAGCACGTGCACGTCGGTCTTCAAATCCTTCAGCCGCTCCTTGTGCTTGACGCCAAAATGCTGCTCTTCGTCGATGATCAGCAGGCCAAGGTTCTTGAACGAGATTGCGGAACCGAGCAGCGCATGCGTACCGATGACGATGTCGACCTGGCCCTCGGCGATACCTTTCTTGGTCTCGGCCAGTTCCTTGGCGCCGACTAGCCGCGACGCCTGGCCGACACGGATCGGCAGGCCGGAGAAACGCTGCGAAAAGGTCTTGAAATGCTGGCGCGACAACAATGTCGTCGGCACCACAACCGCCACCTGAAAGCCTTCCATCGCCGCGATGAAGGCGGCGCGCAGCGCCACTTCGGTCTTGCCGAAGCCGACATCGCCGCAAATCAGCCGGTCCATCGGCTTGCCGGCGCCAAGGTCGTCCCGTACCGAGTCGATCGCTGTCTGCTGGTCGTCGGTTTCCTCATAGGGGAACCGCGCGGCGAACTCGCCATAGAGGCCTTCTGCCGGCACCAGTGGCGGTGCGGAGCGCATCTGCCGCTCGGCGGCGATGCGGATCAATTGACCGGCCATGTCGAGCAGACGTTTCTTCAGCCGCGCCTTGCGCGATTGCCAGGCGCCGCCGCCAAGCTTGTCCAGCGTCGCCTCGGCCGTATCAGAACCGTAGCGCGACAGGAGTTCGATGTTTTCCACCGGCAGGAACAGCCGGTCGTCGCCGGCATAGTGGATTTCCAGGCAGTCATGCGGTGCGCCGACCGCTTCGATGGTGCGCAGGCCTATGAAGCGGCCAATGCCGTGGTCGGCGTGGACGACAATGTCGCCGGCCGAGAGCGCCGAGGCCTCGGCAATGAAATCCGAGGGACGCTTCTTGCGTTTCGAGCGCCGGATCAGCCGGTCGCCCAAAATGTCCTGTTCGGCGACGACGACCAGTTTTTCGGTCTCGAAGCCGGATTCGAGCGGCAGCACGGCCAAGGCCGCCTGACCCGGTTCGAGCTTTTCGGCTTCCGCCAGCGTCGCCACCTGCTTGAGGTTGCCGAGATGGTGTTCGGCAAGGATCTGGCCAAGCCGGTCGAGCGAGCCTTCGGTCCAGCCGGCAATGACAATGCGGCGGCGCGCTGCGCGCTCGTCAGCGATGTGTTTGACGACGACATCGAACACGTTGGCGTTCGGATCGGCGCGTTCCTCGACAAAGCTGCGGCCAAGGCGCGAACCGGCATGAAAAACCTTTTTCGCGCCGGCGTCAGGCGCGTCAAACGGCGTGAAGTCGATCGCTTCACGCGGCCCTAGCGAGGCAATCAGGTTTTCCGGGGAGAGATAGAGCAGGTCCGGTGCGACCGGCTTGTAGGGCACGGCGTCCTTCAAGGCACCGTCCGCCTGCTTCTTGCGCGCCTCGTAATGGTCGAGGATCAGCGTGTGGCGCTCGGCCAGCGCCTCATGCGCCAGATGGTCGAAGATGACAGGCGTGTCAGGCAGATAGTCGAACACCGTCTCCAGCCGCTCATAGAAAAACGGCAGCCAGTGTTCCATGCCGGCAAACCGCCTGCCTTCGCTGACTGCTGCATAGAGCCCGTCATCGCGCTGTGGAGCGCCAAAGGCTTCGATATAGGAGCGGCGGAAACGGCTGATGGTTTCCGCCGTCAGCGCCACCTCGCTCATCGCCTGCAGCGCCATCGACTTGCGTTGACCGGTGGTGCGCTGCGTGGCGGCATCGAAGACACGGATCGATTCCAGCGTGTCGCCGAAGAAATCGAGCCTGAGCGCTTCGGTCCAGCCGGGGGCGAACAGGTCGAGAATGCCGCCCCGCACCGCGAATTCACCGATACCGCGCACGGTCGGCACGCGCTCGAAACCGGACGTTTCCAGTCGCGACACCAGTACGTTCATGTCGATCTGGTTGCCGGGCCTGGCGTGGAAGGTCTGTGCCTCGACGAGATCCGCCGGCGGAATGCGCTGCAGCAGCGCGTTGGCGGTGGTGAGGATGACGGCGCGGTGCGGCTTCTTCGCCAGCGCGATCATGGCGGTCAGTGCATCGAGGCGCTTGGCGGCCGCATCCGAGCCGGGCGAGACGCGGTCGTAGGGCAAGCAATCCCAGGCCGGCAGTTCCAGCACCGGCAGGCCGGGGGCCGCGAAAGACAGCGCCTCGATGATCGCCGGCAGGCGCTGACCGTCGCGTGCGACGAACAGAACCGGCTTGTCGGGCGCGATCTCGAGTGCCGCCTGCACCAGCGCAAAGGCTTCGTAGCCGTCGGCGACGCCGTCGACGATGAACTGGCCGGCGCGGCCTTTCGGCAGACCGATGGTGGGAATGAGGCTCATGAAATCACGTCGTTCAGACTGTCGTTGTTCAAAATGTCATGGACTGGCGGAAAGCCAGGATCTTTTGCAGGACGGCACAATCGATATCGGCCGGAACCGGGCGTTCGCCGGTGACCATGGGCAGGAATTCGGTATCGGGAATGTCGAGGAGCCTCTCATATTGGTCGATTTCGTCGCCGGTCAAGGCGCCGATCTCAGCGTCGGCGAAGGTGCCGAGGATAAGGTCCATCTCGCGCATGCCGCGATGCCAGGAGCGAAACAGAAGCTTGCGGCGGCGGACGTCGAGCCCCTCGCTTGATCTCGTCGTTCCGGTCATCGTGCCGCATCCTTGCTTGCTGCGGGCGCATATAGCGTGGATAGAAGGGGCTGTCAGCCTTGCAACGGCCCGGTTGGCGTCTAACATCTCGGTGTGACGAACATTCCTGACAGTATCGGCGCTAGCACCCCCCTCTGTCCTGCCGGACATCTCCCCCTCAAGGAGGGAGATCGTATGGCACGACTGCTTTCGCCAATTTCCAACTGCGCAAGGCGGGCGAGGTCAGAACTGCTAATCGCCCCCCTTGAGGGGGAGATGGCCGGCAGGCCAGAGGGGGGTGAGCGCAGACACCGCATGGTTTCTCTCAGATGAGACCTTCCATCCTCGATCCCTTGTTTGTCCCGATCACCTCGCTTGCCGGCGTCGGACCGAAAGTCGGCGCGCTGATCGAGAAGGTTGTCCCGGCCGATCTGGGTGACCGCCCCGCCCGCGCGGGCGACCTTCTGTTCGTGCTGCCGCACACCGTCATCGACCGGCGCAGCCGGCCGGGCATCGCAGGATCCGCGGAGGGCCAGATCGTGACGCTGGAGGTGCGCATCGACCGCCACCAGCCGCCGCCGCGCGGCAACAGGTCGGTGCCTTACCGGGTCTTCGCCCATGACGACACCGGCGAGATCGCGCTGACCTTCTTCCATGCTCACGCTTCCTATCTCGAAAAGGCGATGCCCGAGGGCGAGCATGTCGTGGTCTCCGGCCGCATGGAATGGTTCAACGGCCGCCCGAGCATGGTCCACCCCGACCACATCGCGCTCGCCAGCGAGGCGGAAAACCTGCCGCTGGTCGAACCGGTCTATCCCCTGACAGCCGGGCTCTCGGGCAAGGTGCTGCGCCGGGCGATCGGCCAGGCGCTGGCGCGTGTGCCCGAATTTCCCGAATGGCAGGACGGCGCTTTCATGCGCCGCCACACGTCTCCCTCCTTTGCCGGCGCGCTTGCCCGCATCCACAATCCGGCCGACCCGATCGATGTCTCCGTCGATGGCGCTGCCTGGCGGCGCCTCGCCTATGATGAGCTGCTGGCGGGCCAGGTCTCGCTGGCGCTGGTGCGGGCAAAAGTCCGCCGCCTGTCCGGCCGCCCTCTGGTCGGCGACGGCCGCATCGTCGAAAAACTGCGAGCCGCACTGCCCTATTCGCTGACACCGAGCCAGGAGTTCGCGCTGGCCGAAATCAATGCCGACCTCGCCGATCCCGAGCGCATGCTGCGGCTTCTGCAGGGCGATGTCGGCTCCGGCAAGACGGTCGTCGCGCTGTTGGCCATGGCGCGGGCTGTCGAGGCTGGCGGCCAGGCGGCCTTGATGGCACCGACCGAAATCCTGGCGCGCCAGCATCTGGCGACCATCACGCCGCTTGCCGCCAAGGTCGGGCTGCGCATCGCCATCCTCACGGGCCGCGAGAAGGGCCGCGAACGCGCTGATACGCTGGCCGGCCTGGCAAGCGGCGAGATCGACATCGTCGTCGGCACCCATGCGCTGTTCCAGGAGACGGTCATGTTCCACGACCTGGTCTTTGCCGTGATCGACGAGCAGCACCGTTTCGGCGTCCATCAACGGCTCGCCATCACCGCCAAGGGCGATGCGCCCGACATGCTGGTGATGACGGCCACTCCCATCCCGCGCACGCTGGTGCTGACCGCTTTCGGCGACATGGACGTGTCGAAACTGACGGAAAAACCGGCCGGCCGCCAGCCGATCCGTACCGTTACTCTGCCGCTGGAGCGGCTCGATGAACTGATCGGCCGCATGGTCGAGGCGGTGGCCGGCGGCCAGAAGATCTACTGGATCTGTCCGCTGGTCGAGGAATCCGAAGAAATCAAGCTGATGTCGGCCGAGGACCGCTTCGCCTCGCTGAAACCATTGTTCGGCGACCGTATCGGGCTCGTTCACGGCCGCATGAAAGGTGCCGACAAGGACGAGGCGATGCGCGCCTTCAAGCAGGGCGAGACACGCATCCTGATCGCCACCACGGTCATCGAGGTCGGCGTCGACGTACCGGACGCCACCGTCATGGTCATCGAGCACGCCGAGCGCTTCGGCCTCGCCCAATTGCATCAGTTGCGCGGCCGGGTCGGGCGTGGCGACAAGCCCTCCTCCTGCGTGCTGCTCTACAAGGACCCGCTCGGCGAGACCGCGAAACGCCGGCTGTCGGTGATGCGCGAGACCGAGGACGGGTTCCTGATCGCCGAGGAGGACCTGAAGCTGCGCGGCGAAGGCGAATTGCTTGGCACCCGCCAGTCCGGCACGCCGGGTTTCCAGGTGGCGCGCATCGAGGCGCATGCCGATCTTCTGGAGGCCGCCCGCGACGATGCCAGGCTGATCCTGTCGCGCGACCCGGAGCTGCAATCGCAGCGTGGCGAGGCGTTGCGCCTGCTGCTTTATTTGTTCGGCCGCGACGAGGCCGTGCGGCTCCTGCGCGCCGGCTGAGCCAGGGCGGCAACCGACGGGTTGGCGAGCATCCCCTCGATCGGCTCGCCATTCACGACAACCATTTGCTTGACCTCGGGCGCCACCAGCCCGGCCGAGACGATCAGCTTGGCGCCGTCCTCGATCGTCATGTCGAGCAGCACGATGTCCGACTTCGGCACATACATCAGGAATCCGGTGGTCGGGTTCGGCGTGCACGGCATGAACACGGCAATCAGCGGATCGCCTTCCTGGTCGAGCTTTTGGTTGATCTCGGTTTCCTTCTCGCTGGCGACGAACACCAGCGACCACACACCCTTGCGCGGATATTCGACCAGCCCGACCTGGCGGAACATGTCACCCTTGTTCGACAGCACGGTCTCGAAAATCTGCTTCAGCGAGCCATAGATGCCGCGCACCAGCGGCATGCGGCCAAGCAGGCGCTCGCCGAAATTGACGATGGCGCGGCCGACTATGTTGGCCGTCAGGAAGCCTATCAGCGTGATCAGGATCAACGCGACGATCAGCCCGAACCCCGGCACCGGAAACGACAAATAGGTGTCAGGGCTGTAGCGGGCCGGAATATAGGGTTTCACCCAGGAATCGACCCAGCCGATGAAAGACCATGCAATGTAGGCGGTGATCGCCAGCGGCGCGCAGACAATGAAGCCCGTGAGGAAATAGTTCCTCAGCCGGGTCACGCCGGAAGTCTTGGGAGCGTCGGACATGATTCACCGGAGGCGCGGGTTGCAGCGCAACATTAGTGAACCGGACGAAGTTTTGGAACTGCGAAGTTTTTAAAGAGCCGATTATGCCGCCGCTTCCAGCGAAGCAATCCAAACGGAAGCAGCATACGTTCGCGATTAGCCGAAACATCCCTCCCCTTCGTCATCCACGGGCGGAGCAAGGAGCGAAGCGACGCGGCGCAGACCCGAGGATCCATTCCGTGACGTCGGCCGAAGAACGCAACCCCTCAAGATGGTCGGCGAATCCTTCGGTCGCTATACTTCGTTCATGACGGGCTATGTCTATTTAACTGCGAGCCGGAAACGCGGCACCATCTATATTGGCGTCACAAACGATCCGATGCGATCCAGCGCGAGAAGTCGCTGAAACGTTGGCCGCGTCAGTGGAAGATTGAATTGATCGAAAAGGTCAATCCGGAGTGGTTCGAGCTTTTCCGCGGGACTGGGTGGTAGCGCCAAGTTCTGCACCGCTTTGATCCGCCATACCGTCCCGGAATGGATCCTCGGGTCTGCGCAGGAGCTTCGCTCCCGCTCCGCCCGTGGATGACGAAAGGATGAGGCCTACTCCACCGTCACCGATTTCGCCAGATTGCGCGGCTGGTCGACGTCGGTGCCCATAAAGACGGCGGTGAAATAGGCGAGCATCTGGATCGGCAGCGCGTAGATGATCGGCGAGATGATTTCCGGCACGTCCGGCAGCACGATCGTCTCCATCGTCTTGACGCTCGTCAGTGCCGCACCCTTGCTGTCGGTGATCAGGATGATCTTGCCGCCGCGCGCCGCCACTTCCTGCATGTTCGACACGGTTTTTTCGAAAATGCGGTCGTGCGGCGCGATGACGATGACCGGCATGTTCTCGTCGATCAGTGCGATCGGGCCGTGCTTCAGTTCGCCGGCTGCATAGCCTTCGGCGTGGATATAGGAGATTTCCTTGAGCTTTAGCGCGCCTTCCATGGCCAGCGGGAAATTGGTGTCGCGGCCGAGATAGAGCACGTTCTTATAGTGAGCGAGGTCGCGCGCGGTCTTTTCGATCTGATGGTCGAGCTTCAGCACCTGATTGGCATAGCGCGGTGCTTCCGAAAGCTCGCGCACAAAGGTCTTTTCCTGCTCCTTCGAGATCGTACCGCGCGCCACGCCAGCCCGCACGGCAAGCGATGCCAGCACCGACAACTGGCAGGTGAACGCCTTGGTGGAGGCGACGCCGATTTCCGGCCCGGCGAGCGTCGGCAGCACGACGTCGGATTCGCGCGCCATGGTCGATTCGCGCACATTGACGACGGCGCCGATCTTCATCCCCGCCTTGCGGCAGTAGCGCAGCGAGGCCAGCGTGTCGGCGGTCTCGCCCGATTGCGAGATGAAGAAGGCGGCATCGTTCTTCGACAGCGGCATTTCGCGGTAACGGAATTCCGAAGCGACATCGATATCGACCGGCAGTCGCGCGTAGCGCTCGAACCAGTACTTGCCAATCAGGCCGGCGAGATAGGCGGTGCCGCAGGCCGAAATCGCCAGCCGGTCGATTTTGGCGAAATCGAAAGGCAGGTCGAGCGGCTTGGAGACGCCGCCGACAAAATCCAGATAATTCGCCAGCGTGTGCGAGATCACCTCGGGCTGTTCATGGATTTCCTTCTCCATGAAGTGGCGTCTATTGCCCTTGTCGACCATGAAACTGGTCGAGAGGGACTGCTGGCGCTTGCGGTCGACCTTTGTGCCGTCGATGTCGAAGATGGTGACGCCGTCGCGGCGCACCACCGCCCAGTCGCCATCTTCGAGATAGGTGATCGAATTGGTGAACGGGGCGAGCGCGATGGCGTCTGAACCCAGAAACATCTCGCCATCGCCATGGCCGACAGCCAGCGGCGGACCGTTGCGCGCGCCGACGATCAGGTCTTCATCGCCCTTGAACATGATGGCCAGCGCGAAAGCGCCTTCCAGCCGCTTCAGCGCCTGGTGCGCGGCATCAACCGGCTTCAGCCCCCTGGCGAGTTCGCGCGCCACCAGATGCGCCACGACCTCGGTGTCCGTCTGCGACGAAAAAGAATAGCCGTCGCGGATCAGCTCGGCGCGCAGTTCGGCGAAATTCTCGATGATGCCGTTGTGGACGATGGCGACGCCATCGGAAAAATGCGGGTGCGCATTGGTCTCGTTGGGCACGCCATGCGTCGCCCAGCGTGTGTGACCGATGCCGATCGTGCCGTCGAGCGGCTCGTCCTTGAGCCGGCGCTCCAGGTTGATCAGCTTGCCTTCGGCGCGGCGGCGGGCGAGTTCGCCACGCTCGATGGTGGCGACGCCGGCCGAGTCATAGCCGCGGTACTCCAACCGCTTCAACGCATCGACGATGAGCGGCGCAACCTGCGAGTGGCCGACGATTCCAACGATACCGCACATGCAGAAAGCCCCCGATTCCCCGGAAAACCAGCGCTATTTAGGGATGGCCGGCCTGCCGTGGAAAGTCACATTGCATTTCGTCCCGTATAACGGAACGCTCATTCTGTCGATGCACCATGACAGGCCGCCTTGCAATCCGGTTACTGCAATCGTTCGGTTTGTCAGGCTTCGGTTTTCAGACGATGGTTTTCACCAGAGAGATATCTCGCTAATAGCCCTGCCATGAGCGAGAGCAAGCCCACCGTAACCCTCTGGCGCCCTGTCGGCCCCAGGGAACTGAAACTGATCCAGGCCTCGGGGATGCAGGCGTTTCCGCCGCGCCTGCCCGAGCAGCCCATTTTCTATCCCGTGACGACCGAAGCCTATGCGGTGCAGATCGCACGCGACTGGAACGTGCCGGCCAGCGGCTCGGGGTTCGTCACCCGGTTCGACGTTCTCAAGAGCTTTCTCGACCGCTACCGGGTCGAGCACGCTGGCAGCAAGGCGCATCTGGAATACTGGATTCCGGCCGAAGATCTCCCTGAATTCAACAAGGCGATCGTCGGCAAGATCGAAGTCACAGCCGCTTTCGGCAAGGACGCGAAGACTTCCGGCTAACGCCCGTTATCCAGCAGCCTTTTTCTTCGCCGCCGCCGCCGAAGCAAAGCGCTCGCGCAATTCCTTGCCCTTGCCTGGAATCGTCTTCTGGCGGGCGCGGCCGAAGGCCAGCGCGTCGTCGGGCACGCTTTCGGTGATCACGCTGCCCGAGGCGATGTAGCCGCCCTTGCCGATGGTGACAGGCGCCACCAGCGACGAATTGGAGCCAATGAACGCGCCCTCGCCGATGTCCGTGAAGAATTTCGAATAGCCGTCGTAATTGCATGTGATGGTGCCGGCGCCGATATTGGCACCCGCGCCGACGCGGGCATCGCCGATATAGGTCAGATGGTTGACCTTGGCGCCCTCCTCGATAACCGCCTGCTTGACCTCGCAGAAATTACCGACCTTGGCCTTGTTTCGGAGATCCGCGCCCGGCCGCAGCCGCGCGTACGGCCCGACATCGCAATTGGACGCAATGGTGGCGCCCTCGATATGGCTGAAGGCATGGATCTTGGCGCCCGTGGCGATTTTCACGCCCGGGCCGAACCAGACATTGGGCTCGACGATGGTGTCAGCGCCGATCTCGGTGTCGTGCGAGAAGTACACGGTCTCCGGCGCGATCAGCGTCACGCCCGACAGCATTGCCTCATGGCGGCGGCGCGCCTGCCAGATGCCCTCGGCCTGCGCCAGTTCGGCGCGATTGTTGATGCCGAGCGCGCTCTCGAAGCTGGCTTCGGTGGCGACGACATCGAGGCCTCGCGCGCCGGCGATCTCGACAATGTCGGTGAGGTAATACTCGCCTTTGGCATTCTTGTTGTCGACCTGATCGAGCAGCGTCAGCGCGTGAGCGCCGGCTACCGCCATCATCCCGGCATTGCAGAAGCCGATTTTTTTCTCCTCCTCGGAGCAATCCTTTTCCTCGCGGATGGCGACCAGCTTGCCGTCCTTTTCGATCAGCCGGCCATAGCCCGTCGGGCTGGGCGGACGGAAGCCAACCACCACGACGGCCGCACCTTCCGCCAGTTTCAGCCGCGCCACGGTCAGCGCATCGGCGTCGATCAGCGGCGTGTCGCCGAACATCACCAGGATATCGTCATAACCCTTTGATATCGCATCGCGCGCGGCGAGCACGGCATGCGCGGTGCCGAGGCGCTTGTCCTGCACGAAGGTCTCGGCCTTTGGAGCGAATTTCGCCGCCGCCTTGCGCATCTCTTCGGCCCCATGGCCGATCACCAGCGCCTGGCTGCCGGCACCAGCGGCTTCGGCTGCCTTCACCACATGGGCGACCATCGGCAGGCCGGCGATCTGGTGCAGCACCTTCGGCAGCACGCTCTTCATGCGCGTGCCTTCGCCGGCGGCAAGGATGACGGACAGGCAGGATCTCTGGCTCATGGAACGACAACCATATGAAAGGGTTGGGAATCAAAGCATGCTAGCAGTGGCGCCATGCTTCACCAATGCGGTTAAATTCCGGTGAGGTGGGAGCGGAGGCGTTCAGGATTCGATCCGCGTTGCCGTAGGCATCCGCGTCGCCCTAAGCAAAAGCAAAGCGATAGCCGGTGCTGTTAGATCATGTTAAATTTTCTAATCGTCTC
This sequence comes from Mesorhizobium sp. M0491, assembly GCF_040321265.1. Lineage (NCBI taxonomy): Bacteria > Pseudomonadati > Pseudomonadota > Alphaproteobacteria > Hyphomicrobiales > Phyllobacteriaceae > Mesorhizobium > Mesorhizobium sp. M0491. The sequence goes on from NZ_JAMYRE010000003.1 coordinate 85,637, forward strand.
GGGGATAATTCACATGTGGCCGTTTTCAAAAAAGCAGTCGAATATCTCGCGAGAAATTGTTTCGAGCGCCGACCAGAAAAATTCAAGGCTTGGTAGTGTAGAGAACTTTGCAAGGTATCTTGGCGTTGACATCACCCCCTACGGAGCAGGTGTCGCGCTACTGTCTCTCGAGAGCGGATACAGCGAAGCCGAAACAGCATCACATTTCGCGGTTGTAACTTTGGCTCGCGACATTCGGGAGGCAGGATTCGATATCGAAAAGATAGTGCGATTTGCGCCCATTGCCATGGCAACGCTTGAATGCCTGAAGGAGCTGAAAGATCGAGGATTAATGCGCGAAGAAATTTGGCAAAATGACACCACGGCGATTGGCAAGATCGCTTTTCCAAGTCCGGATACCCATTCTTGGATCGAGCGAGTTCTCAGCGATCCCACGGTAGCTCGTGACCGCGTTGCGGTGAGCCGCATCCAAATTTAGATCAAACCTACCCCAGCCGCCCCAGCACCGGAAAATTCTCCAGCAGCCAATACGACACCGTCTGCACGCCACCAGTGAGGAAAAACACCCCGGCGACGACCAGCAGCGCGCCGATCGCTTTTTCGACGCGGCCGAGATGGACGCGGAATTTGCCGAGGAAGCGCATGAAGGCGCCGGAAAACAGTGCGGCGATCAGGAATGGGATGCCCAGCCCGAGCGAATAGGCGGCGAGCAGCAGCGCGCCCTCGCCCACCGTTTCGCGGCCACCTGCCAGCGTCAGGATCGGCCCCAGCACCGGGCCGATGCAGGGCGTCCAGCCGAAGGCGAAGGCCAGTCCCATGACATAGGCCGCGACGGCACTTGCCGGCTTGCCCTGCGACTGGAAGCGCGCCTCGCGCGACAGCAGCGGAATGCGCAGGATGCCGAGGAAATTCAGGCCCATCAGGATGATCAGCACACCGGCGCCCATTGCCAGCGGCTCCTGCCAGACGCGCAGCAGCCGGCCGATGGTCGAGGCGCCGGCGCCCAGCGCGACAAAGACGGTCGAGAAGCCGAGCACGAAGGCGATCGAGGAAAAGAGCAGCGCGCCGCGTGCGCCTTCACGCGCTGTCGCACCGGCATTGCCGCGGAAATCGTCGACCGACACGCCGGCCATATAACAGAGATAAGGCGGCACCAGCGGCAGCACGCAAGGCGACAGGAACGAGATAGCTCCCGCCCCGATCGCGCTGACATAGCCGATGTCCAATGCCATTTCCAAGAACTCCAATGCCGTGACGCCGATATAGCGACGCGCAGCCTTGTCCACCAATCACCATTGTGTTGGCAAGATCATCCATTGCCCGACGCACTTGCCAGGAAGAAACCACAGCCCGCAGGCGTTGATGCTGTGAGGCCGCGATTTCCCGCGCGTCTCCAGATATCAGTCAGGGAGATTTCCATGAAAACCATAACCGCAGGACTGGCAGCGCTTCTACTCAGCACAGCCGCATCCTTCGCCGCCGACGCGTGGAAGGAAGCCGAGGTCAATGGCACCAAGATCTACACCGACGCCAACGGCATGACGCTTTACACCTATGACAAGGACGAGAAGGGCAAGACCAACTGCTATGACAAATGCGCCACCAACTGGCCGCCGCTGAAGGCCGAAGCCGGCGCCAAGGCGGATGACGAATGGACCGTTGTCGACCGCACCGACGGCACCAAGATGTGGGCCTATGACGGCAAGCCGGTCTACACCTTCATAAAGGACAAGAAGCCCGGCGACGTGACCGGCGACGGCGTCGGCGAAGTCTGGCACATCGTCAAGGCCGACTAAGCCACTCTATCCCAGTCCCGCCTGCTGACTGGTCGCCGGGCATCGCTTCATGCCGCCGGCGGCCAGCATCAATCAGCCGTTCTGGCGTCGAACCGACGCTATTCCCGGCCGTCACTCCGCGACTCGGTGGAAAAGTGAAACCAGGTCGTTTTCGCCGGCTCGGCACCACATCTCCCTTTCCCAAAATTCTGTGATTTTCTCCATACACTCTTAGAGTGTATTGCTGCGGACCGGCCCGCAATTTGGGCGCTTCCCCTTGACCGGATGCAAAAGCGCGGCCATGTGAGCGACAAATAGAACGAGATTTCGTCGCGCGCAGCGGAATTCTTCTGCCGCACCACAGCTGATATGAGACCTCATGGACGTCGTCGTCGTCGAATCGCCGGCCAAGGCGAAGACAATCAACAAATACCTCGGCAAGAACTACAAGGTTCTGGCCTCGTTCGGCCATGTCAGGGATTTGCCGGCCAAGGATGGCTCGGTGCGTCCGGATGAGGATTTCGCCATGTCCTGGGCGGTCGACACCGCCTCTGGCAAACGCCTCGCCGACATCGCCAAGGCGGTCAAGGACGCCGACGGCCTGATCCTCGCCACCGATCCGGATCGCGAAGGCGAAGCGATTTCCTGGCATGTGCTGGAAGTGCTGAAGCAGAAGCGCGCGCTGAAGGACAAGCCGGTCAGCCGCGTCGTCTTCAACGCCATCACCAAATCGTCGGTGCTGGAGGCGATGGCCAATCCGCGCCAGATCGATGCACCGCTGGTCGATGCCTACCTCGCCCGCCGGGCGCTGGATTATCTCGTCGGCTTCACGCTGTCGCCGGTGCTGTGGCGCAAGCTGCCGGGCGCCCGCTCGGCCGGCCGCGTCCAGTCGGTTGCGTTGCGTCTCGTCTGCGACCGCGAATCCGAGATCGAGCGCTTCATCCGCGAGGAATACTGGCAGATCGCCGCCCTGCTGGGCACGCCGCGCAACGAGAATTTTGAAGCGCGGCTGACCGCCTTCGACCGCAAGAAGCTGCAAAAGCTCGACATTTCCAACAAGGCGCAGGCCGACGACATCAAGTCGATGCTTGATGGCGCAACCTTCAAGGCGGTGTCGGTGGAAGCCAAGCCGACCAAGCGCAATCCCGGCCCGCCCTTCACCACTTCGACCCTGCAGCAGGCCGCTTCGTCAGGTCTCGGCTTCTCGGCCAGCCGCACCATGCAGGTGGCGCAACGCCTCTATGAAGGCATGGAGATCGGCGGCGAGACCACAGGTCTCATCACCTATATGCGAACCGACGGCGTGCAGATGGCACCCGAGGCGATCGACGCCGCACGCGACGCCATTACCAAGGAATTCGGCGCAAAATACCTGCCGGAAAAGCCGCGCCAGTATACGGCCAAGGCCAAGAACGCCCAGGAAGCGCACGAGGCGATCCGCCCGACGGATTTCATGCGCACGCCGGCATCGGTCAGGCAATATCTCGATTCCGACCAGATGCGGCTCTATGAGCTGATCTGGAAGCGCGCCATCGCCAGCCAGATGCAGTCGGCCGAGATCGAGCGCACCACCGCCGAGATCGAAGCGGTCAATGGATCGCGCACCGCCGAGCTTCGCGCCGTCGGCTCGGTCGTTCGCTTCGACGGCTTCATTGCCGCCTACACCGACCAGAAGGACGACGATACGGAAGACGAGGAAAATCGTCGCCTGCCCGAAATCCGCGCCGGCGAGCAGCTTGCCCGCCAGGCGATCAATGCCACCCAGCACACCACCGAGCCGCCGCCGCGCTATTCCGAGGCGTCGCTGATCAAGAAGCTGGAAGAACTCGGCATCGGTCGGCCTTCCACCTATACGGCGATCCTGAAGACGCTCGAAGACCGCGACTATGTCACCATCGACAAGCGCCGGCTGGTGCCGCAGGCCAAGGGCCGGCTGCTGTCGGCCTTCCTCGAAAGCTTCTTCAAGCGCTATGTCGAGTACGACTTCACCGCGTCCCTCGAGGAAAAGCTCGACGAGATCTCGGACGGCAAGCTCGCCTGGAAGGACGTGCTGCGCGATTTCTGGAAGGATTTTTCCGGTGCCGTCGCCGACATCAAGGAACTGCGCGTCACCGACGTGCTCGACGCGCTCAATGAGGAACTGGCGCCGCTGGTGTTTCCCGCGCGCGAAGACGGTTCGAACCCGCGCATCTGCCCGAAATGCGGCACCGGCAATCTGTCGCTGAAACTCGGCAAGTTCGGCGCCTTCGTCGGTTGCTCCAACTATCCCGAATGCTCCTTCACCCGCCAGCTCGGCGACGCCGCCAATCCGAATGGCGAGAATGGCGGCGGCGAGGACGGCACCAAGGTCATCGGTAAGGATCCCTACACGTCAGAGGAAATCACGCTGCGGAGCGGCCGCTTCGGCCCCTACCTGCAGCGCGGCGACGGCAAGGAAGCCAAGCGCTCCAGCCTGCCCAAGGGCTGGACGGCAGAATCGATCGATCACGAAAAGGCGCTGGCGCTGCTGTCGCTACCCCGCGATGTCGGCCAGCATCCGGAAACGGCCAAGATGATCTCGGCCGGGCTCGGCCGCTACGGTCCGTTCGTGCTGCATGACGGCACCTATGCCAATCTCGAGAGCATCGAGGACGTGTTCTCGATCGGCCTCAACCGCGCCGTGTCGGTGATCGCCGAGAAGCAGTTGAAGGGCAAGGGCGGACGCAATGGCGGCACTGCCGCTGCGCTCAAGGAGCTTGGCGACCATCCCGATGGCGGCGGCAAGATCGTCGTGCGCGACGGCAAATACGGACCTTACGTGAATTTCGGCAAGGTCAACGCCACCCTGCCCAAGGGCAGGGATCCACAGTCGGTGACCATCGAGGACGCGCTGGCGCTGATTGCCGAGAAGGAAGCCAAGGGCGGCGGCGGCAAGAAGCCGTTCCGCAAGGCAGCGGCGGCCAAGGCCCCGGCAACCAAGAAAGTAGCCGCCAAGAAGCCGGCTGCGAAGAAGCCGGCCGCGAAGAAAAAAGGATAGGGCAGCGTGGCGCGCAAGATCACCGGCAGAACCCACGGCGATCCGCGCACCGCCGACACCAGGGCCAAGGTCAAGGACGACTACCGGCCGTCGCGTGACGAAATCCTGCGCTACATCGCCGAAAATCCCGATCGCGCCGGCAAACGCGACATCGCAAAGGCGTTCGCGCTGCGCGGCGACGATCGCATCTGGCTGAAGGACATTTTGCGCGACTTGCAGGACGAAGGCGTCCTTACCAAGGAGCGCAAGGGGTTGGCCCGCGTCGGCGCCCTGCCCCATGTCACGGTCCTCGATATTTTTGACCGTGATGCCGATGGCGTGCTCTTGGCGCGTCCTACCGAACACACGGCCAATGGACCGCCGCCCATCGTTTCCATCCGCCTGTCGCGCAGTGGCAGTGGACCGGCGCCCGGCATTGGCGACCGCGTGCTGGCCAAGACCTTTCCGGCCGACGAGACGAACGTTGCCCTGGGCGGCCCCGCCTACACCGGGCGGGTGGTGAAGATTTTCGAAAAACGCACCGATGCCGTGCTCGGTGTCTTTCGCATCTTGCAGGACGGCACCTTCCGCATCGAGCCGGTGGAACGGCGCCAGCCCGAACTGATCGTCGACAAGGAATTCCAGAACGGCGCCAAGAACGGCGACCTGGTCGAGGTCGAGCCCGCGCGGGCTTCCCGCTATGGGCTGCCGAGAGCCAAGGTGCTCAACGTGCTGGGTTCGCTGACCAGCGAAAAGGCGGTCTCGATGATCGCCATCCACGCACACGACATTCCGCATATCTTCCCGGCCGACGTCATCGCAGAATCCGAAGCGGTCAAACCCGCGACGCTGGATCACCGCGAGGATTGGCGCGACCTGCCGTTGATCACCATCGATCCGGCCGACGCCAAGGATCATGACGACGCCGTCTTCGCCACGCCGGATCTCGACGAGAAGAACCCGGGCGGCGTGGTCGCCACTGTCGCCATCGCCGACGTCGCCGCCTATGTGCGCTACGGCACGGCACTCGACCGCGAAGCGCTGAAGCGCGGCAATTCGGTGTATTTCCCGGATCGCGTCGTGCCGATGCTGCCCGAGCGCATCTCCAACGATCTCTGCTCGCTGCGCGAGGGCCAGGACCGGCCGGCATTGGCAGTGCGCATGGTTTTTTCGGCCGAGGGCCGCAAGCTCAGGCACTCCTTCCATCGCGTCATGATGAAGTCGGCGGCAAAGCTCGCCTACCAGCAGGCTCAGGCGGCGATCGAGGGCGCGCCGGACGACAAGACAGGCCCTATCCTCAAAACCGTGCTGAAGCCACTGTGGGACGCCTATGCGATCCTGAAGCGCGGCCGCGATGGCCGCCAGCCGCTCGAACTCGACCTGCCGGAGCGCAAGATCGTGCTAAAGCCGGACGGCACCGTCGATCGCGTCATCGTGCCGGACCGGCTCGATGCCCACAAGCTCATCGAAGAATTCATGATCCAGGCCAATGTCGCGGCGGCCGAAACGCTCGAGGCGAAGAAACAGGAACTGGTCTATCGCGTCCATGACGCGCCATCGCTGGCCAAACAGGAATCGCTGCGCGAGTTCCTGCAGACATTGGGCCTGTCACTTGCGCGCGGCGCGCAGATGCAGCCAAGCCAGTTCAACGGCATTTTGGAGCGCGTGCGCGGCGCCGACAATGAAGGCCTGGTCAACGAAGTGGTTCTGCGCTCGCAGAGCCAAGCCGAATACTCGCCAAAGAACATCGGCCATTTCGGTCTCAACCTCCGCCGCTACGCCCATTTCACCTCACCGATCCGCCGCTATGCCGATTTGATCGTGCATCGCGGACTAATTGCCGCACTCGGATTGGGTCCGGGCGGACTGACGCAGGACGAAGCGGCACGGCTCGAAGATGTCGCCGTGCTGATTTCCGGCACGGAACGCCGCGCAATGGCGGCCGAGCGGGACACGGTCGACCGTCTGATCGCCAGCTATCTCGCCGAACGCGTCGACGACCGGTTCGATGCCCGCATCTCCGGCGTCACCAAGTCAGGACTATTTGTCCAATTGCCGCAGTACGGCGCGGATGGTTTCATCCCGGTGTCAACTCTGGGCGGCGATTACTATATATACGATGAAACGGCCCGCTCCCTGTTCGGAGAACGCTCGGGCAAAGGTTATCAGCTCGCGGACCGTGTCGAGGTCCGACTCATCGAGGTGGCGCCGATGGCCGGGGCGATGCGCTTCGAGATGTTGACCGACCCGAAGCCTCTGCCGGGCTCCAAACGGTCGTTTCACAAGGCCAAGGGCCGCGCCCGCGCGTCGCAATCGCGACCGGGTTCGCGCGGCAGGAGACGATGATGACAACAGCCATGGAAGAACAGGTTTTCGGCGGAGAACATCACTCGGGCCGGACCACGCGCCCGCTGTGGACGGCGATGAAGCGCGGCCTGCTCGGCCGCTGCCCGCATTGCGGCGAAGGCAAGCTGTTTCGCGCTTTCACCAAGACCGTCGACACATGCAGTGTCTGTGGCGAGGAATTGCATCACCACCGGGCCGACGACCTGCCCGCCTATCTCGTCATCGTCATCGTCGGCCATATCGTGCTGGGCGCCTTCATGGGCGTTGAGGCGACGTCGACGCTGTCCACATGGCAGCACATCGCCATCTGGGTGCCGCTGACCATCCTTTTGTCGGTTGCGCTGCTGCAGCCGATCAAGGGTGCTGTCATCGGACTGCAATGGGCCTTCTATATGCACGGCTTCGGCGGCGAGCACGACGTGATCGAGCCGCATCCCGGAGCCTAGGCCGCAGCCAGGAATGCTGCCTGGCGCAACATACCGACCGTGAAAGGCCACTTTCGCTTGCCAGAAGTTTCCGCTAGGTCCTGCGCATGGACGGTATGACCAAGGCGGAAGTCGACAAGATCGAGCGGAGCATGGTCGCTCATAGCGACCGGCCAATCCGCCCGCGCGACGCGGCAACCCTCATCCTGCTCGACCGCAAGGACGATGACGTGCTGGTTCTGATGGGTCGCCGTCATGCCGGCCACGCCTTCATGCCGGGCAAGTTCGTCTTTCCCGGCGGCCGCACCGATCCGGCCGACAGCCGCATACCGGTCGTCGCCGCCCTGCATCCGGAGCAGGAAGCCAGGCTGATCGCCGGGCCAGGGCGCACAAGCGCCGCACGAGCCCGCGCCATCGCCCTGTCGGCCATCCGCGAAACCTATGAGGAAGCCGGGCTGCTGATCGGCCGCAAGGGTGCCTTCGCAACCTCCAGGTCCGACTGGCAGGGTTTTGCCGAACACGGCGTGCAACCCTCGCTGGACATGCTGCGCTTCGTCGCGCGCGCGATCACGCCGCCCAACCGGGTGCGCCGCTTCGACACCCGCTTCTTCAGCGCCTGGCGTGATGACGTCGCGGTCGAACTGCCCGGTGGCGGTCCGACCAACGAACTGGAAGAGCTGGTCTGGCTGCCGCTTGCCAAGGCCAGGGAAGCCGACATACCCGACATCACCCGAATGATCCTGGGCGAGCTGGAAAAGCGCCTCGCCCATGACCCGCTGTTGCGTCCAGGCGGCCCCGTGCCCTTCTACCGGCTTGTCCGCAGCCGCTTCACCCGCGAACTTCTCTAGAGCAATTCCAGGAAAAGTGTGACGCGGTTTTCCGCCCGGAATTGCGTAAGATCAAACAGGCAGAGTATTCAGCATCCCATGACGGTCGATACTCAACCACAGGGCGACGAACGCGTACACTGGCTGCCGATGGTGGCGGCGATCTCGTCGATCAGCGTCGTCGGCATCGCCATCGGCCTTGGCATGCCATTGCTCAGCGTCATCCTCGAAACGCGCGGCCATTCGGCTTCGATGATCGGCCTCAACACCGCCGTCGCCGGCCTCGCCTCGATCGCCGGAGCGCCGCTGGCGACCCCGCTCGCCATGCGCTTCGGCGTTGCCTGGACAATGATCGCCATGATCGCCGCCGGCGCGCTGGCCTTTGTCGGCTTTCATTTCGCACCCGATTTCTGGATGTGGTTTCCACTGCGCATCGTGCTGCACATTGCGCTGACGGTGCTGTTCATCCTGTCCGAATTCTGGATCAGCACCTCGGCGCCGCCGCACCGACGCGGCCTTGTCCTGGGCATTTATGCCACTGTCCTGTCGCTCGGCTTTGCCGCCGGACCATGGCTGTTCGCCCATCTCGGCAGTTCCGGCTTCAGGCCGTTCGGCGTCATCATCGCGTTGGTGACGCTGGCGGCCATACCCGTGCTGGCAGCACGCAACGAGAGCCCGTCGATCGCCTCGGATGGCGAAACCAGCAATTTCCTGCGCTACATCTGGCTGGTGCCGTCGGCGACCGCTGCCGTGCTGGTGTTCGGCGCGGTGGAAACCGGCGGCTTTGCGCTGTTCCCGATCTATGGCAGCCGAATCGGCTATTCCGAAGCCGATGCAGCACTTCTCCTGACCATGATCGGCCTCGGCAATGTGTTGTTGCAGATCCCGATCGGCATGATCAGCGACCGCGTCAGCGATCGCCGCTACCTGCTGATTGCCTGCGCCACGGTCGGTCTTATCGGCACCGTCTTCATGCCCTTCTTCGCCCAGAATTGGCATCTGATGGCCGCGCTTCTGTTCGTCTGGGGCGGCGTCGTCGCTGCCATGTACACGATCGGCCTCGCCCATCTCGGCTCGCAGCTTTCCGGCCATGAACTGGCGTCGGCCAACGCCGCCTTCGTGCTGTGCTACGGCGTCGGCATGGTGCTCGGCCCGCAGGCGATCGGCATCGGCATGGATGCGTTCGGCCCGTCCGGCTTCGGCTGGTCGCTCGGCCTGTTCTTCGCGGCCTATATCGCTTTGGTCGCCGTCAGGTTGGTTCGCAAGATCCTGCTGTAGCGCGACTGCGGCCAGCCCTGCATTTGGCACGGCACGGTGACAGGCTGCTGACAGAACCGTGTCAGGAGCACAGGGCTAAAAAGGCGTCCCAAAACACTCGAGGACACTTCCATGATCGACAGCGGCTTTGAAACCACATCGCTACGAATGACACTGCTTCTGCTCGTAACGTTCCAGGCTCCGGCCGCCGACGTCGACCGCATCATGGATGCCGTGGTGGCGATTGCGCCGCTGGCCATGGGCAAATACGACCGCAATGCCTATCAGTCGGCGCACGGCATCGAACGCTACAGGCCGCTTGACGGTGCGGCCGCCGGCGCCGAAACCGAATTGAGACGGCGGCCCGGCACGGTCGAGGTTTCCTTCGAACTGCCGGACGATCAGGCGCTGGCCGCTCGTGTCGTCGAGGCGATTTTCCAAGCACATTCCTATCAGGAACCGGTGATCCGCATTCAACCGATTCTCGCCAGCCGTTCCAAGGGGCTGGACGACCGCGCCAATCCGAATCGCTGGTGGAACACGACCGGAGACTGGAAGAAGGTTGCTGCACCGGCGACAGAAACCGCATGATTTCCGTTCACCAGCAGGCTCAGGCGGATCGCACGAGGCTTGCCGGGCTTGACTTTCCGGGCGCGTTCTTTATGTGTCGCGCCAAGTTTCCCGCGTCCGGGTGTTTCCCCGTGCTCCAGCGGCCAAAACCCCACGAACAAACGGACTGATATCATGGCCAAAGCCGCAAACATCAAGATCAAGCTTCTGTCGACCGCCGACACCGGTTTCTTCTACGTGACCAGCAAGAACAGCCGCACCAAGACCGACAAGCTGTCGTTCCGCAAGTACGACCCGGTCGCCAAGAAGCACGTCGAATTCAAGGAAACCAAGATCAAGTAATCTGGGTTTCTCGCTGCAATGCCGAAACGCCGCCCAATGGGCGGCGTTTTTCGTTTGTAGCCAATTGATTTCGTTGCATCCGAGCAGAGACTCCAGCCAAAGGATTGACCCTTCGCCATGGTTGCGGCACCCTTGGCCGTGGGTTGGGTGTCACGAACAAGGCGCCTATGGATGTCGAAGAAGTTGAAAGCTGCAATCATTGCAGCCCTTGTCGCTCTGGCTGCTGGTTTCGCCGTCAGCAACGGGCTGATAAGCCAGCAGACGGCCGATGAGATCAAGGCCAGGACTGACCAGGTTCTGACTGAGGAAGAGGCCGCACAGCCTGCACCTCAGCCTGACAGCCCCGCCCCGCCTTCCACGGAACCCACACCGCAGGCTCCGGCCCCTCCCGCCGCGGCACCCCCGCAAGGATCACAACCGGGTCAATGAAGAAGCCCCGCCAGAATGGGCTCCTCTCGTGCGATCGCGCCATCACCATACCTGCTGAGTGTATCGTTTTAATACAATCGCCGATTAGTAGACTTGCACCACGGATAGGCAGTTAGTTTCAGCGTCAGGCGAAAAGGGGGGAAATGCCTCGCACTGGGAGAAAACGATGTCCGTACAAAAAGGCGACTTTCGAACCAACAGAGCCGACTACGTGATTGCCGCGATGCATGGCGGAGTGACCGCCGAAGACAGCGTTCGAGACGAGAACCTGGCAAGGAGAAAGAAGTCCCTGTGGCTGAAGGAGCGGCGATCGGCCAAGTCGGCTGAGAACCCGTTGGACAGCTCGCCGCTGTCTAAAAGAAGCCCTCGCGGTTAGCGATTTACAATCACCTTCCGCGATCACACCATATCCGCACACAACCCACTCACCCATATTGCAGGTGCCGCCGTCGGTGTTGACTAGCTCCGACGGCGGCCTAGTTCGTGGCGAAATAACCTCCGTTTTTTGAGAAGACGGCGGGACCAAGGTCTTGTGCTCGACACGCAAAGGTCCGAGTGGTCCTGTTAGGTTCCGGAAATGTCTCTTGGACGTTCCGCTATTTTATCCAATTGAAATGTAGCGTTACCGTGTATTCCCGCCCGATAGCGGCGCGTGATCCTGCCCGCATCTGCCCTGGCTGAGTCCCTCAGCCGATGCGCTCACCGCTCTTCGGATCGAATAGATGCAGCTGGTGTGGTTCGGCCGCCAACCGTACCTCGTCGCCGGGCTTCACGCCGGCACGGCCCATAGCAAAGACGCAAAGCTGCTGGCTGGCCAGCTTGACGTAGAACTGCGTCGAAAGCCCGAGCGGCTCGACCACACCCACCTCGCCCTTCAACGCGCCGTCATCCGCCAACTTGATATGCTCGGGCCGCAAACCGACGGTGATGGCGTCACCATCCTTGAGCGGCAGGCCTTCCTGCAGCCTCAGCGCCTGGCCGTCGGTCAGCACGGCCTCCGGGGTAGCGCCCTCCCGAACCGTCGCCGGCAGGAAATTCATGCCGGGTGAACCGATGAAACCGGCGACGAACATGTTGGCCGGCCGATCGTAGAGATCGAGCGGCGCGCCGACCTGCTGGATCAGCCCGTCATGCATGACGACGATCCGGTCGGCCATGGTCATCGCCTCGATCTGGTCGTGCGTGACATAAACCGATGTCGTCTTCAGCTGCTGGTGCAGCGCCTTGATCTCGGCGCGCATATGGACGCGCAGCTTGGCGTCGAGGTTCGACAGCGGTTCGTCGAACAGGAAGACCTTGGGATCCCGCACGATGGCACGGCCCATGGCGACGCGCTGGCGCTGGCCGCCCGACAATTGCCGCGGCAGGCGCTGCAGGAAGGTGTCGAGCCCGAGCCGCTTGGCGGCGCCGTCCACCCTGGCATCGATCGTCGCCTTCTGCGCCTTCTTCAAGAGCAGGCTGAAACCCATGTTCTTCGACACGTCCATATGCGGATAGAGCGCATAGGACTGGAACACCATGGCGATGTCGCGGTCCTTGGGTGCTACGTCGTTGACCAGCCGCTCGCCGATGCGGATCTCGCCGCCGGAAGCCTCCTCCAGCCCGGCGATCATGCGCAAGAGCGTGGACTTGCCGCAGCCTGACGGCCCAACCAGGACCACGAACTCGCCATCGGCGATTTCAAGGTCGACCGCGTGCAGGACGCGGACGGCGCCATAGTCCTTGCGGACGTTTTCGAGCGTAACAGAGGCCATCGATCTATCCTTTGACGGCGCCGGCGGTCAGGCCGGTGACGAGATAGCGTTGCAGGAAGGCGAAGAAGATACAGACCGGGATCAGCGCCAGGATGGACGCCGCCATCATCTGTCCCCAATCGACGGCGAACTTGCCGATGAAGGTGAGCAGGCCGACGGCAAAGGTCTTCTGATCGTCGCTGGAAATCAGCATCAGCGCGAACAAAAGCTCGCTCCAGGCTGCAGTGAAGACGAAGCCGAGGGTGGCGCCCATGCCCGGCAGCGTCAGCGGCACGATCACCTTGCGCATCGCCTGCGCGCGGGTGCAGCCGTCGATCATCGCGGCCTCTTCCAGATCCTTCGGGATGCCGTCGAAGAACGACTGCATCAGGAAGGTGGCAAAGGCCGTGTTGAAGGCGGTGTAGATGATGATCAGCCCGGTCAGGCTGTTGATCAGGCCGATCTGACCCATCACGCGGTAGATCGGCGGAATGACCATCACCAGCGGAAAGGTCTGGGTCAAAAGCAACATCAGCGCCAGTGCTGCCTTGCCGCGAAAGGTGAAGCGCGACATGGCATAGCCGGCGAGCGTGGCGATGATTGTCACCAGTGCCGCCGTCGAGACCGAGACGATGACGCTGTTGAGGAAATAGCGCGGGAAATCGGTCGCCTCGAGCACGGTGACGAAGTTCTGCAGCGTCACGTGCGACGGCCAGAAGGTGATGCCTTCGGAATAGAGCAGCCGCTCCGGCGTGACCGAGATCTTCAGCGTCCAGTAGATCGGGAACAGGGCAAAGAGCACGTAGGCCGCGATTGCCGCGTAGAGGCCGATGCCGCCGAAGAAGCGCTGCGAGGTTGAGCGTCCTGCGATCATCAGACGTGCCTCACCAGGGTGCGGCGGATACCGATCAGCGCAATCGCATAAGCAATGAGCAGGACGAGCAGCAGCACCGCCACCGCCGAGGCATAGCCCTTGTCCAGCGATTTGAAGGCGCTGACATAGATGTAGACCGGCACCGTGTTGGTCGAGCCGGCTGGCCCGCCCTCCGTCATGACGAAGATCAGGTCGGCGAAGGTGGCGATCCAGATGGTGCGCAACATCACGGTGATGGCGATGGTCGGCGCCAGAAACGGCAGCGTCACCTTGGTGAAGCGCTGCCAGGGCGAAGCGCCGTCGATGGCCGCCGCCTCATGCAGTTCCGATGGAATGGATTTCAGTGCCGCCAAGAGCGTGATGGCGAAGAACGGAATGCCGAACCAGATATTGGCGACGATCGGCCCCCACATGGCGGTTGACGGATCGGACAGCACATTGGTCGGCTCGGCCTTCAGCCCCAATGCAAACAGCCAGTGCGGGAACGGGCCGATGATCGGATTGAACAGCCAGGCCCAGGTCAGGCCTGACAGGAAGGACGGCACCGCCCAGGGCAGGAACACCAGGGCTTGCACGGCCTTGCGGCCGCGAAATGGCTTGTCGAGCAGCAGCGCCAGGCCGAGGCCAAGGAAGAACTGGAAAAACAGACTGGCGACGGTCCACCACAACGTGTTGACCAGCGCCTGCCCCAGCACCTGATCCGACAGCATCGCCTGATACTGCCCAAGCCCGACATATTCGGACTTGAACGCCGAGAATTTGCGGAAGGAGTAGCTGATGCCGATGACCAGCGGCACCAGAAGCACCACGACCAGCAGGATGATCGCCGGGCTGAGATAGAGCCATGGCTCGATTGCGGCGTGGGATAACCGCTTGCGGCGCGGCTGGCCGGCGGATCGTATTTCGGACACGGCATAGGTCATTGGTTTAGGGGTCACTCCTGGAACGTCGGCTGGCGGAGAGTGTCCTTCTCCCCGTGAAACTGGGAGAAGATGCCGTAGACAGATGAGGGGCAGCGCTAACCTGGCAGAAGCTAGTGCTGCCCTCATCCGTCACTTCGTGACACCTTCTCCCCGTGAACGGGGAGAAGGGAAGAAAAACTACTTCTTGTTCTTCGCCAGCCAATCCTGCTGTTCCTTGGTCAGGAAGGCAGCCCACTGGTCGGCGACGTCCTTGGCCGTCTTCTGGCCAAGCAGCACTTCCTGAAAATTCTTGATCGCCACCTGGTCGACGAAATTGCCGAGGTTCTCCAGATGCGTCGGCGGGGTGACCATTTCATATTTGGAGCTGTCGCTGAGCTCCGTAAACCAGCCCTTGAACTGCTCCGTCTTGAAATGGGGATCCTGGTCGGCGCCGTTGTGGATCGGGACAACGCCGACTTCCTTGGCCCATTCCAGATTGTCCTTCGGCGACAGAAGCGTCGCCATCAGTTTCCAGGCGTCGTCCTTGTGCTGCGAGTTGGCGAACATCGCCCAGCCGGCATAGCCCAGCGTCGGATAGGATTTGCCGCTCGGCCCGACCGGCAATGGCGCTACCGCGAAATCGTCGGCGCTCATCTTGTCGGCAATGCCGAGCAGCGCGTCCGGATCCTGGTTGAGCATGGCGCAGGTGCCGGAATAGAAGCCGGTGACCGTTTCGTTGAAACCCCAACTCACCGCATCCTTAGGCGCCAGTCCGTCCTTGTACATGTCGGCCAGCATCTGCAGGCCCTTGACCGAGCCTTCTTCGTTGATCGTCGAAGTGCCATCCTCGTTGAAGTAGCCGCCCTTGCCGGCGGCGATGTTCATGAACATGTGCATGCCGTTGAAGGCGCCCGGCCCGCCGCGCAGGCAGTAGCCGTACTTCCCCGGGAGCGCGGAAATCTTCTTGGCGTCGGCGATGAAATCATCGAGCGTCGCCGGCGGGCCATCGAGGCCGGCTTCCTTGAACAGTTTCTTGTTCCAGAACAGCGCGTTCACATAGTAGCCGTAGGGGATCATGAACTGGGTGTTGTTGACGGTCGAGCCGAACTGCTTGGCGCGGTCGCCCAGCGTCTTGGCGTCATCCCATTTGGCCATATAGGGGCCGAGATCCTCGAGCTGGGCATTGTTGGCATAGAGGCCCATCCAGCGTTCCGGCATTTCGACGATGTCGGGCGTATCGCCGGCCTGCACCATTGTCAGGAATTTCTCGAACGCCTGGCCCCAGGGCAGCGAGATAAGCTCGACCTTGATGCCCGGATTGGCGGTTTCGAATTCGGCGATCTGCTTCTTCAGGAATTCGGTGCGCGGCGGGCTGGTGATGACTTCGACCATTTTCAGGGTCGAGTCGGCCACGGCATTTCCGGCTGAAATCGCCAGCCCCGCAACGGTGGCCAGCATGACGGTCAGTTTTTTCATGTTCAAGACTCCCATTTTGAACCCGCTTGTTATTTTCTGGCTTTTTCGAAGGCCTGGGCCACGTCGGCCCACAGGTCTTCGACACTCTCCAATCCGACATTGAAGCGGATGGTTCGGGGGCTGACGCCGAAGCGCGCCATCGAATTCAGGCCCGGCGTCTGCTCAAGCGACGCCTTGGCCGGTACGACCAGGCTTTCATGGCCGCCCCAACTGACGCCGATGCGGAAATATTTCAGCGCATCGACGAAGGCCGGGATGTCGATATCGTCCGTCACCTCGAAGGAGAACAGACCGGCATAGCCGGCCAGTGTCGCCTTGCCCGGATGGTTCGAATAGACGGGATGGTTGACGCGCTCGACATTGGCATGCGCCTTCAGCCGTTCGGCGATGGTCAGGCCGCTCTTCATGTGGTGCGGCAGGCGCAGCGGCAGCGTGCGCAAGCCGCGCAGCAACAGCCAGGCTTCGAATGGCGACAGCTTGCCGCCGAGATAGGAATAGGTCTGCTCGTTGATGTGCTTGATATGAGCGGCCGAACCCGCGACGACGCCAGCGACGGTGTCGCTGTGGCCGCCAAGGTATTTCGAGGCCGAATGCAGCACTAGGTCGACGCCATGCGCGATCGGCTTCTGGAACACCGGCGTCGCCCAGGAATTGTCGATGGTGGTGACGATGCCCTGTTCCTTGGCCAGCCGTGTCAGATGCGCGATGTCCTGCAGCTCGAACATCATCGAGGTCGGGCTTTCCAGGTAGAGCAGCTTGGCGCCGGGAAGTGCCGCCGCGACCGCATCCGGGTCGGAGCCGTCGACATAGTCGACCTTGATGTTGAGCCGAGGCAACAGCCGCTCGAACAGCCGATAGGCATCGCCATAGCAATTGCGCACCGCCACGATGCGCTCGCCTGCCCCAACGAACGCAAGCACCGTGGCACTGATCGCCGCCATGCCGCTGGAAAAGCCGCGCGCGGCTTCTGCGCCCTCAAGCGCTGCCACGCGCGCCTCGAACTCCATCACCGTCGGATTGTCGCCGCGCGAATAGATCGGCTGCTTTCGTTTGCCGGCAAAGGTATCGGCCATCTCGGCATAGCTGGCGAAGGTGAACAGCGAGGTCTGGTAGATCGGCGGCACCACCGCACCGCCAGGGAACGGTTCGTCATGCGCCAAGAGTGTCGCCGCCTCGGCGAGATAGTCGTGATCGAAACCGGATGGATGCTCGTTCATGTCTGGCTCGAAAGTTTGAGTTTGGCGGCACCGCGCTTGAGATCGTCCTCGACGGTAGCGATCAGCTTGAGGGCTTCGGCGCGGGCGCCCTGCGGGTCACGGGCTGCGATGCATTCGTAGATGGTGCGGTGATAGGGAAAGCTGGCATGGCCGAAATCGCGAACGCCGAGCGGATGCTCCCAGAAGCGGTGGAACAACTCGTACATGGCGGCGATGATCTGCTCGAACAGCGGATTACCCGAGGCCCGGTAGATCGCCTGGTGGAATTCCCAATCCTCTTCCGCCGACATGCCGTCGCGCGTGCGGAACGCCTGCTCCATGATGTCGAGCTTGCGTGCGATTTCGGCGATATCTGCCTGGCTGGCCCGTTCGGCGCAAAGGGCCGCGGCCTCTGCTTCCAACGCGCGGCGAATCTCCATCGTCTGCATCAGGCTGGTGAAATCATTGCCGCCGGCAAGCGTCAGCGGCATGTGCAGCATATCTGGCGAGACGGCCGCCTTGAGATAGGTGCCGCTGCCTTGCCGGCGCTCGACGAGGCCGAGCCCTTCCCAGCGTGTCAGCGCCTCGCGCACGGTGTTGCGGCTGACCTTCAGCCGCTCGGCCAGAATACGCTCGGTTGGAAGCCGCTCGCCCGGCTGCAAGGCCTCGGCGCGAACAAAGCCCACCAACGCCTTCAGCACGGCGTCATCGCGCGCCGTCGTCTGGATGGGTGGCAGGCTGTTCTGGTCCACATTTCCTCCAAGTGGTCCAATGGTCCAACCAATTTCTGCACAGAAGGAAGCTCCTGTCAACCAACTGTCAGGAGCACTGTCGGAGGGAGCGACGCAATATTTTCAAGGCGGTCGCGCGATTGCGCTTCGATCGTATCTGCTAATCTGAGGCAGCAGGCGACCCGAACCAGGTGGTCAGCGCGTCCACCAGCCCCTGTTGGGTTCCCGCCCCGGCCCAAGCCACATAACCATCGGGCCGGATCAAGACGGCGCAGGGCGCGGCGACCCTCCCGAGCACCGGGAGGTCCCAGATACCGGCGTAACCGGCGTCGATCTGCCGGACCCGATCAGCCCAGGGCGCGAGGTCCAGCCTGCCGGGCTCACCGAAGTTGAGCAACACTGGCTGCGCGTCGTGCAGGTGAAGACCCGCAACGGTCCGCCAGCGGTGGTCAGATCGAGATCGGGCATTCGCCGCCCAAGCAGTGGATGCCCCTCGCCAAGGTCGTAATGGACACCCAAACCAGACATCTCCGCGGCGATTTTCTTGCGGGCTTCATCCATGCCGAGCAACTCGGCAACAGTGTCGGCCAAGGCCTTGCTGCGGTCATCCGTGCGGCGAAGCGCGACCTGTGCCATCGTATTGCGCAACACGCGGGCGGCAACCGGATGACGCTCGGCGTGATAGCTGTCGAGCAGGCTTTGCGGCGATATCCCCTTGATGACTTGGGCCAGCTTCCATCCAAGATTCACCGCATCCTGCACGCCGATGTTGAGGCCCTGCCCACCCATTGGCGGATGGATGTGCGCGGCATCACCCGCCAGCAGCACGCGCCTGTCGCGGTATGCGGCAGCATGGCGCGTCATGTCGGTGAAGCGGGAGAGCCAGGTCGGGCTGTGGACCCCGAAGTCGGTGCCGTAGATGGCAGTCAGCGCCTCGCTGAGCTCGCGCAGGGTCGGGTCGCCGCGCGCCTCCAGGTTCGGTTCCGTCAGCACGACGCCAACTTTTTTGCCGTCCTCGATCTTACCCAGGGCATGAATTCCGAAGGCGTTGCTGCGGAAGCCCCATTCCGGCTCTTCCGATATCTCGACCTCGGCAATCATCCAGCTCATCGTCGGATCCCATCCGGCGAACTCAATACCGGCTGATTTGCGAACGGTGCTGCGGCCTCCGTCGCAACCAACCAGATATGTCGTCTTCAGCCGGTGGCCGTTGGACAGTTTGACATCGACGCCGCTGGCGTCCTGGGCAAACCCCGCAACCTCGTGTCCGCGATAGATCGGCACCTTGAACTCGCCGACCCAGTCGGCCAGGATGCGCTCGATGTGGTTTTGCCGCAGCGCCAGCAGATAATTGTGGCGCGTGGGAAAATCGCTGATGTCTAACCGGATCATGTGGAAGCCCACGGACGGCGATATCTGTCCCTGTGAAAGAAACCGATCCGCAATTCCGCGCTGGTCGAGCACCTCAAGAGTGCGCGCATGCAGGCCGCCAGCGCGCAATCCTGCCAGTTTCTGATCCGGTCGCCTTTCGACAATGGCAACGTCCACGCCTGCCAGCGCCAGTTCGCCTGCCAGCATCAATCCCGTCGGACCACCCCCGGCGATCACAACCGCATGATCTGAAATCATTATCATAACTCCCGTTTTCCGCACCCTGGCTTGGGTCGCGGTTTTACGGGAGGAGCCGGGTCTTGCCGCAAGCCTCTTGTGCGCCATATGTATGAAATGGAAGGGGTATTCTTCCCCTCATCGTTGGCTGCCCTCACAGCGAAACTGTGTAGGAACGGCTAGAACGGGTGTTCCGATTTCACCTGCAGAAACGCAGATTCCTCCGTGCTTTGGCACGTTCTGATGTTCTTTTGGAGAGAAGGGGGCCGGTCGGCGTTTGGCAGCGGTACGAGGAGGCCACTATGTGCCAGCGCCGGCCGGCCGACCCCACGGACCCAGGAGATGCGGCGGACCTGAGCATCATGGGGTATTCCCAGGGATCGGAGCCGGCTTTCTATCCTCGTGCCGGCTTCGTCTTGGCCTGCACAGTTGCGCAAGAGCTTATGAAAATCAACAGTTTCTTAACCAAGGCTCGCGAATCGCTTGGATTAAGGTAAACGGGTAACCCTGTCGGGTTGACTGGATATTCGGAGCCTTGGCCGGTTATGCGGCTTTGGCAACAACCCGGTTGCGGCCGCCGCTCTTGGCTTCGTAGAGCGCGAGATCGGCACGCTTCATCAGCGCCGCCACCGTGTCCACGCCTTTCAGCACCGACGACACGCCGACGCTGACCGTGACTTCGATCGCCTTGCCGTCCTGGCCGATGGCAAAAGCTGCCTGGGCGATTTCGGCGCGAATGCGCTCGGCTACCTTCTCGGCCACTGCGCCCTCGGTGTCCGGCATCACCACGACGAACTCCTCCCCGCCAAAACGGCAGGCAAGGTCGATACCCCTGACATTCTTGCGCAGCCGCCGTGCGAATTCCCGCAGAACCTCGTCGCCGCCGTCATGACCGTGCGCGTCGTTGATCGCCTTGAAGCGGTCGAGGTCGGTGATCATCACCGACAGCGGCCGGCGCCGCGCCACGGCGCGATCGAACAGCGTCTGCAGATGGCTGTCCAGATAGCGGCGGTTGTGCAGCCCGGTCAGTCCATCGGTCACCGCCATTTCGATGGTCTGGGTGACGCTGGCGCGCAGCTGGTCGTTGTAGCGCTTGCGGCGCACCTGGGTGCGCAGCCGCGCCGTCAACTCCTGCTGGTCGATCGGCCGCATCAGATAATCATTGATGCCGAGTTCGAGGCCGCGGATGATGCGTTCCTCCTCGCCCTCCTCCGCCAGCAGGATGATCGGCACGAAACGGGTGCGATCGAGCGAGCGCAACTGCGAACAGAGCCTCAGCGGATCGAAATCGGCGAACGCGGTCGAGATCATCACGCATTCATAGGACGTCTCGGCGGCCTGGAAGAAACCGGCATGCGGATCATGTGTGACGTCGAGATCGGCCCGGTCGCGCAGCATCTTCTGGATGCGCTCGACGGATGATTTGCGTTCGTCGATCAAAAGCACTTTGGGCGTCGTGTCCTCGGATGCGAAATTACGGCTGAGCAACTCCTCGATGCCGATGTTGCGCGTCGTCGAGGCGCGCAGCCGCAACTCGTCGGTCAGCGACTTCAGGCGAACCAGGCTCTTGACTCGCGTCATCAGTTGCAGATCGTTGACCGGCTTGGTCAGGAAGTCGTCGGCGCCGGCCTCGAGCCCGCGGACGCGGTCGGAAACCTGGTCGAGCGCGGTGATCATCACCACCGGAATGTGCGATGTCGCCGGATCGCTCTTCAGCCGCCGACAGACCTCGAAGCCGTCCATGTCCGGCATCATCACGTCGAGCAGCACGACATCGACCTTGCCGTTCTCGCAGGTCTCGATCGCATCCGGCCCATTGGTGGCGGTCAGCACTTCGAAATATTCGGCCAGCAGCCGCACTTCCAGCAGCCGCACATTGGCAGGGATGTCGTCGACGACGAGGATCCGCGCAGTCATTTCACAAGGCTCCGGCTCGGCTGAAAGGGCACATCACGCATCGCCCAGATAGGATTTGATGGTTTCGATGAAACGCGGCACCGAGATCGGCTTCGAAATATAAGCCTCGCAGCCGCCCTGGCGGATACGTTCCTCGTCACCCTTCATGGCGAAGGCGGTCACCGCAATGACCGGGATGACGTGCAGCTCGTCGTCCTCCTTCAGCCATTTGGTCACTTCAAGCCCCGACACTTCAGGCAATTGGATATCCATCAGGATCAGATCCGGCCGGTGCTGGCGCGCCAGATCGAGCGCTTCCAGACCGTTGCGGGTGCGCACGGTCTCGTAACCGCTTGCCTCGATGAGGTCCCGAAAGAGCTTCATATTGAGCTCATTGTCCTCGACGATCATAACCTTCTTCGGCATCGATTTCCCGTCCCGGCTGCCCTTCCGCTTCGAAGGCGACCGTCATGCGCCCATGTCTGAACGCACCAAACCCTGCTTCACTTTACGGCAATATGATTGACGAAACGGAAATCCGCGGCTGGAAAACAGCGCGAATTCCACCTCGTCCCTGCGCGTCCAAAGGGCGCGCCACGCTCTAATGGCTTGCCGCAAGCAACTCTTGCCATTACTGCGGGAGAGACTCATTCCACACACCGAAGGTAGTGATGGCAAACGCAGCGTCAATGCGCGAAGAAGCGGAATCGATTGCCGTGAAGGCCCTGGGCTTCGTCGCCTCCGATCCGGAGCTGCTGCCGCGCTTTCTGGCGATCACCGGCATAGAGGTCCATTCGATCCGCAAAGCCGCCAGCGAGCCGGGTTTTCTGGCCGGTGTCCTGCAATTCATCCTCGCCCACGAGCCGACTCTGATGCGCTTTGCCGAGGAAACCGGCACCCCGCCGGCGGCTGTCGGCAAGGCCTTGCGGTCGCTGCCGCTGGGCGACGACAACCACGAGCATTCCATATGAGCGATGATCCGGAAACCGCGCGCCAGATTGAAGAACTGGCAGCCGACGACCGACCCTTGCTTGTCCTCGATGTCGACGATGTCGTGCTCGAATTCATCCGGCCGTTTCCGAATTTCCTCAAGGCGCGCGGCTATGGCCTGACGCTGGCCTCGTTTCGGCTGACCGGCAACATAGCAGAGACCGCTAGCGGCCGCCTGATCGAACAGCCCGAAGTCACGGCACTGCTGGCCGATTTCTTTGACGCGCAAGCCGATTGGCAAAACATTACTGACGGCGCTGCAGAAGCCCTGGCAGGGTTTGGCGACCGCGCGGAAATCATCTTGCTGACGGCCATGCCGCACAAGCACCGTGCCGTGCGTCGCGTCCATCTCGACGCGCTTGGGCTGAGCTACCCGCTTCTGACCACTGAAATGGCCAAAGGACCGGCAGTGGCCAAGCTTCGCGGCAGGGCCGGCCGACCGGTGGTTTTCGTCGACGATCAGCCGCACAATCTGGCGTCGGTACGGGAATCGGTCGCCGACGCCGAACTGTTCCACCTGATGGCCGACAATTCGCTGCGCGCATTCCTGCCGCCGGTGACGGACGATGTGGTCGTCGTCCAGGACTGGCACGAGGCAGCGCCCAAGATCGCAAGCGCGCTGGGGCTCTGAACTCCAGCTTCAGGGGTTCAGTTCGCACCTGCGCCGCCGCTGTCGTCTCCGCTGTCATCCGCGCCGTCACCATCATCCACGCTGTCGTCCACGGCCGGATCGGCGGGCTTCAGCATGACGCCATTGACGGTGACCGAGCCATCGGCCTTGGCATTGACGATCCATTCCAGCCGGCCATCGGGCAGCGTCTTGCCAAAGCCCTTCGCCATGAGAGCGACTGGCACGTATTGGCCAACCTCCGGTTCCGACTTTGCCGCTTCCTGCAGGCCTTCGACAAGCTTGTCGAAGCCGGCGACATCGACGGTTACGCTTCCTTCGGGCTTTTCGCCTAGGAATGTCATCTCGCCTTCCAGCGCGATCTCCGTGTCCTTGTTCTTCACGGTGCTGTGGCCAAGCACGACCTTCGGCATCCTGGCCATGAAGTCGACCTTAAGTTGCTCGCCGAATTCGGCCGACAGCGGCGGATTCTTATTGAGATCAAAGGCTTCGATCGCCTTCTTCGCCATGCTGTCGAGATCGATATTGGCGCCGCCAAAGTTCAAATCGACATCGGTGGGCAACAACCCCACGCTCCAGCTCGGCAGAAGCTGGGTCGGCACGGTCAGCCCCGATGCCTTGATGCCGTACGTGATCGTGCCGTTCTCGGCCACGCCATCGGTGCCGAACACGGTGCTGAGCTGGGTGGCGCCGAAATTGCCGACCGGGCTTTCCACCGCGAAATCCTTGAAACCGTAGGTCCCGTCGATACGCTGCCAAAGCGGCAAGGCGGCGAGCAGAAGCGATTTGAGCTGCGCCTGGTTGGCCTTCAGCGTCGCCTCGTCCTCGTTGGCCACCGCAAATGCCAGGAGATCGAGCAATGGCTTGGTCCGCACGCCCTTGCCGCTGGCTTCGACCGACAGTTCAGGCGACCTGACGGTGACCGGGAATTTCAGCCCGCTCTCGGGGTCATCGAAATTGATCGCTTCGACAAAACTCGACACCTTCTGCGAGGTTGTGAAATCGACGCCCCCGGTCGCCGACTTGGTCGCGGCAACGGTCGCGATGCCGGCGCCCGTGCTGGCTTCCATGTGCTGCTTGGCATCCTTCGATGCCATCGTCATGCCGGCCATCGAGCTGGTGCCGCTGGTAAAGGCCGCCAGATTTGGATCGTAGACACCCGAGCCCTTGCCGTCCTTGATCGAAAACTGAGTGCTTTGCAGCCCCTCGGGTCCGTTGAACTCGAAGGAGGCGGTTTGGGAGAAATCCATGGAGACATCCCAGGACCCGTCGCTGCGCGGCTTGACCATCAAGGCATAGGGCGCGAAGTCGAACTTCAGCAGTTTCTGGTCCGGAAATGATGCGGCAAGTGCCTTGAAATCGAACACGATCTTGTAGGCGCCACCTTCGAGCGAAACCTTCAAAATGCCTTTGTCGATGGCCTGCTTGCCGACATAGCGGGACAAGTCGTCGGACAATTGCTTCGCACCCTGACTGTCGGCGGTCTGGCTGAAAGCAGGGGCACTCAACGCAAGAAGGAACACGAATGGCAGGGCACGGTTCACGCGAATTCTCCGTTTGACCTAGAAGAAAGACTTTGTCCGTCTGGTATGAAATTACCGCTGCAACCGCAAGGTGAGATCGACAACGGCACCCGGGCAGACCATCTCGATCAAAGCACCAGCCGCATCAGCGGGCGACCGGCCTTGCGTTCCACCAGCCGCTCGAAACCCGCCTTCTCGAAGACCCGTGACGAACCGACGAACAGGCCGATCGAGCGCGAATCGCGAGACAGGTCCATCGGGCACGCCTCGAGCAGCCGGGCCCCATTCTGGCGGGCGAAACCTATGCCGCCTTCGACGAGGCGATGCGTGATGCCCCTGCCGCGCGCCTTGGCGCGGATGAAGAAGCAGGAGATCGCCCAAACGGCCGCATCCCCCGCGTCGGCAGGATCGACCGGTGCCGACCCCCTGCCCTGATTGTTCCATTCGGGCACGTCGGCGCGCGGTCCGATCTGCATCCAGCCAACCGCCTGGCCATCCTCGAATGCCAGCAGTCCGGGCGGCGGGCCGGCTTCGATACGCGCCTTGATGTGGTCCTTGTTGCGTTCCCGGCTGCTCTCGCGGCGCATCGCCGGCGCCAGCCGGAAATGCGTGCACCAGCAGCCGTAGCAGGCGCCTTGCTTGCCGAAGAGGTCCTCGAATTCAGCCCAAAGCTCGGGCGCAAGCGGCGCTATGGTCGTGCTCATGCGTTCTCCCCAGGCCAGCCTTGTCGCTGGCCTTGCACTGTCGTACCATTGCTTCTGTTCTCTTTATGTTCGCAGCGATGGCGGCCCCTGTCAACAATCCCGATCACGGTTTTTGCCGCGACTGCCTGATGTTTCAGCGCAGCCCGACGCGCCGCTGCGAGCGCTGCGGCAGCCCCCGGCTTGTGCGTCATCCCGAGCTTTACCGGCTGCATCTGGCCCATATCGATTGCGACGCCTTCTATGCGGCGATCGAAAAGCGCGACAATCCGGCGCTCAAGGACAAGCCGCTGATCATCGGCGGCGGCAAGCGCGGCGTCGTCTCCACCGCCTGTTACATCGCCCGCATCCAGGGCGTCCGCTCGGCCATGCCGATGTTCAAGGCGCTCGAAGCCTGCCCGGAGGCGGTCGTCATCAGCCCCAACATGGAAAAATACGTGCGCGTCGGCCGCGAAGTGCGCGCCATGATGCAAGCGCTGACACCGCTGGTCGAGCCGCTGTCGATCGACGAGGCGTTTCTCGACCTCGCCGGCACCGAACGACTGCACGGCCTGCCGCCTGCTGTGGTGCTGGCGCGCTTCGCGCAGGCCGTCGAGAAGGAGATCGGCATCACCGTTTCGGCCGGCCTGTCCTATTGCAAGTTCCTTGCCAAGATTGCGTCTGATTTTCGCAAGCCGCGCGGTTTCTCGGTCATCGGCGAGGCCGAGGCAGTCGGCTTCCTGGCGGCGCAGCCGGTGACCATGATCTGGGGTGTCGGAAAGGCATTCAACGCCACGCTGGAGCGTGACGGCATCCGCACTATCGGCCAGTTGCAGCAGATGGATCGCGGCGACCTGATGCGCCGCTACGGCACGATGGGCGACCGGCTCTACCACCTTTCGCGCGGCGAGGACGTCCGCCGCGTCGATCCCGACCAGGATGTCAAGAGCGTATCGGCCGAAACCACCTTCGACACCGACATCGCGTCGCTGGAGGAACTGATCGCGGTTCTCAGGGGTCTTTCGGAAAAGGTCTCGGCACGGCTGAAAAAGTCAGGCATTGCCGGGCGCACCGTGGTGCTGAAACTGAAGAGCCAGGATTTCAAGCTGCGCACGCGCAATCGCCAGCTCGGCGATCCGACCCGGCTCGCCGACCGCATCTTTCAGACCGGGGTGGAGCTTCTGCGCAAGGAAACCGACGGCACGAAATATCGGCTGCTAGGCATCGGCGTCAGCGACCTTTCGGACGACGACAAGGCCGACCCGCCCGATCTGGTCGACATCCAATCGCGCAAGCGCGCCATGGCCGAAGGCGCCATCGATGCCCTGCGCGACAAGTTCGGCCGCAAGGCGGTGGAAACCGGCTACACATTCGGCAAGGGCCGCGACGCCCATCCGCCGGAGCCGCTCGAGGATTAGGTGCGCTGCAGATCTATCCTGCTCGTCACCACGCTCTTGCCGGTTTTCGGGTCGGTGTCGATGACGGTCAGCCGCATGCCGTTCTCGCCGCGTTTCTCGACCTTCATCTGCGCCCTTCGGTCGCCATTGACCTCCTTGGCCCAGCGAATGCCCAGGTTGATCGCGTTGCCCGAACGGCTGCCGTTGAGCTGTGCCGGTCCCGTGCGAGAGCCGACATAGATGCCGCTGTATTTGGCGCCGCTGGCCTTCAGATCCGCGCTGATGGCACGCGTGACCACGACAAGCCCCCGGCAATTGCCGTCGAGCGACAGGGAGGTCGATGTCGCGTTCGAGCTGAACGTGCAGGACACGTTCACGGTCGGCGCATCGGTGGTGACCTTGACGATACCCTTGCCGGCGAAATTGCCCTTGAACGACTGGAGAAATTGCGTCTCGTCGGCATGTGCCGCGCCTGCCGCAACCAGTAAACCGCCGGCAAGCGCGAATTGCGCGAAGAATCTCATCGAAGCTCTCCCTGTCGATCTTCAAAAAGGCGGGACGGTCCGCCAGCACGGCTGACCATCGGGACTCAACGCCACTTGCCGTTTCAGGTTCCGCCCGCCACATGACTGTTTCACAACATCCAGCAGTCGCGACTGGCCCAGAAGAATGCCTTGCGTAGCGATTGCGGCAGAAGTCCTGGGCTGCGACATAGCGCGAATGGCACCCACACCCTCGATCCCCAAGGCCGCGTTCTGGATGGCGCTGTCGATCGCTTCCTTCCTTGGGATGACGGTCGCCGGCCGAGCCACGACAGCGGAGCTCAACGTCTTCCAGGTGCTGGAGTTGCGCTCTGTGATCGGCTTCTTCATCCTTCTGCCGCTGGTGATGACGAGTGGCGGCTTTCAAGCCATGCGCACGCGGCGCCCCATTGCCCACATCGCCCGCAACGTCATCCACTACACGGGCCAGGCGGCCTGGCTCTACGCCCTCACTTTGATCCCGCTGGCCGTGCTGATCTCGATCGAATTCACCACGCCGATCTGGACAGCTATCCTGGCGGTGATTTTTCTTGGCGAAAGGCTGAACCGAGCCAAGCTGGCAGCGATCGGGCTGGGGCTGATCGGCGTGGTGATCATCGTGCGCCCCGGTGTCGGCTCGGTCGATCCTGGACATCTCGTCGTGCTGGGTGCCGCGGCCTGCTTCGGCATCTCGGTGGTCACGATCAAGTCGCTGACCCGGACGGACAGCGTCGTGCGCATCATCTTCTGGATGCTGGTTATCCAATCGGTGGTCGGTCTCATCCCGGCGCTTTATACGTGGCGCAACCCGCCACTGGAGCTGTGGCCATGGATCATGCTGATCGCCTTCACCGGCATGTCGTCGCATTTCTGCATGGCCCGTGCGCTTGGTCATGCCGACGCGACCATCGTCTCGCCGATGGATTTCCTGCGCGTGCCGCTATCGGCACTGATTGGCTGGCTGCTCTATAGCGAGCAGATCGACGCCTTCACCGCCGGTGGCGCGCTGCTGATCCTGATGGGCAATCTGCTCAATCTTCAGCGCAGGCCAATGAAGCCGGCCGAAGTGGCGGCGTCGTAGTTCCGCCGGCCGTCAGTTCCCTTCGTCGGGTATGTTGAGGAGATGGCCGCAGGCTTTGCAATGCACGGCGTCCGGCTCGTGCCGCCGCAAGCCGCACTGCGGACAGGGAAACAAAACCTTGGCTGGCCGGAAGATCGCCTGAGCCAGTCTGACAAACAGCGATATGCCGATGATCATGGTGACGATTGCCGTCAGCTTGCCGGCCATGCCCGGCAGCACGATGTCGCCGAAGCCGGTCGTCGTCACCGTGGCGACGGTGAAATAAAGCGCGTCGATATAGTTCTCCAGGCCGGCGCCAGTGCGGAAGAAGAACGTGTAGACGAAGCCGGTGATGACAAACAGGAAGGTCAAGAGGTTGATGACCGCGTGGCTGGCCTCGCGCCACGGCCGCAGGCCGCGCATCTCCAGATGCCGCCAGAGCGAACCGCTGCGCGACAGCGACCACAGCCGCAGGATGCGCAGGAAGGCGAGATTGGCGAACGCCGTCGGCATCAGCAGCGTCAAAAGGATGAAGACATCGACCCACGACGTCGGCTGCTTCATCAGCCGCAGCATGTTTTTGGAGGCAAGCAGCCGGGCGACCAGGTCCGCGGCGACAAGCGCGGCCGCCGAATAGTCGAGCCAGAGGAATGACGGCTTGTCCTGAAGAACCGGCGTCGCGATGAAGAAAGCGATGATGGCGAGGTCGATGACGACGGCCACCAGTTGGAACCGGAAAGCGGCCGGCGTGCGCCCATGATAGAGCCTGCGCAGCCTGTCACGCAGCCGCGCCAAGGTTGAAACCGTCTGCGACCCGTTCCTCTGTGCCGGCTTCATGCTGACTGCGCTGGCGTTCGCGGCAGCGACCGCCCGGCTGATTGCCGCGCGCGAGAAAGAGCGGGGGTCACACCAACTCCACTTCGACCACGCCCGGCACCGCGCGCATCGCCGAGGCGATCTGCGGCGAAATCCGGTAGCGGTTCGGCAGCTCGATCTCGATTTCCCCCTCGCCCTCTTCCTTGATCAGCACGAAGCTGACCTGGCCTTCGCCCCTGACGGTCAGTTGGCCGGCCAGCGTGTTGATCGGCGAGGCGTTGCGCACGAAAATGCGAAGTGCCTTCTGGATACGGCTTGCCTCGTCCTCCAGCGACTGCACTGAGTTGATGCGCAGATTGACGCCTTCCGGCCTGTCCTCGGCGGCAACGGTGATGACCACGGAGCGGCCGGCCTCGAGCAGATCGCGATATTGCGCCAGTCCTTCGGAAAACAGCACGGCTTCGTACTGGCCGGATGTGTCAGAAAAGGCGATAACGCCCATCTTGTTGCCGGTGCGCGTCTTGCGCTCCTGCTTGGACGTCACCGTGCCGGCCAGACGGCCGGCGGCGGCACCGCGTTTGACGGCCGCCGAAAACTCGGCCCACGTCTGAACCCGCATCTTCTGCAGGGCCGCCTTGTACTCGTCGAGCGGGTGCGCCGAGAGATAGAAGCCGACCACCTGGAATTCACGGTGCAGCCGGTCGGCGGCGAGCCACGGCTCTGTCGCCGGCAGATTGAGTGCCTGCGACTGGGCGCCGAGCGAAGCGCCGAAGATGTCGTGCTGGCCGGAAACCGCATTCTGCTGCGCCAGCGACGCCAGTCCCATCATGCGCTCCACGCCCGCCATCATCGACGCGCGGTCGTGGCCGAAGCAATCGAGCGCACCGGCCATGATCAGGCTTTCGAAGACGCGCTTGCCGACAATCTTGGGATCGACCCGCTCGCAGAAATCAGCAAGGTTCTTGAACGGCCTTTCCCCACGTTGGGCAACGATGTGTTCGACCGCCGCGTCGCCGACGCCTTTGAGCGCCGCCAGCGAATAGTAGATGCGGTTCTCACCGACCTCGAAGGGGCGAAAGCTCGATGTCACCGACGGCGCCAGAACCTCTATGCCGAGGCGTAGCGCGTCCTGGCGGAAATCGGCGAGCTTGTCGGTGTTGCCCATGTCGAGCGTCATCGACGCCGCCAGGAACTCGACCGGATAATGCGCCTTGAGATAGGCGGTCTGGTATGAAACCACCGCGTAGGCGGCGGCATGCGATTTGTTGAAACCATAGTCGGCGAACTTGGCCAGCAGGTCGAAAATGAAGTCGGCTTGCGGCTTGCCGACGCCACGCTCGACAGCGCCGGAGACGAAGCGCTCGCGCTGCTTGTCCATCTCGGCGCGGATCTTCTTGCCCATGGCGCGGCGCAGCAGATCGGCTTCGCCGAGCGAGTAGCCGGACAGCTCCTGCGCGATCTGCATCACCTGTTCCTGGTAGACGATGACGCCTTGCGTCTCCTTCACCAGATGGTCGATCTTGGGATGGATCGACGCCATCTCCTCCTCGCCATGCTTTCTGGCGTTGTAGGTCGGAATGTTCTCCATCGGACCGGGGCGGTAGAGCGCGACCAGCGCGATGATGTCCTCGATGCAGTCGGGCCGCATGCCGATCAACGCCTTGCGCATGCCGGCGCTTTCCACCTGGAACACGCCGACCACTTCACCGCGCGACAGCATGGCGTAGGTGTCGGGATCGTCGAGCGGGATCGTCGCCAGATCGATCTCGATGCCGCGCCGGCGGATCAGCTTCACCGCCGTCTCCAGCACGGTCAGCGTCTTCAGGCCGAGGAAGTCGAACTTCACCAGTCCGGCCTGCTCGACATATTTCATGTTGAACTGGGTGACGGGCATGTCCGAGCGCGGATCGCGGTACATCGGCACCAGTTCCGACAGCGGCCGGTCGCCGATGACGATGCCGGCGGCGTGCGTCGAGGCATGGCGGTAAAGGCCTTCCAGCTTCTGCGCCATATCGAGCAGCGTCTGGACGATCGGCTCCCTCTCGGCCTCTTCGGCAAAGCGCGGCTCGTTGGCGATGGCGTCAGCGAGCTTGACCGGATTGGCCGGGTTCTGTGGCACCATCTTGGAGAGCTTGTCGACCTGGCCATAGGGCATCTGCAGCACACGGCCAACGTCGCGCAGCACGGCGCGAGCCTGCAGCGTACCGAAGGTGATGATCTGGCCGACCTGGTCGCGACCGTATTTCTGCTGGACGTAGCGGATGACCTCCTCACGTCGATCCTGGCAGAAGTCGATGTCGAAGTCGGGCATCGACACGCGATCGGGATTGAGGAAGCGCTCGAACAGAAGCGAGAAGCGCAGCGGATCGATGTCGGTGATGGTCGTCGAATAGGCGACCAGCGAGCCTGCGCCCGAACCGCGGCCCGGCCCGACCGGAATGCCCTGAGCCTTCGCCCATTTGATGAAGTCGGCAACGATCAGGAAGTAGCCGGGAAACTTCATCTTGGTGATGATGCCAAGCTCGAAGTTCAACCGCTCGCGGTATTGCTCGACCGTATAGCCGGCGGTTGGGCCATGCATGGCGAGGCGCGCGTCGAGCCCCTCATGCGCCTGGCGGGCCAGTTCGTCGGCTTCCGCTTGCACCGCGGCGTCATTGTCGGCGACATCGCCGCCGGTGAAGCGCGGCAGGATCGGATTGCGATTCCTGGGATAGTAGGAGCAGCGCAGCGCGATCTCGACAGTGTTGTCGATCGCCTCCGGCAGATCGGCAAAGAGCCGCGCCATATCGGCCTGGCTGCGCAGGAAATTGTCCGGCGACAGCCGGCGACGATTGTCGGCGGCGACGACCGATCCCTCGGCGATGGCGATCAGCGCGTCATGTGCGTCATAGTCGTCACGAGAGGAAAAGAACGCCTCGTTGGTGGCGACCAGGGGCAGTTCATGGGCATACGCCAGATCGATCGAGGATTTTTCGATCACGCGGTCATAACCGGAAACCCGGTCCAACTCGACATAGAGCCGGTCGCCGAACATCTCCTTGAGGGTCAAAAGCCGGGCTTCGGCCAGGTCGCGGCGATCTTCCTTGAGCGCGGTGCCGATCGGTCCGCGCGGCCCACCGCTGAGGCAGATCAATCCGTCACAATAGCCGTCCATCATTTCGGTGGTCAGGTGCACGGCTTCGCCCGGCGGCGTTTCGAGGTAGACGCGGCTAACCAGCCTGACCAGATTGGAATAGCCGGCTTCGGTCGCGGCGAGCAGGACCACCGGCCGCATATCCGGGCCCTGCCGCCTGCGGTCGCGCTGGCCATCGCTGTTTTCGCCGGAAAAGGCGAGCGCCGTCTGACAGCCGATGATCGGCTGGATGCCGTCCTTCACCGCCTTCTGCGCGAATTCCAGTGCGCCGAACAGATTGTTGGTGTCGGTGACGGCGATGGCCGGGGCTTCGTCCTTGACCGCGTGAGCCACCACCTTGCCGATCTGCAAGGCGCCTTCCAGCAGCGAATAGGCCGAATGCACGCGCAGATGGACGAAGGGCCGCGCCGGGGCCTCGGGCCGCGCCGCAGCAATCGCTGCTTCGCGCTTCAGGGGATCGCGGGGAAGTTTTTCGTCGGCCATGGTGCTGTGTGAAGGTCCTTGAGTCGATGGAGATGTATTGTCCGGGACCGCGCGATGCCAGTCCAGCACAAACCGCTGCTGATCACAGGCTGCCGGCCCGGCCAGCCTTACGCAAACTCCATGATCACCGCATCCACGGCCAAGCTGTCGCCTGGCTTGGCGTTGAGTTTGGAGACGACAAGGTCGCGTTCAGCACGCAGCACGTTTTCCATCTTCATCGCTTCGACCACCGCCAATGTCTCGCCGGCCTTGACCTCCTGGCCTTCGGCAACGGCAATTGACACGACAAGGCCAGGCATCGGGCAAAGCAGCAGGTTCGACGTGTCCGGCGCCACCTTTTCGGGCATCAGCCTTTCCAGCTCGGCGGTGCGCGGCAGCATGGCGCGCGCGGTCACCGACATGCCTTTCCAGGCTATGCGAAAGCCGTTGGCAACCGGCCTGACCTGGGCCGTAACCTTGCGCTTGCCTACCGTGCCGCGCCAGATCAGATCGCCCGGCCGCCAGTCTGATGCAACGGTCAACGCCCTGCCGCCCTCGATCGACAGATCGATTTCCATCGGAATGGAAATCATGCCCTCGATAATCGACGCCGACAGATAGTCATCGCCGATCTTTACCACCCAGTCGCGCTTCAGAGCTCCCGAATGCGGCGCCAGCCGCCCGCCCAGCCGGTCGAGCCGGTCACGGCGCAGCAGTTCCACCGCGGTCGCGATCGACGCCAGCACGGCCTTCTCATCGTCGTTCGGTACGACCGGCGCGAAGCCGTCGGGATATTCCTCCGATATAAAAGCGGTCGATATCCGCCCTTCCCGCCAACGCGGATGCTGCATCAAGGCGGCCAGGAACGGAATGTTGTGCTCGATACCGTCGACGACGAAGCTGTCGAGCGCTTCCGACATGGCATCGATGGCCTCCAGACGCGTCGGCGCCCAGGTGCACAGCTTGGCGAGCATCGGATCGTAGAACATCGAGATTTCGGAGCCTTCGGTGACGCCGGTGTCGTTGCGGATGACGACATCGCCGAATTGTCCTTCCTCAGGCGGCCGGTAGCGCGTCAGTCGGCCGATCGAAGGCAGGAAGTTGCGGTAAGGGTCTTCGGCATAGAGCCGGCTTTCCACCGCCCAGCCGTTCAGCTTGATGTCGCTTTGCTTCAGGCCAAGCTTTTCGCCGGCGGCGACGCGGATCATCTGCTCGACCAGATCGATGCCGGTGACGAGCTCCGTCACCGGATGCTCGACCTGCAATCGTGTATTCATTTCAAGGAAATAGAAGTTCTTGTCCTTGTCGACGATGAATTCGACCGTGCCGGCGCTCTGGTAATCGACGGCCTTGGCCAGCGCCACCGACTGCTCGCCCATGGCCTTGCGTGTCGCGGCGTCCAGGAAGGGCGACGGCGCCTCTTCGGCGACCTTCTGGTTGCGTCGCTGGATCGAGCATTCGCGCTCGCCGAGATAGAGCGCGTTGCCATGCGCGTCGGCCAGCACCTGGATTTCGATATGGCGCGGATCGACGATGAATTTCTCGATGAAGAGACGATCGTCGCCGAACGAGCTCTTGGCTTCCGAGCGCGCGCGGTCGAAGCCGTCGCGCACTTCGGCCTCGCTCCAGGCGATGCGCATGCCCTTGCCGCCGCCGCCGGCCGAAGCCTTGATCATCACGGGATAACCGATCTCGCCGGCGATCTTTTCGGCATGGTCGGCATTCTCGATGACGCCGAGCCAGCCGGGCACGGTGGAAACCTTGGCGGCGTTGGCGAACTTCTTCGATTCGATCTTATCGCCCATCGCCTTGATCGCCTTGGGCTTCGGGCCGATGAAAATGATGCCTTCCGCTTCCAGCGCTTCGCAGAAAGCCGCCCGCTCGGACAGGAATCCGTAGCCGGGATGCACGGCCTGGGCTCCCGTTTCCTTGCAGGCGGCGATGATCTTTTCCGGGACGAGATAGCTCAGCGCGGCTGGCGAAGGCCCGATATGCACCGCCTCGTCGGCCATCTCGACATGCACGGCATCGCGATCGGCATCGGAATAGACGGCAACCGTGGCGATACCCATCTTGCGCGCCGTCTTGATGACGCGGCAGGCAATTTCGCCGCGATTGGCGATCAGGATTTTCGTGAACATGCGAAATGTCATCCCCTCGGGTCGGCCGTTCCTTTTATGGCCTGTGCTTGCAGGGTCAAGCCGACCATGCAATTCACTGCCTTCCAATCGATCTGCGATTCCAATTCACCGCTGTGGACCAGTCCTGGCACCAGGTTCCGGTTGATCGTGTCGATAAAACCTGAAACCTTGGAAAAAAATTCGCATTGGAGGAACTGCCCCATGAAAACCCGCGCCGCTGTCGCTGTCGCCGCCGGAAAGCCGCTGGAGATCATGGAGGTCGATCTCGACGGCCCACGCGAGGGCGAGGTGCTGGTCGAGATCAAGGCGACCGGCATTTGCCACACCGACGAATTCACGCTGTCTGGCGCCGATCCGGAAGGCCTGTTTCCAGCCATCCTCGGCCATGAGGGCGCCGGCGTCGTCGTCGATATCGGCAAGGGCGTCACCTCGCTCAAGAAGGGCGACCACGTCATCCCGCTCTATACGCCCGAATGTCGCCAGTGCCATTCCTGCCTGTCGCGAAAGACCAATCTGTGCACGGCCATCCGCGCCACCCAGGGCCAGGGCCTGATGCCCGATGGTTCATCGCGCTTCTCGATCGGCAAGGACAAGGTCTTTCACTATATGGGCTGCTCGACTTTCTCCAATTTCACCGTGCTGCCCGAGATCGCGCTGGCCAAGGTCAACCCCGACGCCCCCTTCGACAAGATCTGCTACATCGGCTGCGGCGTCACCACCGGCATCGGCGCTGTGATCAACACCGCCAAGGTCGAGATCGGCGCCACCGCCGTCGTCTTCGGCCTCGGCGGCATCGGCCTCAACGTGATCCAGGGCCTGAAACTTGCC
Source organism: Mesorhizobium sp. M0491 (assembly GCF_040321265.1). NCBI lineage: Bacteria > Pseudomonadati > Pseudomonadota > Alphaproteobacteria > Hyphomicrobiales > Phyllobacteriaceae > Mesorhizobium > Mesorhizobium sp. M0491. The sequence goes on from NZ_JAMYRE010000003.1 coordinate 121,198, forward strand.
GGCGCCGACATGATCATCGGCGTCGATTTGAACAACGACAAGAAGGAGTGGGGCGAGCGGTTCGGCATGACGCATTTCGTCAATCCGAAGGAGATCGACGGCGATGTCGTGCCCCACCTCGTCAACATGACCAAGCGTGGCGCCGACCAGATCGGCGGCGCCGACTACACATTCGACTGCACCGGCAGCACCAAGGTGATGCGCCAGGCGCTGGAAGCCTCGCATCGCGGCTGGGGCAAGTCGGTCGTCATCGGCGTCGCCGGCGCCGGACAGGAGATTTCGACAAGGCCGTTCCAACTGGTCACCGGCCGCACCTGGATGGGAACCGCCTTCGGCGGCGCGCGCGGCCGCACCGACGTGCCCAAGATCGTCGACTGGTACATGGACGGCAAGATCCAGATCGATCCGATGATCACCCACACGCTGAAGCTCGAGGACATCAACAAGGGGTTCGACCTGATGCATGAGGGCAAATCGATCAGAAGCGTCGTCGTTTACTGAGGAAGACCACAAACCGCCGACCAACGGCCAGCGACCCCTGTGGTTCACAACTGGGAGGAGAAAAGAATGGCGGAGAAACTGCATCCGAAAATCGACAATGGCTTGCCGAAGGAAAGCGCAAGCTTTGCCGGCGGCACGCTGGTCTGCGCCTGCACCAGCAAGCCGGTGAAGGTGAAGGTCAAAGGCCAGATCGCCCACAATCACGCCTGCGGCTGCACCAAATGCTGGAAGCCGGAAGGCGCGGTGTTCTCAGTCGTTGCCGTGGCCGGCACCGGCGACGTCACCGTCACCGAAAACGGCGACAAGCTGAAGGTGGTCGACCCCTCAGCGCTGATCCAGCGCCATGCCTGCACCGGCTGCGGTGTCCACATGCACGGGCCGGTCGAGCGCGACCATCCGTTCAAGGGCCTGTCCTTCATCCATCCCGAACGCTTCGAAGAGGACGGTTGGTCGCCGCCGGGCTTTACCGCCTTTGTCTCATCGATCATCGAGTCCGGTGTCGATCCGAAGGGGATGGACGGCATCCGTTCGCAGCTGAAGACAATCGGGCTGGAGCCCTATGACTGCCTCAACCCCGGCCTGATGGATTACATCGCCACCTGGACGGCGAAGAAGTCCGGAGCGCTGCCGGCCTGAACGATTGCGGGCTGGACCTTCCTGGTCCGGCCCGCACCAGCCGTTCGAAAGCTTGCAAAGGCATGGTCATAATCCGCATCAAATTTCGCGACGGGCAAGCGTCAGGTATCCACCGCATTCGCAATTTCGGCGAAGACCTCTGGCGAACATTTCGCGACAACAAACGCGTCAGCATCGACCTCGGCGAAATCGATAGATGCATTGACGAGATCACATTCAGCGCCCGAGGCCCGTATGTGAAGAGAGCGGTGAAAGAAGCCGAAATGCTGATGCGCGAACATATGGTCGACAAGGAAGCCGAGATCGTGGTCGAAGACGGCACCACCCAAGCATGAGCGAACTCCCCGCCATTCTCGTCGATGCAGACGCCTGCCCGGTCAAGGCCGAGGTCGAAAAAGTGGCCGACCGGCATGGCGTCGTTGTCACCTACGTCTCCAATGGCGGCCTGCGGCCATCGCGCGATCCGATGATCCGCAATGTCGTGGTCTCCAAGGGCGCTGATGCCGCCGACGACTGGATCGTCGACAATGCACGCACCAACGACATTGTGATCACCGCGGACATTCCGCTGGCCGCCCGCGCGGTGGCGCTCGGCGCCCATGTGCTTGGGCCAACGGGGCGCCCCTTCACTCCGGAAACGATCGGCATGGCGATGGCGATGCGTGACCTGAAGCAGCATCTGCGCGAGACCGGCGAAAGCAAGGGCTACAATGCCAGCTTCGCGCCACAAGACCGGTCGCGGTTTCTGGGCGAACTCGACCGCATCTTGCGGCGGGCGCTCAAATCCGCCACACCAGACTAGAAACCGAGCGCCATCCAAGGTTGGAACCGACATGGCTGCCGAAACCCCGGTGAAGTCTCCCATTCAGCGCCACATGCTGTTCGCTGTGTCGGCCTGCGTTGGCGTTTTTGCGCTTCTCGTGGCGTTGCTGCTGCACGCCCCGCTTGCCTATTCGATCGGCGCCAACGCGTTCTTTGCCGCCTATGTCATTCTCGTCGTCGCCCAGATGCCGAAGTTCACCGGCAGGTATCTGAGCAGGAATGCGCGTGCCACGGACCAGCCTGTGCTGGTCATCTTCGCCGTGACGCTTGTCGTCGTCGGCGTTGCCGTTATCTCATTGTTCCTGCTGATCAATCAGAAGGACAGAAGCCATCCCGTCGAGCTCACCTTCGCGCTGCTGTCGATCCCGCTCGGCTGGTTCACCATCCATGCCATGGCAGCGCTCCATTATGCCCATGTCTACTGGATGGACGGCGATGCGGTGGATGCCGAGACCAGGAAGAAAATCCCGGTCGGCGGACTGCTGTTTCCGGGCGACAAACGGCCGGAGGGCTGGGATTTCCTGTACTTCTCGACGGTGATCGGCATGACCGCACAGACTGCCGATACCAACATCTCGACAACGCATATGCGTCGTGTCGTGCTTGTCCATTCCATCCTGTCGTTTTTCTTCAACACGGTCATCGTCGCCGCTGCCGTCAATCTCGCCGTCAGCCTGGGCGGTCCGTAATAAATCCGTGATCGGATGAAACATCGGTTTGGATCGCGACGTATCAGGAGGACAATGAACGCGCAGGCCATGCCGCGAGGCCGGGAGACGAAAGACGATGGAATCCGTTGCCAGAAGCCAATCCGCCGCCGATCCAGGCGCTTCTGCGTCGAACGACAAAACGCTGATCTACCGGCAGTCTCGCTGGACGCGGTTGACGCATTGGCTCTGGGCCATCTCCTTGTTCTTCATGCTGCTGTCAGGCCTGCAGATCTTCAATGCCCGTCCGCAGCTCTATATCGGCAAAGAATCGGGCTTTGACTACAACAACACCATCTTCGCCATCGGCGCTGAGAATTCCGACGCGGGTCCGCGCGGCTACACGGAAATCTTCGGCAAGCGCTTCGACACGACTGGCGTGCTCGGCTGGTCGGGTCCGGCCGGCCAGGAGACATCCCGCGCCTTTCCATCCTGGGCGACCATCCCGTCCTACTATGATCTCGGCACCGCGCGCGTCATCCATTTCTTCTTTGCCTGGATACTGACCACGACGTTGATCGTCTGGTTTGTCGCCAGCATCGTGAACGGCCATCTGCGGCGCGATCTCGCGCCACGCCTCGACGATTTGAAGCGATTGCCGCAAGACATCGTCGACCATGCCAAGCTCAAATTCCACCACGCGCGCGAATACAACACGCTGCAGAAGATGGCCTATAGCGGCGTGCTGTTCGTGCTGTTGCCGCTGATGATCATCACCGGCCTGGCGATGTCGCCGAGCATGAATTCGGTGCTGCCGTTCCTCAACGATCTGCTCGGTGGCCGGCAGACGGCACGCACCATCCATTTCACCGTCATGGTGCTGCTGGTCGCCTTCTTCGTCGTCCATATCCTGATGATCCTGGCCGCCGGCCCGATCAACGAACTGCGCTCGATCATCACCGGCTGGTATCGCACCGATCCTCCCGCACAGGACGACAAACCCGTCGAGAGGAATGCCTGACATGGCAAAATTCCAGATCAGCCGCCGCAAATTCCTGACCGGTGCCAGCCTTGGCGTCTCCGGCATCATGCTGTCGGGCTGCGACGCCTTCGACAGTCAGCTAGGTGTTGGCAGCGGCCTGCGCAGTTTTCTCGAAAACGCCAATGACCTGACATACCGGGCACAGCGCCTGCTTGCCGGACGTGACGCGCTGGCGCCGGAATTCACCGAGGCCGACATACGCCAGCCGCAGCGGCCGAACGGTGTCACCGCTCCCGATGACGATGTTTACAAAGGCCTGCTCGCCAACAATTTCGCCGACTGGCGTCTGGAAGTGACGGGTCTCGTCGAAAAGCCGCTGTCGCTCAGCCGCGAGCAGCTTCAGAACATGCCGAGCCGCACCCAGATCACCCGCCATGACTGCGTCGAAGGCTGGAGCTGCATAGCCAAATGGACCGGCACCCCGCTGTCGCTGGTGCTGGACCAGGCGGTGGTCAAACCACAGGCGCGCTATGTCATGTTCCATTGCCTCGACACGATCGACCGCAGCCTGTCGGGCGACATCAAATATTACGGCAGCATCGACCTGATCGATGCCCGTCACCCGCAGACGATCCTCGCCTATGGCCTGAACGGCAAGCCGCTGCCGGTCGAGAACGGCGCGCCGCTGCGGGTTCGCGTCGAGCGCCAGCTCGGCTACAAGATGCCGAAATATCTCTACAAGATCGAGTTGGTCGATGGCTTCGCCACAGTCGGCGGCGGTCGCGGCGGCTATTGGGAAGACAATGGCTACGACTGGTACGGCGGGATCTGAGCTGCACACCGCAAATCCGGCTCTGAAGATGCTAGCCTAGCGAGCGGCGAAACAGTTCGCCCTTTTCGGCAATCTGCTCACCAATGCCGCCGAGCCGCAGCATGTGCCAGGCAAGGGCGTGATTGCTCGAGGTTACCGGTTTCCCCAGTTCCTTCTCGACCTCCTCGATGATGCGGGCAACGCGCATGCTGGTGCAGGAAACGAACACCGCCTCACAGTCGCTCGACGCACCGATTTCCAAGATGGCCTGCTTGACCGACGCCGGCGTGATGCGTGCAACGACATTGTCGTCCGCCTCGTTGAAGGAGCCCATGACCGGAATATCCATACCCCGCGCCATCAGCGATGCCCGCAGGGAATGATTGATTTTTGCCAAATAAGGGGTGAGCAACGCGATCCGCGAAACGCCCAGGGCCTTCAGCGCCGCCCGCGCCGCCGTCACCGGGTTGGTCACTTGCACGCCCGGCAGCACCTCGTGAACGCGTTCGGCGACCTTGTCCTCGCCGATAACCAGCGCTCCCGAAGTGCAGGCAAAGCCGATCACATCGAACTTGACGTCCGGCAAGAGCCCGACCGTTCCCGGGATGACGGCCGACATCTTCATCAGGTTTTCAGGCGTGATCTCGACATCGCTGTAGAGCCGCGCCTCGTACAGCGCGATGGCGCGCGCGGGCAGCGCATAGCGGAATTCATCCTCGATGGTCTGGTCGGTCCGAAGGACGAGCAGGCCGAGATTGGCGCGGGTGCCGATGCCGTCGTCGGTCGTGAAGGGAATGTGTTCCTTGTCGAGGACAAGCGTGTCGTCGGCGCGGCTAAGCGGGGCGTCCATGGCACAGTCCCCTTCCTGATGCCAATCAGAATTGTCGACAATAGAAACGACAACTTTGCCAAACGTGTCAAGAGCTCCGTTCGAATTTTGGGAACCGAGAAATGCCGGGGTTCGCCCTGTCTGAACGGTGAATCGATCGTCGACCCACGCGCCGTTGACAATGACCAGCGTCTTCCTATTGAATTGTCGACAATAGAAACGACAACCATTCGGGACAGCGATGCGCGTATTGATCTTGGGCGGCGGCGTTGTCGGGATCACCACGGCCTATCAGTTGCAGAAGGACGGCCACACGGTCACCGTTCTCGAGCAGGCATCACAGGTGGCCGAAGGGGCAAGCTGGGCAAATGCCGGCATGATCGCGCCCGGCCATTCCTTCGTCTGGTCATCGCCGGCCGCGCCAAAAACCCTGCTGAAGTCACTGTTCCTGAAAGACCAGGCGCTTCGTTTCAAGCTCTCCACCGACCCGCATCTCTACAGCTGGTCGTTGCGCTTCCTCATGCAATGCACGGCCGCCAAAGCACGTCGCAACACTCTGCTCAAACATCGGCTTGCGGTCCATTCCCAATCGGTCCTGCAGGCGGTCGTCAGGGAAGAGGCGATCCCGTACGACAGGACGTCGGACGGCATTCTTTATTTCCACCGCAGCCATCAGGCGCTCGACAAGGGCGTCGCCAACATGCGCCTGCTGGAAGCCGACGGCCAGGAGATCCGCATCGTAGACGCGCAGGAAATCGTTGACCGCGAGCCGGCGCTGGCTTCGTCGCGCGACAACATTGCCGGCGGCGTATTGTGTCCGACCGACGAAACCGGCGACGCCGCCAAGTTCACGCGCGCGCTGGCGGCCATCGTCGAAAATAGGGGCGGCAAGATCCTGACAGGGACCAGGATCGTGGGGATCGAACGCAGAAAGGAAACGATCACCAAGGTCGTCACCGACAAGGGAGAGTTTCTGGCCGACACCTACGTTCTGAGTCTCGGCGCCGAGAGCCCCGTCCTCGCCCGCAAGATCGGCCTTGGTCTGCCGATCTATCCGGTCAAGGGATATTCCATGACCATTCCCATCGTCGATCGGGCGCTGGCTCCAAAACTCCCTGTCATCGATGAGCACAACCTCGTCGCCATCACGCCGATGGGCGATCGCATCCGCGTGACCGCCACCGCGGAATTCGCAGGCTATGATCGCAGCCACAAGCCTTCGGATTTCGCCTTCATGAAGCGCGTCACGCAGGACTTGTTCCCGCGCGGCATCGCCTATGATCGCGCCGAGATGCGGGCCTGCCTGAGGCCCATGACGCCCGACAACCTGCCGATCCTCGGCCTGCGCAACATCAAAAATCTCTGGCTGAACACCGGCCACGGTCATATCGGGTGGACCATGGCACATGGATCGGCCCGCATCGTCGCCGATCTGATCGCCGGCCGGGCGGCACCAATCGCCCTCGATGACATCCTTCCCACACGGGCGCGGTTTGCCGAACCAAGCGCCGCAAAGGCTTGACCGACGCCATGCTCCGACCCACCAGGCAAAGCAACCAGGACAACAGCGCGGCGTTGGCATCCAAGCCGATCAAGACCGGCCCGCGTGTCTATGAAGAAATCCGTGGCATGGCGATGGACTATCGCTTCAAGCCGAACGAGCGCATCAACGAAGTGGCGCTTGCCGCCAGGCTGAATGTCAGCCGCAGCCCGATCCGGGAGGCGCTCCAGCGGTTGGTCACAGAAGAACTCATCACTTTCCAGACCAATCGCGGCTTCTTTTGCCGGGGCTTCGATGTCGACGAGATCGTCAATCTTTCCGACGTGCGGGCGGTGCTCGAGGAGCGCTCCGTCAGGCTGGCGATCCAGCGCTCGACAGATGAGGAGCTTGCCGCGCTCGTCGACTGGTGGACGCTCACCATGGCGCGCGCCGACTCATTTTCCAGCACTGAGCTGACCGCCAGGGACGAGGAATTTCACATCCGCATCGCCAGGCTGTCAGGTAATTCCGAACTGGCGCGCATGCTCGAAGGCATCAACACGCGCATCCATTTCGTTCGCAAGATCGAAGTGGAGAAGCACCGGCGATTGTCGACGACCTACACCGAACACAGCGAAATCGCCCGGGCCATGGTAGCCCGCGATGCCAACAGGGCCGCAAGGCTCATGCACGACCACATCGCCATCAGCGTCGCCGATGCCATGTCGACCGTCAGGGAAGGCTTGGCAAGGATATACATCGACGTCGACCAGATCTAATCGGGCAACCCCGGCTTTGACCGAGGCAACCCCCTACCGCTCAGGCAACCTTGTCGAGCAGCGGCCTCAGCGCCGGATGGATTTCCGGTGAGGCGTGCTTGATCAGCGTCAGCAGCGCGCGTTCGTTCTCGTAAAGAGGCCTGTCGACGCCGATATGTTCGATCAGCCAGCCGGCTTCGCCGGCATCGATCGTCTCGGCGCGGCGGGCCAGGGTCTCGGCCGCCCTGTTCTTGGCTTCCCACTCGGCCTCGATGTCGCCCGGGGACCGATAGGCTTCCATGATGCCGGCAAGGCCGCCAGAGATCATGCGGCTGAAGAAGCCGCCGATTTCCGGATCGGCATGTTCGAGGAAGGCATCGCGGCGCAGCGCCACATCGCGCGTCGGTGCTTCGTAGCCGGCCGAGCACATGACGAAATTGGCGATCGCCTTGACGAACAGCTCGTTCCAGGACGGATCGTTGTGCCCTTGAGCAGTGCACTCGTTGATCTTGAACAGCACCTCGGCCTCGGCGCGCGTGATGGCGATGTTGCCGTCGCCGCCATGGGCATGGAGGATCCGGCGCAGCAGCTCGACCGCCTGTGCGATGAGGCCGGGAGCCAGCGCGCCGCCGAGCATCAGCGGCCCCTTGCCGTCAATGACGGCATGCGCCACCTGCTCCAGCGCATAGACGCAAAGCTGGCTCGGCGACGATCTTGCCTGCTCCAGCACATGCACCAGCAATTCGAGCTCGGTCCGGCTGTCGACCATGCCATCGCGCGAGATCGTGCGGATCAGCCAGTCGGCATTGTCCTGCGAGATATAGCCCGACGGCTTTTCCTGGTGGACGATATAGTCGGTAACCGCCTCCACGAAGAAGGGCGGCCATTCCTCGCATTTGTCCTTCGCCGTTGCATCGAGCGCAAACAGCGCCTCGGCCTCGCCGCGCGTCACGACGCCATCGCCGAACACTTCATGGCGCAACATCGCCACGTCCTCCGCGGCGATGCGGCTTTTCGAGGTCAGCCCGGCCACCGGCGCGCTCATGATCAATTCGCCCATTTGTCGTCCCCGTCCGCCGTCGCCAAGCGCCGGCCCCAAGCGTCATACAAGCCAACATATCAGCAGTGTCTTGAAAAACCGGCAAACGGCGTGGTTAGCGAAGACTTGTCGGCCAACGCATGTCGCCCAAAAACGTGCCGCGGTTTTGAAGAATGGCATGCACGCGCTTTAGATGTCGCTGACAGGTGACAAGCCGTCGCGCGCGAGCTATGGATGGCGCGTCGAGGACTCAGGGTCTGAGTCCTACCTGTTTGCGGGAGAGAACAGCGAGAGCTGTCGCCGAAGGGGAAATCGCCCGAAATCTCTCAGGCAAAAGAACCGTAGACGGGAAAGACACTCTGGAAAGTCGGGGCTTGCCCCCGCGCCGAAGGTGTAAGCGCCGCTGACAGAGCTCCGGCTGCGCGAGTCTCTCAGGCTTCAGACAGAGGGGCACGGACTGGTCGCCATTCGCGGCCGATTGCGTGCGACTCTGGAGACGACATGACGGGCGACGATACAAGACACCTACCCCTCGAAGACATCCATGTGGCCGCCGGTGCGCGTTTTGGCGCTTTTGCCGGCTGGTCGATGCCGCTGACCTATCCGGCGGGCGTCATGAAGGAACATCTTCACACCCGCGAACAGGCTGGCCTGTTCGACATCTCGCATATGAAGCTGTTCGAAGTCAGCGGGCCGGAGGCGGTTGCGCTGCTCAACCGCGCTTGCCCCTTGGATGCAGGCGCACTCCAAATCTCACAGTCCAAACTGTCCTTTTTCCTCAACGAGGCAGGCGGCATTCTGGACGACCTGATCGTCACCAGACTTGGCGATAGCAGGTTCATGGTGGTCGCCAACGCAGGCAACGCCGTCGCCGACGAAAAGCATTTGCGTGCACTTGCCGCGGATTTCGACGCCAGGGTCGAGCCGCTCGACCGCGTCTTCCTGGCCATCCAGGGTCCTGAAGCCTGGGCCGCCCTTTCGCGCGCCGGCATCGAGACCGGCTCGCTGCTGTTCATGCATGGTGTCGAACCGCGCAAGAACTGGTTCATGAGCCGGTCGGGCTATACCGGCGAGGACGGTTTCGAGATCGGCCTGTCGGAAGCCGATGCGCGCGACCTCGTCGCGAAGCTGCTCGGCGATGAACGCGTGCTGTGGATCGGCCTGGCCGCCCGCGACAGTCTGCGGCTGGAGGCAGGGCTGTGCCTGCATGGCCAGGACATCACGCCGGAGACCGATCCGGCCAGCGCTGCGTTGATGTGGGCAATTCCAAAGGACATCCGCGCTTCCGGCGCTTTCATCGGCGCCGATGCGCTCCGCGCCGCCGTGGAACGAGGACCCGCGCAAAAGCGCGTCGGGCTGAAGCCGGAAGGCCGCCAGCCGGTGCGCGCCGGCGCCGCGCTCTTTGACGCCGACGGCACGCCCGCCGGCCATGTCACATCAGGCGGCTTTGGCCCGTCAGCCGGCCATCCGGTCGCCATGGGCTATGTCACGGCGCCACTGGCCAAACAGGGAATACGGGTTTTCGCCGATGTTCGCGGCACGAAAATCCCAGTCGATATCAGCTCCCTGCCCTTCACACCGCATCGCTACCGCAAAGGATGATCTCAATGGCAACGACCTATTTCACATCAGATCACGAATGGCTCCGCGTCGAGGGCGGCATCGCCACTGTCGGCATCACCGACTATGCGCAGGAGCAGCTCGGCGACCTCGTCTTCGTCGAACTGCCGGAGACCGGAAAGAAATTGACCAAGGGCGACACCGCCGTCGTGGTCGAATCCGTCAAGGCGGCTTCCGATGTCTACGCGCCGGTCGATGGCGAGATCACCGAAGCCAACAGCACGCTGTCGTCGGACCCGTCACTGGTCAACTCGGCGGCAACCGGCGCCGGCTGGCTGTGGAAGATGAAGCTTGCCGACGAAAGCCAGCTCGCGGGCCTCATGGATGAGGCCGCCTACAAAGCCCATATCGGCTGATATCAGGACGGATTGACATGACCGCAGCACTCACTCCCTTCTCGGCCCGCCACATCGGCCCGAGCGTCAACGATGTCAGAGCCATGCTTGCCGTGATCGGCGTTCCGTCCATCGAGACGCTGATCAGCCAGGCCGTGCCGCAGTCGATCCGCCTCGACTTGCCGCTGACCCTGCCCGCACCGGCCAGCGAAGCGGAAGCGCTGGCCGAATTGTCGGCGACCATGGCCAAGAATACGGTGCTGAAGAGCTTTATCGGTGCCGGCTATCACGGCGTGCATGTGCCGCCGGTCATCCAGCGCAACTTGTTCGAGAACCCGGCCTGGTACACGGCCTACACGCCCTATCAGGCCGAGATCAGCCAGGGCCGGCTGGAGATGCTGTTCAACTTCCAGACGCTGGTCACGGAATTGACCGGTCTGCCGGTGGCGTCGGCCTCGCTGCTGGACGAAGCAACCGCCGTCGCCGAAGCCATAGGCATCGCCTTGCGCCACCACCGCGACAAGCGCACCAAGATCGCACTTGCCGGCACGCCACACCCGCAGACACTGGACGTCGTGCGTACCCGCGCCGAGCCGCTCGGCATCGAGATCGACGGCGAGACGATCGACGACAACACCGCTGCTTTGCTCGTCTCCTGGCCGGATACGTTTGGCGTCTATGGCGACCACAAGGCGGCGATCGACAAGGCGCGTGCGACCGGCGCCATCGTCGTCTTCATTGCCGATCCGCTCGGCCTGGCGCTGACCGATGCGCCGGCCAAGCTTGGCGCCGACATTGCCGTCGGCCCGATGCAGCGTTTTGGCGTGCCGATGGGCTTTGGCGGGCCGCACGCCGCCTATTGCGCCGTCTCCGACAAGTTGACGCGGCTGATGCCTGGCCGCCTGGTCGGCCAATCCACCGATAGCAAAGGCCGGCCCGGCTACCGGCTTGCCTTACAGACACGCGAACAGCATATCCGCCGCGACAAGGCGACCTCCAACATCTGCACCGCACAGGCGCTGCTTGCCAACATGGCGACGGCTTATGCGATCTGGCACGGCCCCGCCGGGCTGCAGGCGATTGCCGGGCGCATCCACACGCTGGCCAATCGTCTGGCAAGCGGCCTCGAAGCGGCAGGCGTGTCGGTGATCGGCGCCAGCCGTTTCGACACGGTGACGGTGGAGACCAAGGGCAAGGCGGCGCAGATCGCCACTGCGGCTGAAAAGACCGGCCGGCTGCTGCGCGTCATCGATGCCGACCATGTCGGCATCAGCTTCGATGAGACCTCGACCGATGCCGATCTCGATGCGATCGCCGCCCTGTTCGGCGCCAAGGCCTCTCCGTCGGCCGACAGCACCGTACCTGGCAAGCCGCGCGGCAAGGAGTTCCTGACCCAGCCTGTGTTCCATGAGAACAAGTCGGAAACCGACATGATGCGCTTGCTGCGCCGGCTGGCCGACAAGGATCTGGCGCTCGACCGCAGCATGATCCCGCTGGGATCCTGCACCATGAAGCTCAACGCGGCGGCGGAAATGATGCCGGTAAGCTGGCCTGAAATCGCCAATTTGCATCCCTTCGCGCCGGCAAGCCATTCGGCCGGCTATCGCGCCATGATCGGCGAACTGGAAGGATGGCTGTCGGAGATCACCGGCTTCGACGCCGTCAGCCTGCAGCCCAATGCCGGCAGCCAGGGCGAGTATGCCGGCCTGCTTGCAATCCGCGCCTATCATCGCTCACGCGGCGAAGGTCATCGCACCGTCTGCCTGATCCCCTCCTCCGCTCATGGCACCAATCCGGCAAGTGCTGCGATGGCCGGGATGAGCGTTGTCGTTGTGCGCTGCCTGGAGGACGGCAATATCGACATGGACGACATGAGAGCCAAGGCCAACGAGCATTCCAAGAATCTCGCGGCACTGATGTTCACCTACCCCTCGACGCATGGCGTCTACGAGGAAGGTGCACGCCACCTCTGCGCCCTTATCCACGAGCATGGCGGCCAGGTCTATTTCGATGGCGCCAATCTCAACGCGCTGGTCGCCTTGGCGCGGCCCGCCGATATCGGCGCCGATGTCTGTCATATGAACCTGCACAAGACCTTCTGCATTCCGCATGGCGGCGGTGGCCCGGGCATCGGCCCGATCGGCGTAAAGGCGCATCTGCAGCCCTATCTGCCGGGACATGTCACCGAAGGTTCGGCGCACGCCGTGTCGGCCGCACCATTCGGCAGTGCCTCGATCCTGCCGATCACCTGGATGTATATCCGCATGATGGGCGCCGCCGGACTGAAGCAGGCGACGGAGACCGCCATCATCTCGGCCAACTACGTGGCGACACGGCTCGCGCCGCATTTCCCGCTTCTCTACAAGGGCAGGCACGATCGCATCGCGCATGAATGCATCCTCGACACCCGCGTGCTCAAGGACAGCGCCGGCATCAGTGTCGACGATGTCGCCAAACGGCTGATCGACTACGGCTTCCACGCGCCGACCATGTCCTTCCCGGTCGCCGGCACGCTGATGGTGGAGCCGACCGAATCCGAGCCCAAGCGGGAACTCGACCGCTTCTGCGAGGCGATGATCGCCATCGCAGGCGAGGCAGCGAAAGTCGCCAGGGGCGAATGGCCTTTGGCCGACAATCCGCTGGTCAACGCGCCGCACACCGCCGCCGAGGTGCTGGCCGGCCAGTGGACGCATCCCTACTCGCGCCTGGAGGCGGCCTATCCCGCCGGCGACGCCGACACGGCAGCCAAATACTGGCCACCGGTGTCACGCATCGACAATGTCGCCGGCGACCGCAACCTGGTCTGCTCCTGCCCGCCACTGTCGGACTATCTGGGTGCGGCGGAATAATTACGCGGAGCGCAAGGCCGGCTTGATAGGTTCGGCCTTGCCTGTCCTTTTACGGCTGATGACGCAGTTTCGCCCGGCGCGCTTGGCGGCATAGAGCGCCGCATCGGCCTCGGTCAGCACCTCATCGAGGCTGCTGCCGCTTGCCTCGCCAAAGCCGATGCCGCCGCTGACCGTGCTGCGCAACTTGCCGAGTTGGGTGGCGACGATCTCGGTGCCGAAGGCCACACAGATCTTGCTGGCGAGATCATGGGCCTTCTCTTCCGTCATTCGCGACATGACGACGGCGAATTCCTCGCCGCCCAGGCGAAAAGCGTCGACGCCGGTCCTGGCATATTTCTTGATGACCGCGGCGAAGCGGCACAAGACCTGGTCCCCGACCGGATGGCCATAGACATCGTTCGTCCGCTTGAAGTGGTCGAGGTCGAACATGACGACGGACATGAACGGACCGAAACTCCGCTCGCCGTAGAGCGACGTCAACGCCCGCCGGTTCATCAACCCCGTCAGCGGGTCGGTCATGGTCTCGGCCTTCAGCTCGATCTGCGCCTGCAGATGGTGGAGGGAGAGCGTCAATGCGCCGAGCCCGGTCATGCAAGCCACCGCCACGACGGAATTCAGTCGTTCGGCCCAGTTGTCGGGCGCGACCGCGAGCGTCCATTGCCCCTTGGTCAGCAGAACCACGCCACAAAGCGCAAACGACACAGCGCAGGTGCCGCTCAGAAACGAAACCACCAGCAGGATCCGGCGATCGTGACTGCCATTGATCCAAAACATGGCGCCGATCGCCGACAGAAGCACCGTCACCGTGGCGTAGGTGACGATGAAGCCGACACCGTCAAGCCCCAGGAAGGTCACTGCCGCACAGACAGCCATGGCGGCAAGCGCCGGTGCAACGGCGCGTCTGTGGCCGGGCACGCCCAGATATTGCATGGCCGACACGCAGAGGATCAGGAACCCCAGGCTGAGCAGCGCAAGCACGATCTGACAGAGCAGCGGATCGGGATCCTTGGTGTATCGCCAGAACAGGATCACATGCGCGACGAGCACCAGAATGCCGCACGCCACCGTCAGCACGAAGCCTGCCTTGGGCGCGGTGAACCAGATCGCAAACATGGTGACGCTGAGGCAGATGCCCGACAGCGCAGCTGCGAGCAGGAGCGAACTGAAGTCCAGCATATCGGGCAAGGGCCTCTCGAGCGTCGGCGGTTGCGCTGCACTCTAAGGTCAGCGGCAGCCCTCAGATATGGGTTTTCAGCCGATCTATCGATGCAACCTACGGATAGGGTTTACAAAACGTTCGATGCCATGTGTCCCGAAACCGGACCCTTGGACGACGCGAGGTCAACCCTTGTTCAAGAGAGCGAGGTTGGCGTTGACGACGGTGGGATCGGCCATGCCGGCCTTCGCTTCGAGCAGCAGCGCCTTGGCCTTCTTGCGATTGCCGCGCAGCAGTTGCGAATAGCCCATGTTGTTGACGATCTGCGGCTTGCGGCCGGCGACTTTCAAAAGCTGGCCGTAGGCACGGTCGGCGAAGTCGAAGCGGCCGAGTTCATCATAGGAAGCAGCGAGCCCCATCCAGGCCTCCGCATTGTCGGCCTTCAACTCGACGGCCTTGCGGAAGTGCTTTTCGGCGAGGCCGTAATTGGCGTCGCGAAACTGCGCCTTGCCTTGCGCCAGATCGGAGGTGTCGATGTCCTTCGCCGCCGGTTGGATGGCGGTGGTCTTGGTGGTGTCGACGCCGCCCGTTGTACAGCCAGACATCATCAAGACGGCCGAAATCGCGGCCATTGCCGTGAAGTTACTGTGACGCATGCCCCTGCCTCATCGCCCGATTTGCCGGGTCGTTCTTCAGGAAACACATTATATCAGCGACGCTTAAACTTTGGTGCCGAAACGTCACCAAAATTTGGTTTCGGGCACACCAGCCATTAACCACCAGGCCACGCTGCTTCAGTCGCAGCCAGCGGCGTCCTCACGGCTCCAGGGCTTTGAGCCCCGCAGGAGCCGTATACCGGCTGCCATCATAGCGCAGCCGGTAGGTTTGGCTCACGGACTTGCCGGGATGGGACTGGCACTCGCCATCCTTGTCGGGCAACGGATTGTCAGTATCCATTTGCTCGACCACCGTTATGTCGTGGTAGCCATGATGTTTGGCCGGGCTCATCGCCAGGCTAACCCGACTAGTATGAAAGTATCCGGCGCAATTGGTATCGCCCTCGCCGCCATTGCCGCCCACGACCAGGCCATCGAGCACCATCCTCAGGGAATCGCCATCGACGGCATAGAGCCGCAGGTCGGTTTCACTGAAGGGATTAGGCAGCGAATTGTTCGCCATTTCGATGCGCAGGCCAAAGGCAGTAACATCGGGCGCCAGCGCATAGCGGCCGGTATCAAGTTCGACCTTGCGGATGGCGATGGCATCATCATTCATCAGCCCGGGCTGGAGCAAGCGCTGGCGCACCTGCCGGCTCTTCCTGTCGACAATCAAAAGCTCGATATCGCCGGCATGCGCGTAGTCGCTGGGTTGGGACCCCTCCATCAGCGGCACTGCGACCAACAGCAGGTCGTCATGGGCGGGCCAGATCTTGCAAACCAGCCCCGGCGGATCGCCATACGCGAATGTCAGGGCGATGCTGGTGTGGGGTTCGAGCGTGAACGAGGTGCCGTCGGCGCTCTTTCGAGCCTTGGGGTAGGCCTGCTGCAGCAGGGCGGCGGCATCGCCGCAATCGTCGGCCACGGCCCAGGCGGGCGACAGGCTGGCCGCGGCAAGGCCGAGCAAGAGAGTGCGCAGCAGCATGGACTTCTCACCTGCAAAGCCGGGTTCGGTCAGAACAATGGTTGTCAGCCCCTTGCTAGGGCTTTTGTGAAGCGCTCGCTAGTGCGCCGTCATTTTGACGATGACTGGAATGGCCGCGATCATCAGCACCACCGGCAGGATGCACACAACAACCGGCACCGACATCTTGGCCGGCAAAGCGTGCGCCTTTTCCTCGGCCAACGACATACGCTTATGGCGCATGTCGTCGGAGAAAACGCGCAGCGCCCCCGACAGGCTGGTGCCGAGTTCCTTGGACTGCTGCAGCAATGTGGCGAAGGAACGCACCTCGTCCAGGCTGAGGCGGTCGGCGAGCGCCTTCAGCGCATCGTCGAGGCTGCGCCCGGCCCTCAGCTCCAGCGACACCAGCTGCAGGTTCTGGCTGAGCGCGGGATAGGTCTTGGCGAGTTCCTTGGAGACGCGCTCTATGCCCGCCTCCATGCTCATGCCGGCATCCGAGCAGACAATCATCAAGTCCATGAAATCGGGAAAGCCGTTGCGGTACTCACGCCTGCGTTCCCGCACTTTCTGGCTCAGCACCAGGCCGGGCAGGAAATAGCCGGCCGCTCCCGACAGGATGACGAAGGTCCAGCGGCTGGCCATCGTCGCGTCGGGGCTGGCCATCCACCGGTTGAGCACAAACACACCGATTGCCGTGCCGATCATCGCGGTGAACCGGATCAGGAAGAACGTACCGACAGCGCGCGGCTCCATGTAGCCCGCCTGGATAAGCTTCATACGCAGCCGCGCGACATTTTCCGGATCGCTCCTGGCGTAGAATTCCTGCGCCCGCTTCACCGCCTTCTCGCGCACGATGCCGGTATTCTTCTTTTGCACCGGCTCCGGTTTGGCGGCCACGGGACCGTTGTCGACCCTGAGCCGGCGCATGACCTCGTTGCGGTCGCCCTTCGCCATGACAACAGGCCAGGCAACAGCGGCAGCACCCGCCGCCAGCAGCAGGATGGCCACCGGCATCAATGAGGTCGGCGCAAGCGAGGCGAGGAATTCGATGAAGCGCTGCATGTCAGAACTTGAAATTCGACATCTTGAACATCATCAGATTGCCCAGCATCAGCCAGGTGATCGACCCGCCGAGCAGGTACCAGGTTTTCGCCTCGCCCCAGACGTCGCGGTAGAAGCCCGGCATCAGCGCCATGATGGCGGTGAACAGCAACGCCGGCACCGCCGTCAGTATGTAGGCCGACATCCGGCCTTCCTGTCGCAATTGCGCGCACCTTGCGGCGCAGCTTGCCGCGCTCGCGGATCGTCGTCGCCAAGCCATCGAGGATCTCGCGCAGATTGCCGCCCGAACTGGTCTGGATCGAGACGGCGGTGACGAACAGCGGCAGATCCTCCTGGCCGACCCGGTCGAACAGCGAGTTCAACGCCGAAACCAGATCGGAGCCATAGGTCACCTCGTCGGCGATGACGCCGAACTCGGTGCCGATCGGGTCGGGCATCTCGCGCGCCACCATGGCGATCGCCACCGGCACCGGATGGCCGGCCTTCAGGCCACGCGTGATCAGTTCCAGCGCCTCCGGCAATTGCATGCCGAACCGCTTCACCCGGCGCTTGCGCTTGAAGCGCAGCGTCATCACTGGCAGCACCGGCACAAGCACCACAAACAGCACAAACCCCATCAGCGGTGGCAAGCCGTACCAGATGGCGACCAGACCAGCGGCGAATGCCACGCCGCAGGTGATCATCAGGAATTTCGACAGCGGCATGATCATGCCCGACTGGATTCGCAGAGCGCGGAACCGGTCCGGCGAAAACAGCGGCGTGCCCGCGTCAAGGCCCCGCTCCTTGCGCAGCTGGACGAGCACCTGCTCCTGGCTGATCTTGTTTTCCTGCAGCTTCATGCGCCGGTTGATGGCGGTGCGCTTGTCGCTGCGGCCGGCATAAAGCAGGTAGCAGGCCTCGGCGATCAGGATGCCGGTCAGTGCAGCCGCGGCATAGACGACATAGATCGCGCTGAGCCCGTCGAACACTTGGCTACTCCTGCGGCCGGCCGGGTTCGAAATATCGCCCGGGGAACTCGATGCCCATGGCGCGCAGATCCTCGAGGAACCGCGGCCGGATGCCGGTCGCCTCGTAGTGCCCCAGAATCTTGCCGTCGGCCTCCATGCCGGTGCGCACAAAGCGGAAGATCTCCTGCATCTGGATGACATCTCCTTCCATGCCGGTCACCTCGGCGACACTGGTCACCTTGCGCTTGCCGTCGGACAGGCGCGTCAGCTGAACGATCAGGTCGAGCGCGCTGGCGATCTGGCTGCGGATCGACTGCACCGTCATCGGCATGCCGGTCATGCCAAGCATCTGCTCGAGCCGCGAAATGGCGTCGCGCGGCGTGTTGGCATGGATGGTCGCCATCGACCCTTCGTGGCCGGTGTTCATCGCCTGCAGCATGTCGAATGCCTCCTCGCCGCGGCACTCGCCGAGGATGACGCGGTCGGGGCGCATGCGCAGCGCATTCTTGACGAGGTCGCGCTGCTTCAGCTCGCCATGGCCTTCGATGTTGGCGGGACGTGTCTCCATGCGCGCGACATGCGGCTGCTGCAACTGGAGTTCGGCCGCGTCCTCGATGGTGATCAGCCGCTCGTCTTCCGGAATGAAGGCCGACAGCGCATTGAGCATGGTCGTCTTGCCGGTGCCGGTGCCGCCCGAAATGATCGTCGTCTTGCGGGCATGCACGGCCGCCGCCAGCACTTCGGCCATGTTCTGGGTGATGGCGCCGAATTCGACCAGTTTGTGCAGGCCGAGCTTGTTCTTGGAAAACTTGCGGATCGACACCAGCGGCCCATCGACCGCAACCGGGCGGATGGCCGCGTTGAAGCGCGAGCCGTCCAGCATGCGGGCATCGACCATCGGCTGCGATTCGTCTACGCGGCGACCGACCGCGGCGACGATCTTGTTGACGATGCGCAGGAGATGCGCCTCGTCCTTGAACGGAATGTGGACCGGCTGCAGCTTGCCCTTCTTTTCGACAAAGCAGTTCATGTGGCCGTTGATCAGGATGTCGTTGATGTCGGGGTCCTTGAGCAGCGGCTCGAGCGGACCGAGGCCGACCATCTCGTCGACGATGTCGTCGACCAGCGCGTCAAGCTCGACGGTGTTGATCGCCATCCGCTCCTGCTTGGTCTTTTCCGACACGAAATCATGCACTTGCCGGCGCATCTCATCCTTCGGTAAACGCTCCAGCGCGACAAGATTGATCTCTTCGAGCAGCAGCCGGTGGATACGCACGCGCGCATCGAGCACCTTGTTGGCATTCTTTGCCGGCGCTGTGTCCGGCTTTGCCGGCAAAGCCTTTCGGCTGGTCGGAATGACGACGGCATGATGGGCGACCGGCGTCGTCTCAGGCGCGCGCTGCTGCGGACGCGCATCTCGGTTCTGCAGGGCGGAGAAGCGGCTGGTCATCCGGCTTTCCTCTTCAGCAATCCACGGCCCATACCAAACAGCGAGCGCGATTTCGCGCGGGTTGGGACCGCTTCTTCCGGCAGGATGATCTTCTTCAGGTCGTTGATGACATTGGCGTTCGGATCGATCTCGTGCAGCGGCACGCCGCGATCGACCGCTTCGCGCACCAGCCGGTAGTTGTTGGCGATGCCGCCGACGAAATGCTCGCCGAGAATTTCCTGGACGTCCGCCTGCTTGATGCCGTTGTCGAACATCTTCTGTTCGAAACGGTTGACGATAACGTTCGGCTTCACTTCCTTGCCGGCAGTCTCGTAGACCGCCTGGATCAGCCGCTGCGTGTGGCGCAGGCACGGCACCGTCATTTCCGCGACGATGTAGAGCTTGTTGGAACCGAGCAGCACGGTTTCCGTCCATGGAAACCAGGTGCGTGGCATGTCGATGACGACATTGTCGAAATAGGCCGAAACGAGGTCCAGCATGCGCACCACGACATCAGTCTTGAACGAGCGCATCTCTGCTGGATGCGCCGGTGCCGCCAGCACGCACAGCCCGCTGGCATGCTTGGACAGCATCACGTCGAGCAGTTGCCGGTCGAGACGCTCGGGCTGGTTCTCGATCTCGGTGATGTCGAAACGCGGTTCGAGGTCGAGATATTCGGCACAGGCGCCCTGCTGGAAATTGAGATCGACGACGCAGGTCGAGGCGCCGCGCGTCACCGAGTGATGCAGCTGGAAAGCGGTCTGCAGCGCCAGCGTGGTGGTGCCGACGCCGCCCGCGGCAGGCATGAAGGTGTAGATCTGCGACTCGCTGTTTTCCTCGCGCCCGGGTCCCTGCAGTGCCCGCACGACAGAGCGCACCAGATCGGCGGTGGTGATCGGCTTGACCAGGAAATCCGCGACCTTGAGCTGCACGAGAATGCGCACCGCGGCGGCGTTGAACTCCTGGGTGACGACGACGACCGGAACCTTGTCCTCCAGCCGGCGCATGATGCGCTGCAGCGACTCGACCTCCTCCAGCCTTGCCGCATCCATGTCGACGATGATGGCGCCGAAGTCGGCTTCCTGGATCTCGCCGCGCAACTCGGTAACGTTCTTCTCCACTGTCGAGAGCTGTATGATCTCGGAGGCGGAAAACGCGGTGCGCGTGTCCTGCGCAAACGTCCTGTCGGTCGATACGAGCAGGATCTTCCTGGTCTTGATGCCGTTTGCCATTCTGTCAGCCTGTCAGGTCGATCGACCGTTGGATCAGTTGCCCGTGGGATCAATTGGTCGTGCTGGACTGCGACGCCTTGGCACCGGCCGCCTGATCGGGTGTTACGGCCGCGGCACTGCCTCGTTGGGCCGGCACCAGGAGCCTGGTGTTCTGGACCCCGTATTTCCAGGGATCGACCATCTGCATGACGGTGTTGGCGGCCTGCGCATTTCCGGCGCCGGCCGTCGGCCCTTCGCTGCGCACATAGTCGTCGCTGGTGCAGCCAGCGGTAAAGCCGGCCAGCAGCAAGGCGACGCTCGATCCAAAGACCAGACGCATGGCTTCAATCCTTCGGCAGGTCGAGGAAATGCCCAGCCGAAGCGGCCGCTGCAGGTTGAGTGACGCGGCCGTCTGCCAGCGCCACGGTGCGACCGGTATCGGCGCCCTTCACTTCCTCGGTGTTGTTGAGAAAATAATCGGCGTTGCTGGCCGGCTGCGTGCCATCGGTCGGCTCGACGAGCTTCTTCGACGGATCGACCGGCTTGACCAGATAGGGCGTTACGATGATGACGAGGTCGGTCTCGCGCCGCTGATAGGATTTCGACGAGAACAGCGCCCCAAGCACCGGCATCTTGCCGAGGCCGGGAATGCGCGACGTGGTGATGTCGTTCTGCGACTGCAGCAATCCGGCGATCATAAAGCTCTGGCCGTTCTTCAGGTCGACCGATGTCCTGGCACGGCGCACGATGAAACCGGGCACCGAAATGCTGCCTATGTTGTAGGAGGCAGACGCGTCGATCGAGGAGACTTCCGGCGCGATGTCCAGGCTGACCAGCCCGTCCTTCAGAACCGTCGGCGTGAAATCCAGGCTGACGCCGTACTTCTTGTAGCTGACCGAGATCTTGCCGTCGTCCTCGGAGACCGGGATCGGGAACTCGCCGCCGGCGAGGAAGCTCGCCGTCTGGCCGGACCGGGCGATCAGGTTCGGCTCGGCCAGCCGCCGCGCCAAGCCGCGCTCTTCCAGCGCTTTGATGGCGATATCGATGGAGACGCCATTCGACAGCAGCTTGCCGATGATCTCGCCTGTTCCCGCGCCCTGTATCGATCCGGCCGGCAGCGTGACGTCGCGGCCACCCATGCCATAGGCGAAATTGGCGGCGTATTTGGCGCCGAGATCCTGGCCCGCCTGGCGGTTGATTTCGACAAAGCGGACGTTGAGCTGGACCTGCTGCGACGACGAGATGTTGACCGAGTTGATCACCTCTTCAGTGCCGGAAAAGCGCGTCGCGATCTTGTTTGCCTTTTCGGCGGCGACCGCGTCATCCGCCTCGCCCGACAGCACGACCCGGCCATTGGCCGATCCGACCGTGATCCTGGCATCCGGCACGCTGGCGCGAATGGTGCTGGCCAGTTGGTCGGTGTCGAGCGTCACCTCGATGTCGACAGTGCCGACAAGCTGCTTTTTCTCATCGAACAGGGCAATGCCGGTGGTGCCGAGATTGTTGCCGAGCACATAGAAGGATTTGTCGGTCAGCGGATTGACGTTGGCGATCTCCGGATCGCCGATGACGATCTGGTAGAAGGCGGCACTGGTCATGATCGTCTTCGGCTTGCCCTTGGCGACCTTGATTGACGCATTCTTGGTCGACGACACATAGACGATCTCGTTGTCAGCCCTCGCCGAGGCGCCGAAGGCCAGCATCGCGGCAGCAGCCAGCGAAGACGCGACAGCCGCCGCACGCAAAACGCGCAACCGCCCCATGACCCGATATGTGAACAGCCCGAACATTGTCCCGTCCCTCACCCAGTCCCCACTGGCTTATTTCTGGTCCCGCGAAGGAACCTGGTATTCCTCGGCCTTTGTGCCGCGCGTTACGATGACCGTCTTGAACTTCGGCTTCTCCGGCTCTTTCACCACGGCATCGAACAGCGAGCCGGCAGCGGCCTGCACGTTCGAGGCGGCCGATCCACCGAACGAAGAGATGGTGGTGACGCCGCCCTTGCCGTCGCCGCCTTCGCTGGCCGAGCGCAGCGACAGCGACAGCGTACCGACAGTGCGGGCCAGCGCCACTTTCTGCGCGCCGTCGGTCGTCACCTCGATGGTCACCGAATTGGAAATCTGCGGCGTCGTCTGGCGCTCGTCGGCACCTTGCCCGACGCTCAGCACCTTGGCATCGGCAACGACAATCTCGGAGGTGACCGTCGATCCGGCCGCACCCTGTGCATTCTTGGCCACTTCCTGAATTTCGCCGGCATCGCGCGTCAGCACGACATCAACGCGGTCGCCCGGTGTGACGAAGCCGCCGACACCTGCTATCTCGTCGGTGCGGATGGTGACCGCCCGCATTCCGGGCGTCATCATGTTGGAGAGTGTCGCGCGGCCGTTCGGACCGGACAGCTTGGTCAGCAGTACCGGCTCGTTGACCTCGATCGGCGACAGCACCACGCGGCTGCCATCGGCAAGCACCGCATTGATGGTGGTGAAGGCGCCCTGCGGCACGGCCTCTTGCGACCACGGGATTTCGCTGAGCTGCGCGCGGTCGAGCGCCATGCCGTAGCGCAATGGGGCATTCGCCACCACGATGGTCTTGAACTCGACCTTCGGCACGACAGCTGCCGGAATAGACGACGTCTTCTCTTCGGAATCGGCCTTGGCCTGGCTTTTGACCCAGAAATCCGCGGCAAAGATCGAGATCGCCCCGAAAACGGCGGCGATGCCGATCATCGATATGGCCTTGCCCCTCACGCCGAAACCCCTGATGCCCGCAGTTTCTTGTTTTGTTGGGCTTAACCCTAGGCGGCATTGTTAAAGAATCAGGAATCCTGCACCGCGGTATCGGACCTATTTCCGCCGGCTTGGTTATCGAATGGTTTTGGAGTAAGAGGGGCCATATCCCCGAACGGAACAGGAACCTCGGTCGCTTGGCGCTGAAAAGCGTGGCAGTATCGCGAGGTGATTCGCAGCATCGGACTCTATGGCAGGCATGGACGATCTTTTCGGCAATGACGACAACAAGCCGCAGCCGGTTCGCGCGCCAGCGCGCCCTGCGGATCCACTGGTGGTGCAAGCCACCAAGCGTCCTGCCTCGACCAAGGACGGCAGCGAGGGCTATAGCGCCGCCGACATCGAGGTGCTGGAAGGGCTGGAGCCGGTGCGCCGACGGCCAGGCATGTATATCGGCGGCACCGACGACAAGGCGATGCACCATCTGTTCGCCGAGGTCATCGACAATTCGATGGACGAAGCGGTGGCCGGCCATGCCACCTTCATCGATGTCGAGCTCTCGGCCGATGGCTATCTCGCCGTGACCGACAATGGCCGCGGCATCCCGATCGATCCGCACCCGAAGTTCAAGAAGCCGGCGCTTGAAGTGATCATGACGACGCTGCATTCGGGCGGCAAGTTCGACTCCAAGGTTTACGAGACATCAGGCGGCCTGCATGGCGTCGGCGTGTCCGTGGTCAACGCGCTGTCGGACCATCTCGAGGTCGAGGTCGCGCGGGGACGGCAACTCTATCGGCAAAAATTCTCGCGCGGCGTTCCCGTGACCGGGCTGGAACAGTTGGGCGAGGTCCACAACCGGCGCGGCACAAAGATCCGCTTCCACCCCGACGAGCAGATTTTCGGCAAGGGCGCGGCGTTCGAACCGGCGCGGCTCTACCGCATGACGCGCTCGAAAGCCTATCTGTTCGGTGGTGTCGAGATCCGCTGGACCTGCGATCCGTCGCTGATCAAGGAAAAGGACCAGACACCGGCCAAGGCGGAATTCCATTTTCCCGGCGGCCTGAAGGACTATCTCAAGGCATCGCTCGGCGACGACTTCCAGGTGACGCGCGAAATCTTCGCCGGCAAGAGCGAGAAACAAGGCGGCCATGGGTCGCTGGAATGGGCGGTGACCTGGTTCGGCGGCGACGGCTTCATCAATTCCTACTGCAACACCATCCCGACCGGCGAAGGCGGCACACACGAGGCCGGCTTCCGCAACGTGCTGACGCGGGGCCTGCGCGCCTATGCCGATCTCGTCGGCAACAAGCGCGCCTCGATCGTCACCTCGGAAGACGTCATGATCTCGGCGGCGGGCATGCTGTCGGTGTTCATCCGCGAGCCGGAATTCGTCGGCCAGACCAAGGACAGGCTGGCGACGATCGAGGCGATCCGCATCGTCGAGACCGCGATCCGCGACCCGTTCGACCATTGGCTGGCCGACAACCCGCAGGAAGCCTCGAAGCTGCTCGAATGGGTGATCGCACGCGCCGACGAGCGGGTACGCCGGCGCCAGGAAAAGGAAGTGTCGCGCAAGAGCGCGGTGCGCAAATTGCGGCTGCCGGGCAAGCTCGCCGACTGTACGCAGAATGCCGCGGCCGGCGCTGAACTGTTCATCGTCGAAGGCGACTCGGCCGGCGGCTCGGCCAAGCAGGCGCGCGATCGCGCCAGCCAAGCGGTGTTGCCATTGCGCGGAAAAATCCTCAACGTTGCCAGCGCCGGCAACGACAAGCTTGCCGGCAACCAGCAGATCTCGGACCTGATCCAGGCGCTCGGCTGCGGCACGCGGTCGAAATACCGCGACGAGGATTTGCGCTACGATCGCGTGATCATCATGACCGACGCCGACGTCGACGGCGCCCACATCGCCTCGCTGCTGATCACCTTCTTCTACCAGGAGATGCCGGCACTGGTGCGTGGTGGCCACCTCTATCTGGCGGTACCGCCGCTTTACTCGATCAGGCAAGGCGGCAAGGTCGCCTATGCCCGGGATGACGCGCACAAGGACGAGCTTATGCGCACCGAATTTACCGGGCGCGGCAAGGTCGAGCTTGGCCGCTTCAAGGGTCTGGGCGAGATGATGGCGGCCCAACTCAAGGAAACCACCATGGATCCGAGGAAGCGCACGCTGCTTCGGATCGATGTGATCGACGCCGAGGCGGCGACCAAGGACGCCGTCGATGCATTGATGGGCACCAAGCCGGAGGCCCGCTTCCGCTTCATCCAGGAACGCGCCGAATTCGCCGAGACGGAAGTGCTGGATATCTAGCCACCAGCCGGTCCATAACAAGGCTCCAGTTGCGGAGACGAGCATGTGACCTGGGCGCGGCTGAAAGGCTATTTCGAGACGAGTTTAGCCGGCTTGACGCAACCGACGCGTTCGGACTGGATTTTCTCGCTGCGCACTGTTTCGGCTGGCCTGATCGCTCTGCTAGCCGCCTATGCGCTGAAGCTCGACCATCCGCAATGGGCCATGATGACGGTGTTCATCGTCGCCCAGCCGGTTGCCGGCATGGTACTGGCGAAGGGCTTCTACCGGCTGCTCGGCACGCTGGTCGGCGGCATCGCCGCGATCGGCATCACCACCGTTTGCGGCACCAACCCCTGGGTGCTGGTAACGGTGCTTGCCGTCTGGATCGGCATCTGCACCTTCGTCTCGTCGCTGCTGCGCAATCCGGAAGCCTATGGCGCCGCCCTCGCGGGCTACACCGCAATGATCATCGGCCTGCCCGCTTTCGGACAGCCGCATCTCGTCGTCGACCTCGCGGTCGCGCGCTGTGCCGAGATCGTGCTTGGCATTGTCTGCGCCGGCCTGACCAGCCGCCTGATCCTGCCAAAACTGGCCAGCGACGCCATCGTCTCGCGCCTGAAACGCTGCATCCTTGATCTTGCCACCTATGCCGGCGGTGCGTTCTCCGGCGGCGACCCGGCAACGCTGTCCGCGCTGCACCGAAAGCTGATCACTGATGCCCAGACGCTCGGCGAGATGCGCGCCTATGCCAGGCTCGAAGCGCCAAGCTTCGCGCCGCGCGCCCATCCAGTCCGGCGCACCATCGGACAGCTGCTCTCCGCGCTCTCGGCGGCACGCGCGCTGCATTCGCACGCCGCCCCGAAGAATGCGGCGCTCATTCCGGTGCGCTCGGAATTACAATCGCTGGTCAGCGAGCTGGCGACCAAGCCCGGCGCGCTGGACGATACGGCGCTGTGGATGGCTCGGCTCGATGCGATTGCCGGAAACGCCCGGCAAATGCCCGATACCTCGACCGACCAGGGCAACGACAGGGTCGGCACTATCACCCGCCTGACCATCGCCGCCGATTTCGCCGATGCGCTCAAGCAGGTGCTGCGCGGCCTCGACGCCTTGCGCGCGCCTGCCACACGTCCGGCCCGGGGCAGCAGGCAGCCTGCGCTGGTGGTGCATCGCGATTACGCCGGCGCATCGCGTAACGCCTTGCGTGCTGCCCTTGCCACGCTGCTGGTCGCGGCCTTCTGGCTGACGACGAAATGGTCGGAAGCGGCCGGTACGGTCATTCTCGTTGCTGTCGTATCGAGCCTGTTTGCTGCTCGCCCCGACCCTGTGCAGGTCGCCTGGGGTTTCTTCAAGGGAACGCTTCTGGCGCTGCCGTTTGCCTTTCTCGTCGGCCAGATCGCATTGCCTGCCCTGCCCGGCTTCGGCTGGTTCATGCTGTTTGTCGTGCCCATCCTTGTACCGACGGCGCTGGCCATGGCCAATCCACGCTATGTCGGCGTGGCGACGGCCTTCGCCATCAACTTCCTTGCCTTCCTGAGCCCGCACCAGGCGATGACCTACGATCCCGGACCCTTCTTCGCCGGTTCGGCGTCGATCCTGGTCGGCATCCTGCTGGCGATCGGTGTCTTCATCGTCGTGCTGCCCGCCGATCCGTGGCTCGCGGCCAACCGCATCGTGCGCGCCATGCGCGAGGATCTGGCGCGGCTTTGCCTGCATGAGCGCGTGCCGAGACGTTCGGCCTTCGAGAGCCTCGCCTACGACCGCATCAACCAGCTGATGCCGCTGGTGCAGAATGCCGGTCAGAAGGGCGATGCGGTTCTGGGCGGCGGAGTCGCCGCCGTCACCGTCGGCCTGGAGGTCCTTCGGCTGCGCGATGCAAGCCAAAGCCATGCCATTCCATCCGAGACCGCGCTTTCGATCGCCAACTTCCTGAGGGGACTGGCGCGCGAACTGCTTTTCCGCGCCCCCAGCGATCCGCAGACCTCGACCGTCGCCGTCGCCCGGCAGTACGCAGCGAACATCGCCGAGCGAAACGGCACCAGCGAATTGCTGCAGATCGCGGCATCGCTGCGCATCATCGCCGCCGCGATGGAGGATTTCCCCGACTTTTTCGCGAGGGATAAAGGTTAAGCTGCCGCTATCGCCAGCGCGTGGCCTCGCGCGTTCTCGCGCAGCGCATCGAGATGGATCGACTTGATCAAGGCGGCAAGATCGCCTTCGGCGGATTGCCCACCCACTTCCTTGAGCATCAGCCAGCTGACCTCCTGCACACCGGCGATGCGCTTGCCGTTGGCAACCTCGCGCCAGATCTTCAGCGCACGCAGGATGATGGCATGGGTGACTGCGGCGAGTCCGGCGCTGCGGAACAGCGCCTGCAAGGCCACGTCGTGCCCACCGGCCAGCAGCGCCCTTACCCTTTGTTCGGACTGCTGGCTGAGCGCGACCAGCGCCGAGCCGAAGAAATCCACCTTGCCATGCGCGATGGTGCGGATCAGAAAGCTCGCGGTAAGGTCGCCACGCAGCCTGAGATGCTCGATCAGGGCCGCATGTTCTTCCTGGCGCGTGCCTTCGATCAGCGTCACGGAAGCCTTAACGCAGGCGTCGCGCATGACGCGGTCGGCTCGCGCCGCGCCCATCATCGCCATCACCAGTGGCGACGTTTTCAACATTTCGCCAAGCTTGACGAGCAGCATATGCCGGCAGTCGGCCGGCAGCCTGATATCCGATATCAGCGCCTCGCGCACCAACGGCAGGTGCCCATGCCGTTCGGCCATGCGGCGGAAGCTGAGCGAGGCGATGTCGGCGCCGCTGTTGGCGAGCAGCACGGCGCAGGCGTCCGCCTCGCCGATCTCGGCGATGGCCGCCGACAGCGCCATCGAGACGAGTGGCCGGTCGGCGATCAATTTCTGTGTCGCCTTCGGACTTGAAGCCACGCGGTTGATCAGGTCGGCGTCGGTGAGCAGCGGCGAGCGCGCCAACACCACGCCGGCGACTTCCGGCTGGTCGGAGGCCAGCACGCTGATGATCTGCATTGGCGCGTGGTGGCTCATCGACAGCGCCTCGGCCATCGCCAGCCGCACCTTCGACGAGGCATCGTCGAGCAACAGCGTCAGCGCCGCCTCGGCGGCGCAACGGTCCTCGAAAGGCAATTCGGAATTGATATAGGCCCGGGCCAGAGCGCTCGCCGCCGCGGCGCGCTCCGACACCCTGGCCGTGTAGATCCATTTCAGGAAATGCGAAACAACAACCATGCCCGCCTGCTTACGCCCCTTGTCAGAAGCTTCTGACCCCACTGACGACCGTAGGCAGAATTGGTTTACGAACCGTTCACCATGTTCATTAACTGGCTTGCGAGGCTGATTTGCAGCGCCTATCACCGTCAAGCACCTGAGGAGAAAGAAATGGCCGGGCTTTATCTCCAAGAGTTCGTTGTCGGCCATGTCTTCCAGCACACGCTGCGCAAGACCATTACCGAAAGCGACAACATGCTGTTTTCGGTAATGACGCTGAACCCGCAGCCGCTGCACATCGACTTCGATTTCGCCGCCAAGAGCGAATGGGGCAAGCCGCTGGTCAACTCGCTGTTCACGCTCGGCCTGATGATCGGCATTTCGGTCAATGACATCACAGTCGGCACTACGGTCGCCAATCTCGGCATGAAGGAGACCGTGTTTCCGCATCCGGTCTTCCATGGCGACACCATTCGCGTTGAGACGACAGTCATCTCGGTGCGCGAGTCCAGGTCGAAACCCGATCGCGGCATCGTCGAATTCGAGCATCGCGCCTACAACCAGCATGGCGATCTCGTCGCCAAATGCACCAGGCAAGCGATGATGCTGAAGAAGGCGATCTGACGCATGCGTTCGCTGCTGTTCATCCCTGGCGATTCCCAGAGGAAACTGGAAAAGGGTTTTGGTGTCGGCGCCGACGTGGTCATCGTCGACCTCGAGGATTCCGTGGCACCGCACAACAAGGCGCTGGCACGCGAGGTGGCGGCGCGCTTCATCCTGGAACGCAGGGCGCAAACCGGTTCAGCCATCTATGTCAGGGTCAACGACCTGTCGACCGCGCTGACGGACGACGATCTCGCCGCACTGGTTCCAGCGAAACCCGACGGCATCATGCTGCCCAAGTCGAACAGCGGCCAGGATGTGCAGCACCTGTCGGCAAAGCTCAGGGTGCGCGAGGCCGAAAACGGCTTGGCCGACGGCGCGATCAAGATCCTGCCGATCATCACAGAAACGCCGGCAGGCGTGCTGGCGGCTGCGACCTATGCCGGGACAAGCGCGCGGCTTGCCGGCCTCACCTGGGGCGCTGAAGACCTGTCGGCGACGATCGGCGCGCGCAGCGCCCGCGACGAGCATGGCCGCTACACGGACGTGTTCCGTCACGCTCGCACCATGACCATACTTGCCGCCGGTGCGGCGGAGGTCGAGGCGATCGACACCGTCTTCCCGAATTTTCGCGACATGGCGGCCTTCGAAGCGGAATGCACCGAGGCCGAGCGCGATGGCTTCACCGGCAAGATGGCGATCCACCCCGATCAGGTGCCGGTCATCAACGCCGCCTTCACGCCGTCGGTCGACGCCGTGAGACAATCGGCGGCAATCGTTGCCGCGTTCGCGGCAGCGGGAAGTCCCGGCGTCGTCAGCATCGACGGCAGGATGTTCGACCGCCCGCACCTGCGGCTAGCCGAGCGGCTTCTGGCGCGGGCAAAGGCGGCAGGTGTTTCCGCCTGAGCGCCTGCTACCAAACCAACGGGATCAAGCGGTAACGGACCCGGGCCACATAGTCGTCATAGCCGCGCAGGCCGGTGCGAAGCGTCTTCTCTTCAATGAAGGTGCGGATGGCCAGGAGAACGACGATCACGAGTACCGACGCCAGCCCCCACCAGGAACCAAGCAGAAGTGCCGTGCCGGCGAAGAAGAGGATGGCGCCGGCGTACATCGGATGGCGGACGTAGCTGTAAGGCCCCGTGGAGATCACATGTTGTCCGCGTTCATCCTGGATCTTCACCACGGGCGCCGCGAAACTGTTCTCCAGCATCGTCAGATAGCAGATCCAGATTCCGAGCAGCAGGACGAGCGCGCCGACCACCTGCACCCAGACGGGAACCACGGACCAGCCGAAACGGACGTCGAACCCCATGAATATCTGCGAACCAAAGATGGCGAACAGTAGTATGGACAGCAGGACCTTGTCGGCCGTGTCCTGATTCTTCTGGATGGGAGAACTCAGCCGCTCATTCATCAGGCCGGGATCGCGCCTTGCCAGCGCCACGCCCAAGGTGAGACTGAGCCCCACCATCCCCACCAGATAGACCCACGCCCCCGGCCAGTGCAGCGTGCCGGCCGACAGGAAGAGCAAGCCGCCCATGGCGCCAAACCAGACGAATGTTTGAAGGACCAATTTCGCGATCATGATCGGCCTTTCATGATATCCGCTCACTTGCGCTGGCAATTTAAGACCATCGGTCTACCATACCGACCAACGGTCTATAATTCAAGCCAGCTGTGCAGAAGGTTCATCATGCCCCGTGTCATCAAGCATCCAGAGTTCAGGCGAGAAGAACTTCTGGACCATGCCCAGATGCTTTTTCTGACGCAGGGCTATGACAAAGCGAGCCTCAACGACGTGATTGCGTCCGCCGGCGTCTCCAAGGGCGCCTTCTATCACTACTTCCCCTCCAAGGAGGCTCTTCTGGAAGCCTTGGCCGATCGTTTTGCAAGACAGGCACTGGCTGGCGTGCAAGACATAATCGACGATCCGGGCCTAGACCCGCTTGGCCGCCTGAATGGCCTGCTCAGCCAGTCGCGGCGGGCCAAGATCGAGACCGCGCCGGAAGCTTGGACTCTTTTCGAGACGATGTTTCGGCCTGAGAATCTGGTGCTTTTCCACCGTATCAATCTGGCCGCCAGCGCGTCGTTTTCACCTCTGCTGGTCAAGATCATCAGGCAAGGGATCGAAGACGGCACTTTCAGGACCTTCGATCCGGAAGGTGTCGCCGACATCGTCATGCAGTTCGGCATGGCCACGCATGACGTCGTTGCCAAGGCAATTGCCGGCGGCAGCGACGCCGACATGGAGATCGCGATCGAGGCCCTGGAGAAACGCGTCAGGCTCTACGAGATCGCTCTCGACCGCATACTGGGTCTGCCCGATGGAAGCATCCGGATCGGCGAGCCCGGCTATGTGCGCACCGTCATGACGGCCAGGCAGCGAAGGAGTGCCGGCAAGGCGCTGGCCAAGCCTGATATCTAGTCCTTGTCCCAGCGCGGCCGGCGCATCGAAAACACCTCGTCGACGCTGGCATAGTCCATATAGCCGAGACGAGCGACATTGCCGGCCTTGGTGATGTCGAACAGGCCGTCTGTCAGGAAGGCGTCGTCGATGTGCACGCCGACCACCTCACCGGCAACAATCACAGCGCTTGTCGGCGATCCATCCAGCGCCTTTGGCCGAAAGACTTCCGTCACCCGGCATTCGAGTGCTGCCGGCGCTGCCGCCACGCGCGGCGGCCCGACCAAGCACGACGGCGCCATGGCAAGATCGGCATAGACGAACTCGTTGACGCCGCGCGGTGCGTTGACCGATGTGCGGTTCATATTCTCCGCAAGATCGCGGCTGACCAGATTGGCGACGAACTCACCGGTCTCCTGCGCGAAAGAGGCGCTGTCCTTCTCGCCCTCGGAGGAGAACCAGACAATGAACGGCCGTGTCGAAACGGCATTGAAGAAGGAGTATGGAGCAAGGTTGATCTCACCGGCTCCGTTCAGCGTCGAAATCCAGCCGATCGGACGCGGCGCCACGATCGCCTTCGATGGATCGTGCGGCAGGCCGTGGCCCTTTGAGGGTTCGTAGAACATTCAGCCCGCCCACGGCCCCGAATAGTCGCCGTAAAGCTTTGCCGGATCGGGCCGCGGCCGCTCCGGCGCCGGGCCGGCATAGGAGCCGATATGGATGAAGCCGACGACGCGCTCCTGCGGCGCCAGCCCCAGCAGCGCCCTGCCCTCCGGTACATCCGAATACCAGTTGCTGATCATGTTGGTGCCATAGCCCAGCGCATTCGCTGCTATCATCAGGTTCATCGCCGCCATGCCGCCCGACAGGAACATTTCCCATTGCGGGATTTTTGGATTCTCCCGGGGGACAGATACGACGCCGATCACCAGCGGCGCGCGTGAGAACCGCGCCAGTTCCTGATTGCGGCGGCCTTCCGGCAATGGGCCCTCCCGCTGCTCTGCAAGCGCTGCCAGTTGCCTGCCGATCTCGACGCGGGCGTCGCCACGGTAGACGATGAAGCGCCAGGGCTCCAATCGGCCATGGTCGGGCACCCGCGAGGCAGCAGTGATCATCGTCGCGATCTCCGCATCGCTCGGCGCCGGCTGCTTCAGATCGGGGATCGGAGCGGAGTTTCGGGTCAGCAGGAAATCGATGATCGGCGACGCCATGGGCGCAAGTCTCCTGAACATTCTGTTTTGAGCTGAAGCGCACCATCGGGAATTCGGGCGGCTCGGGCATTGGCGCGGGATACGCCGGACGGAAGAGTCGTATCGGACTCTTAAGCCTTGAAATTGCCACCGCCATGGGCTTCAACGCAAGGCATGTTTGAGGGGACTGTCCGTCTTTTCCTGATCTGGCTCGGCGCCCTGCTGTTCATGGCGCCGGTTTCGTACGCCATGGCGCAGAACGTCGACGGTGTCAGCGACCTGAAGCTTCCGGGAATTTCGAGCTACGCGACGCCGAAAGGCGAGACGTCACTGGCACTAAGCGGCGGCGGCGCCATCACATTGTCCGCCCAGTTGACCGACAAGGGTTCCGACATCACGCGCGGCATCGTCTGGCGGGTTTTCAAGCCCGAAGCCGTCAACGGCAAATTGCCGATGGTCGCCTCCTCCCATGGCGGCACCGCCGTCTTCCAGCTCGAGCCTGGCAGCTATCTGGTTCACGCCTCCTACGGCCGGGCCGGCGCCACCAAGCGCATCACTGTCGGCAAGGACGCCAAGCGCGAAAGCCTCGTGCTCGACGCCGGCGGCCTCAAGCTCGACGCCGTGCTGTCCGGCGGCGTGCGCATTCCACCGAAGAAGCTGCGCTTTTCGATCTACGAGGGCACCGCCGAGGCCAATGGCGACCGCGCGCTGATCATTCCCGATGTCGAGCCCAACAGTGTCGTGCGGCTCAACGCCGGCATCTACCATGTCGTCTCGACCTATGGCGCGGTCAACGCGGTCATCCGCTCCGACATCCGCGTCGAGGCCGGCAAGCTGACCGAAGCCACCGTCGAGCACCACGCCGCCGAGATCACGATGAAGCTGGTGCGTGAGACCGGTGGCGAGGCGATCGCCGATACGTCCTGGTCGCTGCTCAATGAGTCCGGCGATCCGATCAAGGAAACCGTCGGCGCCTTCGCCTCTATGGTGCTGGCCGAGGGCGACTACACCATCATCGCCAAGAACCGCGACCGCATCTATCAGAAGGATTTTACGGTCGTGGCCGGGCAGAACCAGGAAATCGAGGTTCTGGCCACCGAGGCCGCGGCGATGGATCCCGAAGAAGGTGCTGATTAGACCAGACTGCAGTTCGCAATCCCTACCAGAGGAATCAGGTGTCTGCTTCATCCTCTGAACTGGCCGGATAATCCTGTCCGCCGTAGAGCACACGCAGGATGACCACGGTGTCACCGTTGACCCGGAAAACGATAGATACGCGGCGTTCAAAACCGACGATGCGGACGCCGGGGCCAACAGCGTCGCGCACGGTCCCGCGCTCCGGGAAGGTGGACAGCGCCATACACGCGGCCTCTATGCGGTTGACATAGTCGCCGGCACGCCGATTCCCGCTGTCGTTTTCGATGTAATTGTAGATGGCGAAGACGTCGGCTTGAGCCGCTGGCCTGAAGACGACCTTATGCGTCACGCTTAGAGGCCTTCATGCGGTCCGCATGATGGGCGCGCAACGCTTTGAAGACGTCTTCTGCCGGGATGTCCGGACGCGGGTCGTCAAGGGCTTCCTGGACCTTGGCGTGCATAACAGCGGTGATGATCTGCTCCTCGCGATCGAGGGCGCGTAGCGCCGCGCGCATGACTTCGCTGGCGGAATCGTAGGCGCCCGAGGCCAGACGTGCGTCGACGCTGCTCTGCTGGCGGCCGAGGGTCACGGTGATTGGTTTGCTGGTTCTCATGGCAAGTTCGTTTCTTGCCTCCTTATAGCACCGCAACGTTACAGTGTCATACTATTTTCTGAACGGACGGTCGAGTCTCGGCCCCTCGTGAGCCGGACGTTTGTTGCCTCAAGCAGCCAGCTTGGTCCGCGCCGGCAGGAACGGAATCCGGCGGCGCCTCACGACTGGCGCAAGGTCGAACACGCCGCGATAAAGGCGGTCGAGCAACTCCTTGCGGTCGCGCAATGGCTCCAGTTCGCTCCAGCTCAGCATCTTGCCGACACGCACGTCGATCGCCTTGCCGGACAACCGCGCGAATTCGTGGATGAGCAGCGACGTGCGCAATGTCACCGAGGCCTTGCCGATGAATTTCGCCACCCGGCCGTCGCTCTCAGCCATGTTCATCGGGCCGCTGACCAGATGGAACAGCCTGCCGTTCTGCCCGGAAAAATGCATCGGGATGACCGACGCTTTGGCCTCCTGGACGAGACGGGCCGGAAACATCTTCCACGGCAGGTCGCGCGCCCGGCCAAAACCTTTTGGCGCGGTGGCGACACCGCCGGCCGGAAACACCACGATGGTGACGCCCTCCTTCAGCAGCCGCACCGCTTCATGGCGCACGGCCATGTTGTTCTTCAGCGCGTCCTTGGTCTCGGAAAAGTCGATCGGCAGCGAGTAGGGCTCCATCTCGCGGATCTTGAGCAGGTCCTTGTGGATCATCACCCGGAACGGCCGTCCGAGCTGCTCGGCCAGCGACAGCACGGCAATGCCGTCACCGATGCCGAACGGATGATTGGCGACGATCACCAGCGGCGTATCAGGCAATTGCGCGGGCGGCCACTGATCTGCCGTCCGCACGCGGACGTCGATCAGGTCGAGCATGCGGCTGAACACACGCTCGCCGGTCGGCACGACCTGACGGCGCCAAAAATCGTAAAGCGCGGTGTAGCGGTCGCGGCCCGACAGGCCTTCGATCGAATGGATGAACCAGCGCGTCAGCGCCGGCTGGCGCGGATTGGCATAGGAAAGCTCGGGAAAGGGTCGTTCGCGCGATTTCAGCTTGAGCATAGGGGTTCGTTACAAGGTCGGCGTGACAAGGATATGAAAATGGCGGTGGATCGCTCCACCGCCATTTGGCCGAAAAACTATGCCGATCAGGCAGCGCGTTTGCGCCTGCGGTCGGGCGTGACGGCTTCTTCGGCCAATTGCGCGATCGCCTGGTCAAGGCCAAGCGATTCCTGGTCGCGTGAGCCCAGCCGGCGCATGTTGACCGTCTGCTCTTCCGCCTCGCGCTTGCCGCAGACGAGGATGACCGGAACCTTGGCCAGCGAGTGTTCGCGGACCTTGTAGTTGATCTTCTCGTTGCGCAAATCCGCTTCCGCCAACAGCCCGGCGGCCTTCAGCTTTGCCACCACTTCGGTCGCATAGCCGTCGGCATCCGAGGTGATCGTCGCCACCACCACCTGCAGCGGCGCGAACCACAGCGGGAAATGGCCGGAATAGTTCTCGATCAGGATGCCGAGGAAGCGCTCCATCGAACCGCAGATGGCGCGGTGCACCATCACAGGCTGCTTCTTCTCGGAATCGGAGCCGATATAGAAGGCGCCGAACCGTTCCGGCAGGTTGAAGTCGACCTGCGTCGTGCCGCACTGCCATTCGCGGCCGATAGCATCCTTGAGCACATATTCGAATTTCGGTCCGTAGAAGGCGCCCTCGCCCGGATTGATCGAGGTCTTGATGCGATTGCCGGATCGTGTCCTGATCGTCTCCAGCACGCTCCCCATGATCGCCTCGGCATGATCCCAGGCTTCGTCGGTGCCGACGCGTTTGTCGGGCCGCGTCGAAAGCTTGACGCTGATTTCGTCAAAACCGAAATCGGCATAGGTCGACAGGATCAAATCGTTGATGCGCAGGCACTCCGCAGCCAGCTGCTCCTCGGTGCAGAAGATGTGCGCATCGTCCTGCGTGAAGCCGCGCACACGCATCAGCCCGTGCAGCGCGCCCGACGGCTCGTAGCGATGCACATTGCCGAATTCCGCAAGCTTCACGGGTAGATCGCGATAGGACTTCAACCCATGCTTGAAAATCTGCACATGGCCCGGACAGTTCATCGGCTTCAACGCGAAGACCCGGTCGTCATCGGTGTCGTCGCCGGCGACCGTCACCTTGAACATGGCGTCGCGATACCAGCCCCAATGGCCTGACGTCTCCCACAGGCTCTTGTCGAGCACCTGCGGCGCGTTGACCTCCTGATAGCCCTGCTCATCGAGGCGGCGGCGCATGTAGTTGACCAAGTTCTGGAACATCTTCCAGCCCTTGGCATGCCAGAAGACGACGCCCGGTCCCTCTTCCTGGAAATGGAACAGGTCCATCTCGCGGCCGATCTTCCTATGGTCGCGCTTCTCGGCCTCCTCCAGCATCATCTGGTAGGCTTCGAGCTGCGCCTGGTCGGCCCAGGCCGTGCCGTAGATGCGGGTCAGCATCGGGTTGTTCGAATCCCCGCGCCAATAGGCGCCGGCCACCTTCATGAGTTTGAAGGCATTGCCGATCTGCCCGGTCGAGGCCATGTGCGGGCCACGGCAGAGGTCGAACCAGTCGCCCTGCGCATAGATCTTGAGATTCTGATCCTCAGGAATGGCGTCGATCAGCTCCAGCTTGTAGCGCTCGCCCTTGTCGGCAAAGACTTTTTTCGCCCTGTCGCGCGACCAGACTTCCCTGGTGAACGGCTTGTTGCGCGCGATGATCTCGCGCATCTTCTTCTCGATCACCGGAAAATCGTCAGGCGTGAACGGCTCGTTACGGGCGAAGTCGTAGTAGAACCCGTTCTCGATCACCGGCCCGATGGTCACCTGCGTTCCCGGCCACAATTCCTGCACGGCTTCCGCCAGCACATGGGCCGCGTCGTGGCGGATCAGCTCCAGCGCGCGCGGGTCGTCGCGGGTGACGATCTCGACCTTGCCGGACTTGCCGAGCGGATCGCTGAGATCGCGAACGGTGCCGTCGATCGCATAGGCGACCGCCTTCTTGGCCAGCGATTTCGAGATCGATTCGGCGAGGCCAGCACCGGTCATCGCCGCGTCGTATTCGCGGACGGAGCCATCGGGAAATGTCAGGGAAACGGAATTCAGCATATATATCTCCTATCCAGTCCCGCAAACGAGCGCGGGTGGTTGAAATGCATGTCGCCCAAAAGTGTATGGCGGTTTTGGGTTACGATATGCATAGGGAAAAGCCGGATGCGTCCGGCAGCGGCTGTCTTTTATGGACAGATTCCGCCTCCGTAAAGCCCGGCTCAAATGTCAGCGTTCATTTGATGAGGAGCGGCAGGTCCTTCAGGAACGCGGCGCGGGTCTTGAGGCCCTTGGGCATGTCGGTGCGGTTGGTGTCGACGACAAGCCGCGCAAAGACGATCTGGCGGCCATCCTTTTGCGCCCAGCCGACGAACCAGCCGAGCGAACGCTTGTCCTGAACCTTGTCGACGTCGTTGCGCAGCCTGGTGCTTCCGGTCTTGCCTTGCACCGTCCAGCCTCCGGCCTGGAAGGTCGGGATGATGGCTGATGTCATGTCGTAAGCCCTGGCCGAGACAGGCAGCTTGCGGGCCAGCAGCTTGCGCAGGAATTCGACCTGCTCGACCGGCGTGATCTTGAGCGAGGAATTCACCCAGGACTTGGTCAAACCATCATTCTTGCCGGGATTGCCGGAAACATCGGCGTTGCCGTAGTCGAATTTCGAGACATAACCGGCAAAACTCCCAGACCCAAGCCGGCGGGTGATTTCCCGGGAAAACCACAGGATCGAATCCCGCTCCCAGACCACCGGATCGACGGTCTTCTGATCCCGCTTCACCGCGTTGAATTCAGGCTTGTAATCCCAGCTCGGCGTGTGCTCGTCGCTCAGGATCCCGCTGTCATAGCCGATCAGCGACAACGGCACCTTGAACGTCGAAGCCGGGCTGAACCGCTCGTCGCACACCCCGTCCTCGTAGAGCGCCTTGCCGCTCGCCGCATCGGCGATCACCGTGCACTGCACGTCCCCCAGCGGCGCCGATTGCGCGCGCAGCGGAAATCCCAGCAGCCAGGCGAGCAGGAACAGTATCCCGGCAAAGATGAAGGGAAGACGGTCGAAATTGCGCATTTTCTGCTCGCTCCAGAAGGGGGTTCGGGAGCGGCTTAGCGAGGTCTCTTGTCTCGATTTTGTCTCGAATGCGCAGTCTTTGTGCAGGCTGTTGTTAACCCTACCGGATCGTAAACGGGCAGAGCCGGCGGGACCTGACTGACGCGATCACCCCTGCGCTTCGCCGCGCTTGCTGCCGATCCGCCAGTACCGCCATGGCGTGAACCAGACATAACGATCCTCCAGCACCTCCGGCACGAGGTCTATGCCATGCGTGCCGAATGGCCCGCAGCGCAGCATCCGGAAAAATCCCATCCAACCGCCCGCCCACAGGCCATGGCGGGCGATCGCCTCATGGGCATATTCCGAACAGGTCGGCAGATGCCGGCAGGAATTGCCGACAAAGCCCGACAATGTCAGCTGGTAGAGGCGCACGAGCGACGTGCCGAGGAGACGGCCCGGCGTCTTGCGCCATGGACCGGGCCAGTTACGGCCGCGTTTCGGCGGCCGGGCGATATGCGCATGCCCATGCTGGTCGCGCACCACAGTCTCCGTTTCGCGTTTCCCACGCGATAGATGTGGGCTTCTACTGGAGAACGCAATCCCCGCGCCCTGCATGGCCCCACCGTCACGGACGGAAACGACGAAACGGCTGCCAGTCAGCCGAAGCCACCCACCGGCCACGACTGGTCGGCTCTTCGTAACGCTTTTCATGCTGTCTTCTGTCACGCCATTGAAACGTTGCGATCCGCATGACATCGCCAAAGATGCTCAGCAACTGGATCATGGTCGGTCTCCTTTGATGCGATTAGACGGCCGCTGGCCTTCGCCTTCAAACGAGTATAATTTCCACTTCGGATAATCCTGGGTTATGCGAAATGAAGCGTGGGCGCCTGCCGCTGACGGCATTGAGGAGCTTCGAGGCGGCGGGCCGGCATCTGAGCTTCAGCCGGGCCGCCGAGGAGCTTTTCGTCTCACAGGCGGCGATCAGCCGGCAGATCCGGGAACTCGAAATCTTCCTGCGCCAACCCTTATTCGAACGTCACCATCGCCGTGTCGAACTGACCGACACCGGACGGCGTCTGCTGGATCAGCTTGTCAGAAGTTTCGACGCTATCGATACCTTGCTTGGAGAACTGGTGGCGACACCGGCGCAGTCCGTGGTCCGTGTCAGTGTCGAGCCGTCGCTTGCATCCGTGTGGCTGGTGCCACGGCTCAACCGGTTTCGCCAATTGCGGCCTGACATCGACATCTCGCTCGAGGTCGATCCAAGGCTGATCGAGTTCCGCAGCGATCAGCCGGAGCTTGCCTTGCGCTTCAGCGCACATGCCACCGCGTGGCCGCGCAGCGAAGCCGAGCAACTTGCTTCGACAGTCGACTCACCTGTTCTGTCGCCGGCGCTGCTTGCCTCGGGCCCCGCCCTCGAGAAGCCGATCGATCTTGGTCGCTACACGCTTTTGCACGAGGAGAACCGCCAGGGCTGGGCGCGCTGGTTCGAAGCGGCCGGCGTGCCCGCCGACGCCGTGCCGGCGCGCGGGCCGATGCTGGCGGATGCGTCGCTTTCAAAGCAGGCCGCCTTGCTCGGACATGGCGTTGCACTGGGCGATCTCTTGCAGATCGGCGGAGAAGTCGCGTCCGGCGCGCTGGTCAAGCCGTTCGACATCGACGTCGCATCCGGCGCCTATTGGCTGGTGGCCAGAAGCTTGCGCGATCTGTCGGAGCCGGCCGCCGCGTTCGCGGACTGGGTACGCGGCGAATTTGCCGAAAGCAGACGTGCATTGTAAACGGTCGGTTGCCGGCCCTCAGGCTTCGGCGCGCTTCTCGATCTGGCCGATGGCGTCGACCACGGCGTCGAAAGTCAGCATGGTCGAGGCATGACGGGCCTTGTAATCGCGCACCGGCTCCAGATATCTGAGGTCCGCGAAGCGACCGTCCGGCGGGGCGCCATTTTCCTTGAGCATCTTCAGCATGGTGTCGCGCACCGCGCGCAATTCCTCGGCGCTCGCGCCGACGACATGTTGCGCCATGATCGATGACGACGCCTGGCCGAGCGCGCAGGCCTTCACATCATGGGCAAAGTCCGTGACCACGCCGTCCTGCATCTTGAGGTCGACGGTGACCGTGGAACCGCATAGCTTGGAGTGCGCCTTGGCGGTTGCGTCAGGATGATCGAGCCGGCCGATGCGGCCAATGTTCCCGGCAAAACCGAGAATTTTCGCGTTGTAGACCTCGTTTATCATTATTTTCCAATCCGTCGCCGCCAAGCGAACAGCGATTGCCGCTGTCGTGTCTTCCTTTCGCTCGCTATGACCTTATATAATGGTGGCAGTCCGGTATCGACAAGAAGACGAAAGCCAATGTCCTTGCCGGGAAGTTCACGCCGCTTACGGGGCTGGAAACAGGGCGAGTTTCCGACACCGAAAGGTCGTGGTCCGTTCAACTCGTTCCTCCGCCGAGAGGGACTACGGGAGACGCCTTTATGGATGCCGTCATCAAGAAGCTCATGCCACAGTCAGCCTATATGGAAAAGCCGGTCACCGACCGGCCGAGCGAAGCCGAAGTCGAAGCCGCCGTGCGCACGCTTTTGCGCTGGACCGGCGACAATCCGGACCGCGAGGGGCTGGTCGACACGCCGAAGCGGGTGGCAAAGGCCTACCGCGAAATGTTCGGTGGCTACGACATGTGCCCGGCCGACGAGCTCGGCCGCACCTTCGAGGAGGTCGCCGGCTACGATGATCTGGTCATCGTCAAGGACATAACATTCCATTCACATTGCGAGCACCATATGGTGCCGATCATCGGCAAGGCGCATGTCGGCTATCTTCCGGACGGCAAGGTCGTCGGCCTGTCCAAGATCGCCCGCGTCGTCGATATCTTCGCCCACCGCCTGCAGACCCAGGAGGCGCTGACGGCGCAGATCGCCGGCGTCATCCAGGACGTGCTCAATCCACGCGGCGTCGCCGTCATGATCGAGGCCGAGCACATGTGCATGGCCATGCGCGGCATCCGCAAGCAGGGTTCAACCACGCTGACCTCGACCTTCACCGGCGTTTTCAAGGACACGCCCGAAGAGCAGGTCCGTTTCGTCACCATGGTGCGCGGCGGCGGGGTCTGATCGGCCCTCGCCGGCCATCAAAACAAGGACCGGCGATGTCGGCACTGGAATTTCCAAAAGCTCCGTCAGACAAGAAAGCGCTTGAGGAAGGCGCGGTGTTTTCGCCGCGCTTCGATGCAGCCGGGCTGGTTACGGTCATCGTGACAGACGCCGCGGACGGCATGCTGTTGATGGTTGCGCATATGAATGCGCAAGCACTGGCACTGACACTGGAGACCGGCATAGCCCACTACTGGTCGCGCTCGCGCGACGCACTTTGGAAAAAGGGCGAAACATCAGGCAATTTTCAGCATGTCGTCGAGATGCTCACGGATTGTGACCAGGATGCCATATGGTTGCGCGTCAAAGTGTTGGGCCACGACGCAACCTGTCACACTGGCCGGCGTTCATGCTTTTATCGGACGGTGGGGCTGATCGATGGCAAGGGGACGCTTGCCGACGACGGCAGCAAGCCGCTGTTCGATGCGGAAAAAACGTATCGGAAACCACTAGCTTGAACCTTCTGCCTGACACCGACCACACAGATTCATCATTTCGATACGGCCCGCTCGTATAGTAGCCGTGGGACAAGGGAGATCATGATGCTCGAGTGGGCGTCATTGCGTAACAGACCAGATGTAAGGGAGGCCAACGGCCTGTCCTCGTCAGGCGGCGCGTCCGAAACGAACTCCCAGAAGAAAACAGGCATTTCGCTCGCCTTGGGTGGCGGTTGCGCCCGCGGCTGGGCGCATATAGGCGTGCTGCGCGCGCTCGACGAAGCCGGCATCGAAGTATCGATGATCGCCGGCACCTCGATCGGCGCGCTGGTCGGCGGCTGCTATCTCGCCGGCAAACTGGACGAACTGGAAGAATTCGCCCGCAGCCTGACCAAGCGCCGCATCTTCGGCCTGCTCGATCTCAATTTGCGCGGCAGCGGCCTGTTCGGCGGCATGAAGCTCGATGCAAGGCTGCGCGAGCACATGGCCGGCATTCGTTTCGAGGACCTGACCAAGCCGTTCGTGGCGGTCACCTCCGAAATCCGCACCGGCCACGAAATCTGGCTGTCGAGCGGCTCATTGATCACCGCCATGCGCGCCTCCTATGCGCTTCCCGGCGTGTTCGAGCCGGTGAATTGCAATGGCCGCGTGCTGGTCGACGGCGCGCTGGTCAACCCCGTACCGGTTTCGGTCTGCCGCGCGTACGAGCAGCCGCTCGTCGTGGCGGTCAACCTTCACTATGATCTGTTCGGCCGTGCCGCGGTGATAAAACACAGCGCCGGCGAACTGGTCATCGAAAAGGACGCACCAAGGCCCGGCAAGGTCGACGCCGAGCACCAGTCGCATCAGACGCGGCTCGGCATTACCGGCGTCATGGTCGAGGCCTTCAACATCATCCAGGACCGCATTTCGCGTGCCAGGCTTGCCGGCGACCCGCCCGATATGTCGCTGCAGCCGAAGCTCAGCCATATCGGCCTGACCGAGTTCCACCGCGCCGACGAGGCGATCAACATCGGCTATCAGGCGACGATGGCCCAGATCGGCGAGTTGACCCGGCTGCAGACCGTTCTCGCCTGATCAAAACCTACGCACGCGCCGCATCGGTGATGCGAAACTGCACGGTGCGGTTGCCGTTCCAGTAATTTCCCGACAGCGAACCGGCGACGTGGATCGTCTTGCCCCGGTTCTTGAACAGAAATTCGCCAAGCGCGGTATCGACGGCGCGAAAGGCGATCGCCTGGATGCGGCCGCCGCTTTCCGATTGCAGCTCCACGCGGATGTGGTTGGTGCCGACCGGCCGCGCATCGGCTAGTCGGTGGCGCGGCAGCGCGAAAACGGGGGCAGCGTGCCCGGCACCGAAGGGTCCGGCCTTTTCCAGCGCGTCAAGCAGGCTGAGCGTCGCGCCTTCAGCGGCAAGCGCACCGTCTATGGCCAGGCTTTCCTCGCCCTGCAGGCGGAACACGTCGGCTGCCGCCCGCTCTTCGAAAAACGCCCTGAGCTCACCAAGCTTCGCCCGCTCCACGGTGATGCCCGCCGCCATGCCATGGCCGCCGCCCTTGACGATCAGCCCCGCAACGGCCGCCTCGCGCACCAGCCGGCCGAGGTCGAAACCCGAGACCGAGCGGCCCGAACCGGTGCCGATGCCCACAGTGTTGAAGGCGATGGCGAAGGCCGGCCGGCGGGCGTGGTCCTTCAATCGCGAAGCGAGCAGGCCGACAATACCCGGATGCCAGCTGTTGTTGGCGGTGACGACGATAGCCGGG
Organism: Mesorhizobium sp. M0491; assembly: GCF_040321265.1. Classification (NCBI taxonomy): domain Bacteria; kingdom Pseudomonadati; phylum Pseudomonadota; class Alphaproteobacteria; order Hyphomicrobiales; family Phyllobacteriaceae; genus Mesorhizobium; species Mesorhizobium sp. M0491. The sequence goes on from NZ_JAMYRE010000003.1 coordinate 165,575, forward strand.
CCATTGCCGCCGGCAAGCTCTGCATCGGCCTCGGCGCGCGCCGCCGCGAGCATCTCCTGCTCCATCAACTGCCGTTCCTGGTTGAGCCGGTCGAGCGTCTCGGCAATGGTGCGCGCCTCGACCGGGTCGTCGGTCGCAAGCAGCCGGCTGCCAAGTGCGGCATCGCCGATGCGTCCGCCGGCATTGATGCGCGGCCCGATCAGATAGGCCAGATGGAAAGTGCTGATCGGCTCGCCGATGCGCGACACCCGTGCCAGCGCCGCCAGCCCTTCGTTCTTCTGCTGGCGCGCCATCTGCAGCCCTTTGACCACGAAGGCTCGGTTGACGCCGGTCAGCGGCACCACGTCACAGACTGTGGCCAAGGCGACGATATCAAGCAGCGAAAGCAGGTCCGGCGGTGTGGCATCGGCCATGCGGCCGCGCAGGATTCTCGCCGTCTGCACTAGGGCGAGGAAGACCACACCGGCGGCACAGAGATGGCCTTGCCCGGAAAGGTCGTCCTCGCGATTGGGATTGACCACGGCAATTGCCGCCGGCAAGGCACCGCCGACCTGATGGTGGTCGAGCACCACGACATCGGCCCCGGCCTCGTTGGCGGCATCGACTGAAACGGCGCTGTTGGTGCCGCAATCGACGGTGACGATCAGTGTCGCGCCGCGCGAAACCAGTTCGCGCATGGCCTCGGGATTGGGACCATAGCCCTCGAAGATGCGATCCGGGATATAGATTTCCGACGGCACCGAGAAATGCGCGAGGAACCGCTTCAGCAAGGCCGACGAGGCGGCGCCGTCGACATCATAGTCGCCGAAGATCGCCACCTTTTCCCTGGCCATTACTGCGGCGGCGATGCGGGCCGCCGCCCTGTCCATGTCGGTCAGCGATGCCGGATCCGGCAGAAGATCGCGGATCGTCGGGTCGAGAAACCGCTCGGTCTGTTCGGCGGTGACACCACGGCCGGCAAGCACCCGCGCGACGATGTCGGGCACGCCATGGCCTTGCGCGATGGCGAGCGCAATCATGTCCTGGCGTTCTGTCAGCCGATGTTCCCAGGAAACCCCTGATACCGACTGCCTGACATCGAGGAAGAGGCGTTTTTCGCCGGTCATACGCTTTGCCAACTCATCGTTGGCCGCACGACAATGCATGCCGCCCATAAGTGCGCAGCGGTTTTGAGGCCACGACCTGCATTGGCAACAATTTCAAGCGCGTCACGTTCACGCGACGCTCTATAGGCCAAAGGCGGGCAAAGCCATGCGATTCACGGGTGTGCGCCGTCCCGGAATAGGTCAAGAAAACTGCGCTTTCCGCTTTTCAGCCTGTCGCCTAAGCCATTCGTCGGCCGCATCGCCCATCGTCTTTTCCACACCGTCCTTGAGCCAGGCCATGAAAGGCCGGTCGAACATGAATGCGTTGCCGCATTCCCGGATGAGAAAGCGACGCACATTCTGGGTGTTGCGATAGGACTTTGTGATGGCGGTGGCACGCGAAATCGGATCCGCATGCCAGTCGAACGGTTTCATCGTCAAATCCCTGCAGCCATCATCGGATGCGCCCGAATGGCTAACAATTGCAAGGCGGCTTCGCAAGCGAGCGTCAGAACTTATCCAGATCCTGATGGCGGGCCTTGATCTCGCGCACCGTCCGCGACGACGAGCGCAGCACGATCGTGTGGGTGGTGATGTAATTGTGGCCGAACTTGACGCCAGCCAGCATGTTGCCGTCGGTGACACCGGTGGCCGCGAACAACACATCGCCGCGCGCCATGTCCTCCGTCCGATAGACCCGTTTCGGATTGGAAATACCCATCTTTGCCGCGCGAGCAACCTTTTCCGCCGTGTCGAGGATCAGTCTGCCCTGCATCTGGCCGCCGGTGCAGCGCAGCGCGGCAGCGGCCAGCACGCCCTCGGGTGCTCCGCCAGTGCCCAGATAAATATCGATGCCGGTTTCTTCCGGGTCCGTGGTGTGGATGACGCCGGCGACATCGCCATCGCCGATCAGCCGGATCGCGGCCCCCGTGGCGCGCACGGCATCGATCAGCTTGGCATGGCGCGGCCGGTCGAGAATGCAGGTGGTGATTTCCGATACAGCGACGCCCTTGGCCCGAGCGAGGCTGGCGATGTTCTCAGCCGCCGAGGCATCGATGTCGATGACGCCGTCCGCATAGCCCGGACCGATGGCGATCTTGTCCATGTAGACGTCGGGCGCGAACAGCAGGCTGCCCTTTTCGGCGATCGCGATGACCGCGAGTGCATTGGGCAGGTTCTTGGCGCAAATCGTCGTGCCTTCGAGCGGATCGAGCGCGATATCGACGGCCGGACCTTTGCCAGTGCCGACTTCCTCGCCGATGTAGAGCATCGGCGCCTCATCCCGTTCGCCTTCGCCGATCACCACCGTGCCCTTGATGGAAAGCCGGTTGAGCTCCTGGCGCATGGCATCCACGGCTACCTGGTCGGCCGTCTTTTCGTCGCCGCGCCCGCGCAGCCTGGCGGCCGCGACGGCGGCTCGTTCGGTGACGCGCACCAGTTCCATGGTGAGTATCCGGTCAAGGCCGGCGACGATGTTCTGGGCCACATTCATCTGGTGATTTCCTCGTTGCCAATGCGGCCCCCCGCCTGAGGCGGGCCTGTTTTGTCAAACGAGCATGACAACGGCAAGACCTGCGGAAGATTTATCGAATAGTCAGCAATATCAATCGATTAAAACGCATTTTTGAAACAAGGCCAGCCGGCCGCAATGAACCGGGCCGGCCTTGAAAGGCGAAAGTTAGACTCTTCGGCGCTAGAAAACCGCAAGATATTTGAGCAGCGAAATGATGCCGATTATGAGGACGATAACCTGCACGATCTGCCTCATCCGGCCGTCGAGCGGCAGGCGCTGAACAAGATAGAGAACGAGGATGATGACGAGGAATGTGATCAGGATGCTGATCAAGGCGGATGAAGCCACAGTGCCCTCCTTAAAAATGATGTGCTGAAACAAGGAAACGAGCCGGCAAACCCGGCCCTATCGCGCCGTGGTCAATACCAGCGGCGCGACGTATCGTTCGTCGACTGACCTATGGCAAAACCGGCCATAAAGCCGAGCAAACCGATCACGCCGACCAGGGCAGTCGTCGTACCGGGGTTTTCGCGCGCTACTTCCGAGACGGACTGAGCTTGGCTGCGCAACTGCTGTGCGGTTCGCGACGCGCGGTTCGCCGCCGTGTCGTAGAACTCGGACGCCTGTTCGCTGGCGTCATCGAGCATTTCCGCGCCCCGCGCCGAAATGCTCTTGTTGATCTTGGTGATCTCCTTGCGCAAATCGGCAATCTGCTTTTCCAGCGTCTTCTGGATGTCGTCGATATTAGGGGTGTCGGACTTGTTGGCATCGGCCATGAAGCGGTTCCTCTGGTTGCTGACCAAGAGAACGGCGACGACACCAATTCGTTCCCGTGTGGCGGCTGTCCCCACCAGACCGGACCTCAATGCCTGCGGGATTCCTGTCCCGCAGGGCCTATCGGGCAAAAGCTACCCTGCCCGCTCGATGCGGATGACCTGCGGCTTGTCGGTCAGATGGCCATCCTTGGTGATGCCGTCGACGGCCTTGCGCACAGCGGCCTCGGTCGTCTCGTGGGTGACGAGGATCACCGTTTTTTGTGCCGCCGCTTCGCCGTTGACCGCGTGCTGGACGATCGATTCCAGCGAAATATCGCTGTCGGCCATGCGCTTGGCTATTGCCGCGAACACACCGATGCGGTCATGCACGGTCAGCCGGATGAAGTAGCCGCCGGCATGGCTGCGCATCTGCGCCTTCTTGTAGGGTTTCAGCTCCTTCGCCGGCCGTCCGAAGACCGGACCATGCTGGAATCCTGGCCGGCTCTTGGCGATGTCGGCGATGTCGCCGATGACGGCCGAGGCGGTGGCGTTGCCGCCGGCACCGGGGCCTGATAGCAGCAGTTCGCCCAGAATGTCGGTCTCGATCGCCACCGCATTGGTGACGCCATGCACCTGCGCGATGACCGATGCGGTCGGCACCATCGTCGGATGCACGCGCTGCTCGATGCCGCTCTCGGTGCGCTGGGCGACACCCAGCAACTTGATCCGGTAGCCAAGATCGGCGGCCGCGCGGATGTCGGCCTGGGTGATGTTGGAGATGCCCTCCATGTAGATGTCATTGGCGGCGATCCTGGTGCCAAAGGCAAGGCTGGTCAGGATCGACAGCTTGTGCGCGGTGTCGTGGCCCTCGATGTCGAAGGTCGGATCGGCTTCGGCATAGCCCAGCCGCTGCGCGTCCTTCAGGCAAGCATCAAACGAGATGCCCTCGGCCTCCATGCGCGTCAGGATGTAGTTGCAGGTGCCGTTGAGGATGCCGAACACGCGGGTGACCGAATTGCCGGCCATCGCCTCGCGCATGGTCTTGATGACGGGAATGCCGCCCGCCACTGCCGCCTCGTAGTTGAGCAGCACGCCCTTCTTCTCGGCGATTTCGGCCAGCGCAACGCCATGCTTGGCCAGCAGCGCCTTGTTGGCAGTGACGACATGACGGCCGGCTTCGAGTGCCGCTTTCACCGATGAGCGCGACGGACCCTCGTCGCCGCCGATCAGTTCGACGAACACGTCGATTTCGGCGGTCTGCGCCATCTTGACCGGATCGTCGAACCACTCTGCCGAGCTGAGATCGACGCCGCGATCGCGCTTCGGGTCACGCGCCGAGATGGCGGTGACGATGACGTCGCGGCCGCACTGGCGGGTCAGTTCCACCGCCTTGTCGCGCAGCACGCGCGCCACCGACGCGCCAACGGTGCCGAGGCCGGCAATTCCAACACGCAATGCTTCAGCCATATCCGGCGACGTCCCTCAAAATTCGATCGAAATCGTCTGCGGCAAGCTTACCGATGAGCGGAGAGCGGCACGACATTGTTGGGCTGCTTGGCGCTGGTCGACAAGAAGCGCTTGATGTTGCGCGCCGCCTGCCGGATCCTGTGCTCGTTCTCGACCAGAGCGACGCGCACGAATTCGTCGCCATGCTCGCCGAAGCCAACACCCGGCGCCACGGCCACGTCGGCATGTTCGATGAGCAGCTTGGAGAATTCGAGCGAGCCGAGATGTCGGAACGGCTCCGGGATTGGCGCCCAGGCGAACATCGATGCCGCCGGTGCCGGAATGGTCCAGCCAGCGCGGCCGAAGGCATCGACCATCACGTCGCGGCGCTTGTGATAGATATCGCGCACCTCGGCGATGTCGGCGCCGTCGCCGTTGAGCGCGTGTGCCGCCGCCACCTGGATCGGCGTGAAGGCGCCGTAATCGAGGTAGGATTTCACCCGCGTCAGCGCCGAGATCAGCCGCTCGTTGCCGACGGCAAAGCCCATCCGCCAACCGGGCATGGAGAAGGTCTTCGACATGGAGGTGAATTCGACGCAAACGTCGATCGCGCCAGGCACCTGCAGCACCGAAGGCGGCGGATTGCCGTCGAAATAGATCTCCGAATAGGCAAGGTCGGACAGGATGATGATGTCGTTATTCTTGGCGAAGGCGACCACATCCTTGTAGAAATCGAGCGAGGCGACCAGCGCCGTCGGGTTCGACGGATAGTTGAGGATCAGCGCCAGCGGCTTCGGGATCGAATGTTTGACCCCGCGCTCGAGCGCCGGGATGAAGCCGTCGTCCGGCTCCACCTGCAGCGAGCGGATGACGCCACCCGACATGATGAAGCCGAAGGCATGGATCGGATAGGTCGGGTTCGGGCACAGGATCACGTCGCCGGGCGCCGTGATCGCCTGCGCCATGTTGGCGAAGCCTTCCTTGGAGCCAAGCGTGGCCACCACTTGCGTGTCGGGGTTGAGCTTCACGCCGAAGCGCCTGCCATAGTAGGCGGCCTGGGCGCGACGCAGGCCCGGAATGCCACGCGACGAGGAATAGCGATGCGTGCGCGGGTCGCGCACGACCTCGCACAATTTGTCGACGATAGCCTTGGGCGTCGGCAGGTCCGGATTGCCCATGCCGAGGTCGATGATGTCGGCGCCACGCGATCGGGCGCTGGCCTTCAGCCGGTTGACCTGCTCGAACACGTAAGGCGGAAGCCGGCGAACCTTGTGAAATTCTTCCATGGCAGTTCCAGACAGCGAAGGGGGTGTTGGGCGCGCGCTATATACTTATTTGCAGGTAGGGTCGAGGGTGGGGTCGCATTTGGCTTCGATCTGCCTCAGCGTTTCGTCGCCATGCTTCTTGGCCAGATCCGTCAGCGCCGCCTGGTTGGCGACCTTCGGGCCGCCGCCCTTTGCCGCCTGCGCATTCTCATCCGCCTTCAATTGCGCGAGCTTGGCGTTCTTCTCGGCTTCGGTGAACTGCGACGCCGCCACTTGCGGCTTGATGTTCAGGTTCGGAAAGGTGCCGGTATCCTTCGGCCCCGTACCCGCAGCGACAAGCGTCGGGCCATTCGTGTTGGTGCTCGAGCACCCGGCAATCCCCATGAGGACTATCGCCACGCCGATGCGGCAAAAACGTCCGGCACCGAAAAAAACAGTCTCGCCAATATTAATCGTCATATTGTTTCCCTGGCAGCCGAGGTAGAGCGAGATTGGCCCGGTCGGATGTCCCATGTTAATATGTCAAGAAAAGGCCTCGGGAGGAACCCCGCCAACCATGTCCAAAACACCCGATTCGGGCAAAGCGGAAGATGACGAGCCTTCGACCGTCGAGCAATATCTGGTGAAGGACCCGGAACGCTTCGCCCTGAACATGGCTCGCATGATCGAGCAGGCCGGCAAGGCCGCTTCCGCCTGGGCCGAGCCGCGCGAAAAAGGCGACGTGCGCGACCATGTCGCCGAGCCCGTTGTCGATATGGTGAAGACCTTTTCCAAGCTCAGCGAATACTGGCTTGCCGATCCGCAGCGAGCGCTGGAAGCGCAGACGCGGCTGTTCTCCGGCTATATGACGGTCTGGGCCAACGCCATCCAGCGCACCAGCAACGCCGCGCAAGACACCGAAGACGCGGTCAAGCCGGAGCGCGGCGACAAGCGCTTCCTCGACCCGGAATGGGGCCGCAATGCCTTCTTCGATTTCCTCAAGCAGGCCTATCTCGTCACCTCGCGCTGGGCGGCCGATCTGGTCGAGCACGCCGAAGGTCTGGACGAGCACACCCGCCACAAGGCCGGCTTTTACGTCAAGCAGGTGTCCAACGCCATCTCGCCGTCGAATTTCATCCTGACCAATCCGGAACTGTTCCGTGAAACCGTCGCCTCGAACGGCGAAAACCTGGTGCGCGGCATGAAGATGCTGGCCGAGGACATCGCCGCCGGCAAGGGCGACCTGAAGCTGCGGCAGGCCGACTACTCCCCCTTCGAGATCGGCAGGAACATCGCCACCACTCCCGGCAAGGTGGTCGGCCGCAGCGACGTCGCCGAAATCATCCAGTACGACCCGGCGACCGAGATGGTGCTCAAGCGGCCCCTGCTGATCTGCCCGCCATGGATCAACAAATTCTACATCCTCGATCTGAACCCGCAGAAGTCCTTCATTCGCTGGGCGGTTGAACAGGGCCACACCGTGTTCGTCATCTCCTGGATCAATCCGGACGAGCGCCACGGCACCAAGAACTGGGAAGCCTATATCCGCGAGGGTCTGCAATACGGCCTCGACACGGTCGAGAAGGCCACCGGCGAACGCGACGTCAACGCGATCGGCTATTGCGTCGGCGGCACGCTTTTGGCGGCGGCACTGGCGCTGATGGCGCAAGAGGGCGACGACCGCATAAAATCGGCTACGTTCTTCACCACGCAGGTCGACTTCACCCATGCCGGCGACCTGAAAGTGTTCGTCGACGAAGAACAGGTCGCCGCTGTGGAAAAGTCGATGAGCGAAAAAGGCTATCTCGACGGCACCAAGATGGCGACCGCCTTCAACATGCTGCGCTCAGGCGACCTGATCTGGCCCTATGTCGTCAACAACTATATGCGCGGCAAGGATCCCCTGCCCTTCGACCTGCTCTACTGGAATGCCGATTCCACCCGCATGGCGGCGGCCAATCACTCTTTCTACCTGCGCAACTGCTATCTCGAGAACAACCTTTCGCAAGGCACGATGGAACTGGCGGGCCACACGGTTTCGCTCGGGGACATCACCATCCCGGTCTACAACCTCGCCTCCAAGGAAGATCACATCGCGCCGGCGCTTTCGGTGTTCCTCGGCTCGAAATATTTCGGCGGCGCGGTCGAGTATGTGATGGCCGGGTCGGGTCATATCGCAGGGGTCGTCAATCCGCCGGCATCCGACAAATACCAGTATTGGACCGGGGGTACGCCGATGGGCGACTTCAGCCAGTGGATAGCCAATGCCACCGACCATCCAGGATCCTGGTGGCCGCACTGGCAAGACTGGATAGAGGCCAAGGACAACACCCGCGTGCCTGCCCGCAAACCGGGCAAGCATATGAAAACCTTGGGTGATGCTCCCGGCACCTATGTGAAAGTACGTGTGTAACGGACTGTAATGTGTGGTGAGTTGACGGACCGCCAAAAGCGGGCGAAATGGTGTCGTCAACCATCAAGCGGCCGTAATTCGGCAATCACCGCAAAAATACTTTCAGGCTTGCGGATTTGACACAGGTCTCGTTTCCGGATCGGAGACAAAGGTCACCCTGGCATCGACGCATGCGTGTGGCGCCAAGGATATACCGACCGGACATCGAGGGGGAATTTGACTTTGAAATCAGCAGGATGGAGCCTCGCAAAGGGAGAACGCCGCGCCATTGTGGCAGCGCTCTGCTCCTTGCTTCTGGCCTCCTGCACTTCGGCTGGCGACCCGACAATGTCGGTCGGAATGCCCGGTTACAATGCCACCGCATCGGACATAAACGCGGCCTCCAGCGGCAAGGCGATCGCCTCCGATTCGTCTGATATCACGACCGAGCAGACGACGGTGATGACGGCAAGCGATACGGCGCTGCCTGAAAAAGTCGCCTACGTGCCTATGTCCAAACCGGGAGCTGCCTTTCCGCTGATCACGCCGGCGGGCGCCGAAACCATCGTTGGAAACACGCCGCAATCGCTGACGCAGCAGGCACAGACCGCGCAGCAAACCGACGCGGTCGCCCAGCAGATTGCCGCGGTCGACGGCGATGTGGCGGCGCCGAAGCCCGCTTCCGCTCCGGCCATGAACAACCCAGTCTATGTGACGGCTGGCGAGATGCCGCAGGCCGAAGCACCAAAGAAGAAAGGCTTCCTCGCCTCGATGTTTGGCGCAACGCCAGCCTCGGCGACACCAGCCCCCATCATCAGCAACGCCCGGACGGGCGAGCAGCCCCCGGCGCAGGCAAAAGCGGCGCCAGCAGCGGCAAAGCCGATCATCACGCTTGCCTCGGCCAGTTCCACGGCCAAGCCGGTGCAGCTGGCTTCGCTCGGCGGCGATACCGGCCACGTCACTGGCAGCGATGCCCTGCCCGGCGTGCGCCAAACGGCCCTGTTCGAGATCAAGCGCAAGTCCGGCCTCGATGACGAAAGCGACGTCGACCTCAACGAGGATGAGGGGCCAATCGGCGGCTCCTATCAGGTTGCGTCAGCCGCCGGCATGGCCCGGTTGGCGCCCAACGGGCTGCTCAAGCAGAACGAGAGCGTCGACGTGGCCTGCCTGAAGCCGTCGCTGGTGCGTGTGCTGAAGACGATCGAAGGCCACTACGGCCGCAAGATGACGGTGACGTCAGGCTATCGCGACCCGGCCCGCAACCGGCGCGCCAACGGCGCCAAAAATTCGCTGCACATGTATTGCGCCGCCGCCGACATCCAGGTGCCCGGCGTTTCGAAATGGGAACTGGCGAGCTACATCAGAAGCATGCCCGGCCGCGGCGGCGTCGGCACCTACTGCCACACAGAATCGGTTCACGTCGACGTCGGCCCCGAGCGCGACTGGAACTGGCGCTGCCGCCGGCGCAGCGGCGGTGACGGCTAGCGCGGATCTGAGATCGGCTGGCGGCCAAGATCGTTCCGTTGGGCATCCCGAATATCGGATTGGCCGAAGCCTTCCCAACTTCATCATTCCGGAGCAGAGCGATGCGGCGTCCCCGCTAATCGTCAAGCTCGCCAACTTCGGGAAATCGTTGATTTGGCAGGCCCGGAAAAAAGTTGTCCAAGGTGGCACCTGACGGGTTGCCGGTTGCGCACAACGCCAGTATAAGCCGCTTCGTCTGAGCGCGCCCATCGTCTAGCGGTTAGGACACCGCCCTTTCACGGCGGTAACAGGGGTTCGATTCCCCTTGGGCGTACCAGATCTTTCAACGACTTAGCCGAATCTGTACCCCATTCGTCACATAAGCGTCGAATAAGCGCAGCGAATTTCAGCGGACGTTCGCGCACAAACCGAATCAACGTGACTGAGAAAAGCCCGCCACCGTGAGGTAGCGGGCCAAACGCGACAGTTCAGGCTGCGCCGCCTTCCGAAGCGTTGACCGCCTCTTCCAATACTTCTTCCGGTAGGAACGACCAGAGCAGCGCGTCAATGTCCTCATGCTTGGTCCGCGAATATGTCGGGTGCGAGCAGATCGAAGTTGGCTTGGTGGACTGGATAACCAGCAAGTAGTTTCGGGGTTAGGAATTAAGGCCATATGGCCCGCTTCTTCTTTGATCTAACGGACGATGGCGAAGTGTTTCCCGACCCTGAAGGCACCGAGCTTAAAAGCCGGAAAGCCGCTGAAGATGAGGCAGCAACAGCGTTACTCGAAATAGCCAAAGACCAGATGCCGGAAACTTTCAGGAAAGTTGCCATCCGTGTCCGCGACCACACCAGCAAGCCGCTATTCACCGTGAAGGTCACGTTCGAGTGGGTGCGTGAGCTGCCCGATGGATGAGGACATCGCCTTAGAGCTATTCATTATGGCGGCGCACCGACGCCAGCGACATGCGGTCGCTGAGGCAGACAACATGCTTTCGGCCATCGCGGAGACGCGCCGCACAATCGCAGAGTCGCGCAAGCTGCTAGAAGGACTAACCGACACGTCAGGCCTTAAGTGGGTAGCACCGGCCCAGTAGTGTTCCACCGGATGAACTCGACTTCCCTTCCGGTCACATCCCGCACGGCTTTCAAAAGCACCTCATGTAAGACGCGTGTCTGTCTGTAGTGGTCGCAGAGCGGCGATATGAACGGCTTGACGATGCTCAGGTGCAGCGCTTCCGCTGCCACCAGAAAGCGCTCGATTTCAACCTGTGATAACTGCTTGGAAGGTTTCGATCGGGCCATTTGTGCGAACTCCGTTTGAGGGGATCGCCGCAACGGAAGGATTATATTCCTCATCGCCATCGGGCTGGCAAGCGACCGTAGTCGGCCCGATCAAGCAGCCGAGCATCGAGCGCGAGCATCAGCGGCTAAAGCGACCTAGCACCCGGATCGACCTTTCTTGATTTGTGAAGCCTTGGCTTCGGCAGCAAGGCGTTGTTCTCGAAGTCGGGCAGTTTTTGTATCTCGCGCCTCTCTCTCGGCCGCGTTAGCAATCTTTGCCTCACGGTCTGCGCGCTCCAACCGGTCTTTGTCGACGCTCCGCTGGGACAGTTTGGCCTCCTGCAGAAGAACCTTCAATTTACAGTTTGCTAAAATGTTCCCATCAATTTTGTCGCCCTGAGGGAGCAGTGACGGCCTTCCGATGTTCTGCTCCGCCAGGGGAACCGAGCGCGATCCAAACCTCCTTTTCGGAGCGTGTTCCAGTGGGTCCGCCCCCACTGGCGGGCAGAGGCGGACCCGGCCGGGGCTTGGAGCCTCGGCCCGGCAGCGGGGGACGCTGCCGCCATTTCCAACCCGCCTCGACATATCAGGTTCCGCTAATACATAAAAAAGCCCCCACAGTTCGGCAGCGGGCCAAACCTTGGATGGAAATCAGATCACCAGCAGGGTTCGAACATTGGCCAATTCACCGGTCCTGTCCCGTGCCACTGAATGACGAAGCATCCTTATGGGCCGGAACTTTGATGCAATAGCGAAGTTCGAGAGGAGATATTTTCGCAGCAGGCACGCAATGAACGGGATCGTAAACGACATCCTGGCCGAGGTGGCAGAGATACTTCCGTCGCTATCACCGGACGAAAAAGATTTGCTGCCGAAACTGCCAGTCGACGCGCCCAATTTTCCCAACGACCTGGAACCGGTGATTCGAGCGGAGACGCCACCCCCGGAGCAGAAAGCAGAAACCGCAGACCGTCACTGCGACGGGAAGCCGCCTCAAGGCGAAGCCTGATGTCGGACGACGGGCGGAACCGAGTTCGGGAAGGCGCGTTGCTCACCAGCGCCACGTCACGAAAGGCCGGAGCAATGGCGGACAATCTATCTCGCAGGCAAGAACAGCGTGGCACGCGAAGACTCATGGCGTGGGGCGTGGCGGTTATCGCCGTCCTTTTTCTAGGCCTGATAGCATTCTTTGTACTCACGCCTTTATCGAACGGCTCTTGGCAGACGGCACCGTTCAAGCGTGCTCCTGAGCAAAACCAGGGCGGTAATGCGCCAGCGGACACGTCACCCAGCCCAGGCGTGAAAAAAGACCCTCAGGAAAATACTGAAATGCCCGAGCAGCAGTAGTGGGGTTGGGAACAAATCCGCACCGGTCTGGAAAACTTTTTTCGGGCTGCCGGGCGATTTTAACAAAGAACCCGCCCGCCGACCTTTCCCGCGCGGACCTTCTGGTAATGCTCCTACGAGCGGCCCTGATGCTCCGAAACGTAACCCAGCGCTTGACCCGAGGGTCCAAGAGCCCCTGTCGGGCGTGGCGGAAGAAATGGGGCTCAGGAGGGCGGACCATCCGAACGATAGTGGGCGATTGGCTGTCGCTAATGCGTATCTGCCGGTTCCGCATGCATTGGACGAGGACAGCACTGTGGAAGGAAACGCATGATCAACGCACCATGAGCGCGAGTGACCCTGAGATTGACTGTCAGGAGGCGATGGGCCGGCTTTCAGGTCATCGTGGGCTGAATGCTGGAGGGCCGATATCCCGCACGAGCGCCGCCCGTGACATCAAGCGGCGGCTCGGCGAGGAATGCTCAGACTGTCTGATCCACCTCCGGCTAGAGCACTTACCGCCATGCTAGGGGCCGGCAGCCCGGCTTTGAGGAAGGTCGAATGGAGTTGCAGGCCCATGTTTGGGTTGGTCCCTACCCGACGAAATGTCTCAACGATACATCGAAAGCAGTTGTCGTAGGTCGGGACGGAGGGAAATGAGGCAGCGCCGGTCCAATCGACTTCGTGGAATACTATCACGCCGCCGGGAGCAAGATGCCGCGCAACGCCCCTCAACATTTCGACGGGATCGGGCGAGAACATTAATACGTATCGGCCCACGATAGCGTCGAACGATACATCGAAAGTGAAGGTGGCAGGATCACATTGGTGGAAGATTACATTCTCCAAACCACGTTGCGCGGCTCTCGCCCGAGCAGCGTCAAGAGCCTCCGCCGACCTGTCAGAGCCGATGACAAGACCTGTGGGTCCGACAACATCAGCCGCGAGAAAGGCGACATCCCCGGCGCCGCTCCCCACGTCAAGGACATGCATTCCCGCTCGGAGACCAGCTCGCCGCAGGTAATTCCGTGTCATCGGGTCAACCAATGTCGCCTGCGTCGCAAGCCTTTTCAGTTCTCTTTCCGAATGCCCCAGTTCGTATTCGTGCTGACGTTCGCTTGTCATACTGGTGTCCCCCCGGATGAAAAAGCACAACAAGTTAGAGCTCGAATGCAGGCCCTTGGCGCACTCTAAAGCCGAGCGGCTCATCTGCACTTTAGAGATGTCTAACATAAATGGCGGCTGAAAGGGTGTCTAGGCGCATCCTCATTGGACCTCCCAGAAGTCCTTCAGCGAGGCGAACCCGCCTTGGCGGCCTAGCACGACAGGCTTTTCGAAAGCGGCTACATCCTGAGAATCGACCGCTATGCATCAACCTGGGACAGTCCAAAGGCAGGTCAGCAGCCTTCCGTGGTCTTTTTCATCTGACCAGGAGCAGCCGAGTTAGCATCGGTGTCCTGTTGACCTGGGGCGGCCTGCTTGGCGCTGCCAGTTTGTTGACCCGGAGCGCAGTCCTTGGCGGAGTTCGAGTTCGTTCCACTCGTGGTGGTCGAATCCGTGCCCTGATCGGTCGTAGTGCTCGGCATGGTCTTGGTTGTCGAGGTCGACGATCCGCCTGTGGTCGTGTCGGTCGATTGCGCAAATGCGAGGCCAGTTGACAGTGCCATAATGGCTGAAGCGAAAAGAACCTGTTTCATGATCAACTCCATTTCGGAATGTCCCTTTGGTACCGAACTTCGCTGCGGCACGACGGTTCCAAGAAAAATGGGCAATCCAGAGGTCCGCACCTGGGATTGCCCTATGGCCCGCCACTGGGAAGCTCTCTGCCGTTATCTTCAACGAAGACCTGTCTTCCGCGATCACACCATAGGCTAACGCGGTCACACGGGTCATAATCCTGCTACAAAGTGGTCGATTCCTCAGGGATGTAGCCGCTCCAAGAGCCCGCCGCAGGTCGCCCCCGTGGCGGGCTTTTCAATTGCACGGTCGAGTTGGGTTCTCGGCACTGCGATGATGAGAAAGCCCCGCAGTGGTGGTAAGCCCGTATTTATTGCCTGGTTTCCCGGCTTTAAACAGCTGACTTCGCGGTGTGCGGATTCGGGCAAAAGCCGGATTCTGCCTGATGAAGGCGGAGCCGAGTCACCACTGTCAAACAGTGGGTGTTGCGATCCCCTCAAGCGCAATTATCCTGGTGTTGGCGCAACGCTTACGGATTTCGATAAGGCGCGCGTATTCCGGCGAATTGTACCAGCCCATCAATGACGTCATGTCGGGAAATTCGATAATAACCAAACGGTGTGGCTCCCAATCACCTTCCAAAACCTTGGTCGCACCGCCACGACCTAGATATTTCCCACCATAACGCTCCTCGGTGGCCGGCACATCCCGCCGGTATTCCTCGAACACGGCAGCGTCCTTTATGTCTACATCCGCGATCAGATAGGCGGCCATTTGCGCATCCTTCTTCTCAACGGCGCCCGACCCTTGCGTTCCACTCCCAGGGGGCGGCGCCCGTCGGTCAAGACGACTCTCTTCAGCGCTTCAACCGGCATTCGCCATGCGAAGTCAAAAGCCTGTTACAATCCACGGGTTGGAGTCGTATCCGAGGCGCGGCTCTGCCTTTGCGCCGCTATCTTGCGATTTGGCGGTTCCGGTGACACCGCAGTCCAGATTTGGAACGGGCTTCTTGGCTGACGGGTTGGTGGAACACAAGGCGGCGGCATCACTGACCGCCACCTTCTTTTCCTTGGCATCAGCGACACCAGTCGCAGCGAAAACCACAGCCGCGCAAAATACAGCCACTCTCATTGGAACCCCCTTTATTGCACCCGATAGATGGTCCGACATGACGTAACGTCATCTCAATATTAGCACTAATGAATATATTATCTAGCCCCTTGCCATCAAAAGCAGGCTGAGAGCCAGGCTTGCAGCGCGACCGCCAAAACCGGTGCCGATCTGGACACCAGCCGGCATGAGTCGCATTCTGCTCGTGGGGAAGGATGTGGATCGACAAAACACAGGGGCTGATCAGGCCAAACGCTAGCGGGACCGGACCCTGCGCGGCCGCCGGAGGCGTCTGTCGCATAACGTCGTGTCGTGGGCGCTGATCCTGATGGCGATAACCATTCTCGGTGGTCTAATCGCGCTCAAGGCGTACAAGTAAGCAGAGCCCCAGCACGCGAAGCTATCAGGCCACAGCCTAGCCGCTGCCAAGCAGCGGCACGGTAACGGTTGTCGCGTAGTTGATGGGGAAGGAACTGAAGTAGGGAAAGTCGATGACGAAGGCATAGGCCGCGGTCAGATGCGCCATGCGGAAGCCGCCGCTCACCGGGTCGATGGCGATGGTGACGTTCACGTCCTTAAACCCCAAGGCCTGCAATTTCTGCGTGGCGATCGATTGAATGTCGGCCTGGGTCAGCGTGTTCTTAAGCTGCAGCGAGCGCGCTGACGTCTCCAGCGTATAGCGAACACTGGAGACCGAGTGCATCGACCAGCCAAAAGCGAAGATCCCGAACAGCAGCATGACGAGGAAGGGGGCGATTAGCGCGAACTCCAGCCCGGCCCCGCCCGATCGATCCTGCCGGAACGCGCTTACCCTAGCGGACACGGATCATCTCCTGGTGACCGATTACAGTGGAAGTGGCAAATGGGCCGAAGGCAATTGGCGGCACCCAGGTGCCCGATGCCTGTATCTGGACATAGACCGCCGGCACCTTCGGCCCACTGCACATGGTGGACACGTCGACCACCGTCGCCCCGCACATACGGATGCGGCTTAGCGTGACCTGACCGTCCTCCGGCCGATTTTCCCAGCTCGCAATGGCAAGAGCTTGGGTCGCCGCATCATCGGTCGATCCGCTCATGACCAGGTTCGCGGCGGTCTTCACACCGGCGCGCATCGACAGTGAACTCGTTACGTAGGACCAGCCGTCCAGAATACCAAGCAGCACCAGGCACAGAATGGGCAGCACCATCGCGAACTCGACCGCCGCAACGCCCGAATCATCGCCAAGGTTCGGCATCGATCGGCGCCCCACGGGGCTACTCGGAAAGTGCCACGGACCGCGCCGCTGGAATGTTGGGCACTCCGAGGCTTGAGCAATCCTGATTGATGGTTGAATTACCGGACCATTGAATCGTATTGGCGACGACCCTGGTGCAGCCGCCCTTGCCCGAGAAGTTGCCAAGATAGTTCACTTGCTGCTTGGGGAAATAGATCGCCCCGGTCAAAAGCGAGTCCGCCGTGCCGTTGAATGTGCTGGATGCACTCATGCCGGTCCTGTCGCCGTAGAACAGAACGCCTGAGTAGGTGCCCGAAGTCGCCGCGCTGAGGTTCACGGACGCATTGCCATTCATGCTGACAGTCGAGCTGCCCGACATGAAGATGGTCACCCCGCTGCCAGTGATGGCCGCATTGGCGTTTATCTTGAAACTGCCCTGGACGACATAGACGCCGGGCGAAAGCGTGACATTGCCCTTTAGGTTCATGCCGCTGCAATAGGTGCCTGGACCGAGCGTCGCCTTGTTGTCGTTCTGGCAGGTGGTCCCGGCCACCGGGGCCGGCAGGTCGACAAAGGGATCGCCGGCAGGCAGTGCCTGGGTGATCGGGGCCGCGCAGACGGTCCTGACGGGATTGCTGAGAGAGACACCGCCCGCCGATATCAGGCAATCGGCCTGCAGACCGGCCGAGCCCTGAAGCTTGATGGCGTCCGAGGCGATCGAATTGGACATGACCGAGCAGCCGCTGAGCTTAACGCTGGTACTGCCGGAAAACAGCACTGCCTGCGAAGCGGATGGATCGAGCGCGAGCATGCAGGCACTCGAGGCATCGGTAATGACGGCCACCGCCCTCGCCTGTTCGGGAACCTTTTCCTGTGTAAAGATCAGGGTGAACATCCGGTCGAGCTTCTGGCCTACGATCACCTCGACCGCTTTTTTTGCCGTATTCGGTCCGGACGCTGGGGGCGTATTGACGACGATCGTGCCCGAGCCCAGTCCGTTCGACGCCGCGGACTGGGTCGCGGCCGCGACGATCGTCGGCTTGTCGGAACCCGAGATCTGTTCGAGCGCACCGGCATAAGCGGCTGCATCGGCCGTCGCCTGCAATCTCAGGCTGTTGTAGTACCAATAGGAGGTCTCGACGCCGAAGCCCGCAGCGCCGACAACGACCGGCAAGGTCAAGGCAAAAATCGTAGCGACATTCGCGCCCGTGCTGCGGCGCATGGCGTCCATTACAAGCCGAACACGGGTGAAGCTACTCAAGGCCATGGTTTAAATTAGAAAGCACGCATAGATGAACGAATGGCTAAAAAGTTCGTTGCATTTTTGAGCAGTGGTCCATTGGCTTCAAAAAAGAAGTGTTTCGCTGGCTGACCAACGCGCAAGCGCATCGATGTCTCAGAGTGGGCCGCCCCTCAAGGCCGGCGGGAAATTGCCGGATTCGCAGCCGAGACCGCGCGAACAACGACCGGGTCTCCGAAAAACACACCGGAGTAAGCGTATTTACAAATTACTGATGCATGTGTGGAGGATGGAGGTTCAGGATTTGCTTCAAGCGGAAAGAATTGGCATCGACTCCGCGACCGTATCAGCCAACATCTCTCGCTGCACGGCCAGGAAAAACCTGCGCACTTCATCGCTGGCTGCCGTTCTGTCCCTGCCGGATCCGACCACAAGATCGAGCAACTCCGACGCTTTGGCCCTCCAGAAGGAGGTGGCGGTCTCGCCATGCAGATTGCCGAGCTTGGCAGCAACCTCTCGAACCAAGAATACCTGACGGTCGATCGGGAATGCACGAACTTTTTCTGGAGACATCTTCCGAACCATGAGACTGATGCAACGAATCAACCACTGCCAACAAGCAATGGCATAGCCGGGAAGATGGAAACGGAAGCTTAACGGCGCCGACGATGGTGCATCCTGGTGCAGTCATCGCGGACGAGACCCGCGCAGGCGCGTGCGAGATCCTCATGGGCGTTCAACCGCGTTCGTTGGCGTGCCAATCGAGCCAGGCGAAACGGGCGACGGCCTTACGCCTGGAACGCCCTCGCCTCACCGCCGCGCTTGCGCGGCGTCATCATATCCCTGGCCATCAGTCCGCTCGCCCGGCAAAACGCCATGAAGGCCCGGCACGCATCCTCGGTCTTGACCACGTCCACCGTAGCGCCAAAGCAGGCGTTGAACGCCTTCTGATAGATCGGGCCCTGACGGCGCACAGGCCAGTCCTGGAGAAAGTCGAGCGCCTGTTCGACGCCGTAAATCTCCTCGACTGGCAGGCCGGGCGCGGGTGCGATGCGCACCGGCACCTCGAATTGCAGTCTGTCCATTTCCTATCTCCCGAACTGGCGTCACCGAGGCAACGCCATTCGTCGTCAAAAGTTGCTTTGCCGGGCTTTTGGTCCAGAAATGTGTCGTCACTTGGGTCGCTGGACCGCCACGTCGCCCAAAACAATCACGCACCGATGATATGCCTTGGGCGACACGTGCTCACTGGTTCGCCAGATCTGTCTCCGCGCCGAAGGCCATGCGAATGGCGGCAATCTGGACGGAGAGGAACGTGGCAGCCGAGGCCGCGCGCGACAGGGTTTTGAATGTCTTGATGCGTTGTTGCATTGAAATGATCCGGAAAAAGACGCGCCGCGCGACCGCTGCGCGGCCGACAGCCGCCGCACGATCACGACGCAAACAGGAATAACGATGAGGTGAAGGGTACGGTTCTGGACCGCTCAGGCCGTGATGGTCGGCGGTGCGCGCGGCTGGTTGGTGCGCGCCCCGGGAACCGAGGCGGCCCCATATCCCGAAACCATCGCTCTTTGCGATGTTCCTTCGGCCCAAAGAAAAACAGCGTCAGGGACCGGAAGCGCGGGATGGCCGCCGGCGAACTTGACCAGGAGCGGACGGCCGGCACGAACTTCCAGCGCTTGCGCCTTGCCGGTGACACGCAGCAGCGCCGCCACCTCGCCCGACCGCTCGACACCGACACTGGCACCGCTTGGCGCAGACCCCGCAAAGGCTGACGCCGCCGGCAGGCCGAAGCACAGCATCGCCAGCAGCACCATGCGCATCAGGCATGAGCACGCTGCCGTCAGCGGCGCTTCAGGCCATCCGGTTTGCCTGGCCGCCCCGAAGGGACGCGATCTCGAAAACATCACCCGCCCTAACGCACCACGGCCGGAAAGGGAAGCAAACCGGGCAAAAACCGGTAAGACATCGCCGATGCGAGGCAAATATCCGGAAGCGCGCGGCTGCATCAAACAGTTCTTCCTTGAACCTTTTGCCCTCAAGTGCCAAATCTGGGGAAATTTTCACGCTGGCTCTCCTGCAGAGCCCTACCCGCTACACGGACAGAATGGTCACCTATCTCGACGCCGCCACGGCCCCGCTCAGAAATACCGGCCAGATCCGCCTCTATGGCGAGGACGGCTTTGCCGGCATGCGCAAGGCATGCGATCTCACCGCACGCTGCCTCGACGAGTTGGTGCCGATGGTCCAGCCCGGCGTCACCACCGAAGCAATAGACCGCTTCGTCTTCGAATTCGGCATGGACCACGGCGCGCTGCCGGCGACGCTCAACTATCGCGGCTACACGAAATCGTCCTGCACCTCGATCAACCATGTCGTCTGCCATGGCATTCCCGACAACAAGCCGCTCAAGGATGGCGACATCGTCAACATCGACGTCACCTACATCCTCGACGGCTGGCACGGCGATTCTTCGCGCATGTATCCGGTCGGCACGATCAAGCGCGCCGCCGAGCGCCTGCTCGAAGTCACTCATGAATGCCTGATGCGCGGCATTGCGGCGGTCAGGCCGGGAGCCCGCACCGGCGCCATCGGCGCCGCCATCCAGACCTTTGCCGAAGGCGAGCGCTGCTCGGTGGTGCGCGACTTCTGCGGCCACGGCGTCGGCCAGCTGTTCCATGACGCGCCGAACATCCTGCATTACGGCAGCGCCAATGAGGGCGTCGAGATGCGGCCAGGCATGATCTTCACCATCGAGCCGATGATCAATCTGGGCAGGCCGCATGTGAAGGTTCTGTCGGACGGCTGGACCGCGGTGACGCGCGACCGCTCGCTGTCGGCGCAGTACGAGCACACGATCGGCGTGACCGACACAGGGTGCGAGATTTTCACGCTGTCGCCCAAAAAGCTCGATCGCCCCGGCCTGCCGGCCTAGCGGCGCATCTACCCGGCAGGAGGCCGTCTATGCCGACTGCAAATCCGCAGCATTCGGCAGGTCGATGGTAACGACCAGTCCGCTGGGCTGGTTGTCCTCCAATTCGATCCTGCCGCCGTGCCCCTGGACGATGTCGGCAACGATCGAGAGGCCCAGACCGAAGCCATGCTTCGATGCAATGCCGCGCGACGCATCTTCCTTGAAGAATGGTTCGAAAACACGAGCACGTGCCGTCATCGGAATACCCGGCCCGTCATCCCCTACCGTGATGCGCGCCGCCGTGCCGGTCGCCGTCAAGGCGACCGTGACATTGCCAGCGAATTTGACCCCGTTGTCGCAAAGATTGGCGATGGCACGCGCCAATGCATTGGGCTTGCACCAGCCCAGGAGCCGGTCCGGCCCGGAATATGAGACAGGAAATCCGACATCGGAGAATTCGGCGCAGACGGTTTGCAGAACGCTGGCAATGTCGGCGCGCTGCAGCTTCTCCGTCGAAACATCGTTGCGCAGATAGGTCAGGGTCTCGTCGATCAAGATTTCGATGTGCTGGACATCGGACAGGATTGCGGTTCGGATTGGGCCATCATCCATACGCTCGGCGCGAAGCCGCAGCCGCGTCAACGGCGTGCGCAGATCATGACTGACGCTGCGCAACATGCGCGTGCGATTTTCGATCATGGTGCGGATGCGCGTCCTCATCCTGTTCAGGGCGCGCGCCAAGCCCACCCTTTCAATGGAGCCGTGTTCGACGAAGAGCTGTTCGCCATTCTCGATCTCGGCCGAACCGACTGCTGCCGAGATGCGCTTCAATGGATCCGTCACGGCCCAAACCGCAAACAGCCAGATCAGCACGGGCAAGGCGACGAAAGCCATGAACCTGTAGAACGAGGCACGGACGAGGCCCGATGTCAGCCAGGAATCGGGCATGCCGAAATGGGCCAGGACGTCCTGCTGGTCCAAATCGATGACAAATGCGTATCGGCCGCCGATCCTTAGCCAGCGTCCATCAACCGTCCCCCTGTCGATACGCAAAAGCCATTCGACACTTCGCCATTGCAGATAGGACTGGGGAATGCCGCGTATCTGGTCCTTGGGCAATATCTCGAAATCAAAGCCGGCCCGCTTTGCTGTCGCCAGAATTGCCCCACGCGCCTCCGCCGGCGTTTCTTGCAACAAGGCAGCAACAACGGCCGCACGCCTTGCGTTATCTTCCGCGGCGGGAAGGTCGACGTTCTCTATGAAAATCTCGACGACCGAACCGACGAACATGATCACGATCACCGCGATGAAAATGATTGCCACAAACTGCCCACGCACGGACTGTGGCAAGAAACGGCGGATGAAACCCCTCATGCTTCCTCCACCGTCGCGGTGAAGATGTAGCCACCCAACCGAACAGTCCTCAAAAGCACCGGATCGCGCGCATCCTTTTCGATCTTCCTGCGGATTCGACTGATATGGACATCGACGCTACGCTCGATCGGCCCCGCGAGCCCGGCATGGGTTACGCCCAGAAGTTCCTCGCGCGAGAGAACCCGGCCTGCATTGCGACAAAACGCAAGCAACAGGTCGAATTCATGCGTCGTGGTCGTAACCCGCGCATTGTTGGGGTCATGCAATTGCCGTCGTATGGGATCGAGGCGCCAGCCGTTGAAACGGAGCACCTTCGACCAGTCCCGCTCGTCTGGAGCATAGGCTGTACGGCGCAGCAGCGCCCGTATCCTGGCCGTCAGTTCGCGCGCGCTGAACGGTTTCGTCACATAGTCGTCGGCGCCGATTTCCAGCCCGAAGATGCGGTCGATTTCCTCACCGAGCGCGGTCAGCATCAGGATCGGAATGTTGGTTCCGGCACGAAGACGGCGACAGATGTTGAGACCGTTTTCGCCCGGCAGCATGACATCGAGCACGATGAGATCGAATTTCTGGTTGCGAAGCGCGGCATTCATCTGGACGCCGCTCTCGGCAATTTCCACGATCATGCCGTTGTCGGTGAGCGTCTCGCCCAGCATGCGTGCGATCTCAAGATCGTCTTCGACAATGAGGATGCGCGAACCTTGCCTTGCCGACCTGGATTCGGCGCTCAAATCGCTTTGGTGCCGTTGCTGTGCCATTCCGGAGTTTGTCTAGCCTGCATTTGGTGCCTGGGTAGGCGTCAGAACCGATATCCGACGAGAAGCATCCCTGAAGGCTGGATCTTTTCGACGACAACAGGGCTGTCGGCAGCGTCACCCAAGAGAACACCGACCCCCGCTTCGCCGCGCACCATCCAGTTCTCGTCGAGCATATATGTGGCGGAAATCGAAAAATCGGCGCGCTTCAAACCGGCGCCGGCATCATAGCGCGCCAGCCCCGAGCGAGCCGATTGTTCGGGCGTGACACCAAAATAGGCCTGCATGTAATTTTCGTCGGCGAAGACGGCGGACGCGCTGGCGCCGATCATCAACGATTGAGACAGAGGCCGGGTCACCTCGATCCCTACCCTGCCCTCCAGGCCATCGCTGCCGCCGATGGTCTTGTCCAGTTGCGCGAATATTTCGGCCGGACCGAACTTCGCCGCCGCCTTCACGCCGACCGTCGCGCCCATGTCGACGTCCCCCAAGCCGCGCAGATGGTCGGAGTCGTCTTCCTTGCGGCCCATCTCATAGCCAAGCCGAGCGCTGAATGCGAACGGTCCTTGTTCATAGACGGCGATGTTGGCACCTGTCGGGTCGATCGTCACCGTGTCGAGGAATGTCGCCGTGACGAAAGGCACCGGCATGATCTTGAACTCATCGCTGCCCTCGTATTTGGGGACGATGATGGCGCCGCCGCCGAGCACGACATGCCAGTCGGACAGTTTCTGTTCGAAGCGCGCGAAACGGGAAGGCTCGGGCGGCAGGGTAAAATCATCGGAATTCACCGCAATGGCGTCTGCCGCCAGCGCGCCCTCCGAATGCGTTGAAAACAGGATTGCCATGGCCGCGAGAGATGCCCGGCCGGCAAATAGTCCAGAGTCAATTTTGGCGAACATGCGCGCTCCAGTATAGCGAGGCCACGAGCCTCCGATGGCGCCAACATGTCAGGTGAAAGTGGCCGCATGCGTTAAGTGATGTTAAGTTTTGTTGCGCAATCGTGGTTTCATCTTGCCGTATAGGGAAGCCATAGACTGACAGCGGGAGCTGCCACGATCTGCCGTGGATCGTCTCGCGATCGGGGAACAGAACTGTTTCAATCCAGGCCAGAACAGCTCTAATGTCTGCGCTGGAGCAATGTAGGCGGTGTATGGGGAACACAAGCGACGACGACGAGCGGAGTTTCTTCTCCGAAGCGCCGATGCGGCCTGCGGCGAAAGCCAAGGCGACGCTCGACGAAAAGCCGCATTACCTCGGCCATCGCGACCGCTTGCGCGAGCGCTTTGCCCTGGCGGGTCCGGATGCCCTGCCCGATTACGAACTTCTGGAACTTCTGCTCTTTCGCCTGATCCCTCGTGCCGACACCAAACCGGCGGCCAAGGCGCTGCTGGCACGCTTCGGCACGCTGGCCGAAGTGCTCGGGGCGCCGGTTGGCCTCCTGCAGGAAGTCAAGGGCATTGGCCCTGCGGTGGCGCTCGATCTCAAGATCGTCGCGGCAACCGCGCAGCGCATGGCGCGCGGAGAGGTGCAGAGTCGCGAAGTCCTCTCGTCCTGGACACAGCTTCTTGCCTATTGCCGGTCGGTCATGGCCTTCGAGGCGCGCGAGCAGTTCCGCATCCTGTTCCTCGACAAGAAGAACGCGCTGATCGCCGACGAGGTTCAGCAGACAGGCACCGTCGACCATACGCCCGTCTACCCGCGCGAGGTGGTCAGGCGCGCCCTCGAACTCTCGGCCACCGCCATCATCCTGGTCCACAATCACCCGTCAGGCGACCCCACACCCTCACGAGCCGATATCGAAATGACGAAGGAGATCATCGAGGCGGGCAAGCGGCTGGGCATCGCGGTGCACGACCACATCATCATCGGGCGCAAGGGATACGCCAGCATGAAGGGCCTGTTGCTGATCTGACGGGCCGGGGGCATGCCACGACCGTCCGATCAAGCCCGGGCGATCGAAAGAAGTGCAGGAAATTCGCTTGCACAATCTTTTGCGAAAAAATTTGAAAATTGTTCAATCTTGGAAAGAGGAGCCCAGTATCCGCTCTATTTCTGGATTAATCTTCCAATCTATAAGAATTCTCTCTTTGATTTTTAGAAGATAATTCCGTTGAGGCATCGCATTTTCGCTGCTACCGTTTTGAAACGCTTCAATTGGAACTCCGCCATTGCAACGCAAGCGCCCGACCATAGCGGATGTCGCACGAACCGCCGGTGTCTCCATCGGCACGGTGTCGAACTTCATCAATGGAACGGCCAGCCTGAGGGAAGGCACGCGCGACCGCATCGAGAAGGCGGTTGCCGCGCTGATGTATCGGCCGAGCTCCTTTGCGCGCTCACTGCCGGGCCGCGCACCACGCAGGCCAAAGAATCTCGACCATCTGCCAAGACTTCTGGTCGCCGGTAGGGTGAGTGTCGACTTCCTGTGCCGCGTCGACGTGCTGCCGCATCGCGACGACCGGATCACCGCCAGCCACATCGACAAGGCGTTGGGTGGCCCCGCGGCCAATCTCGCGGTTGCCGCCGCCGGCATCGGAGCTCCCTACGCGCTGGACGTTGAGCTGGCGACAGCGGTCGGCCAGGATCCAGAGAGCGATTGGGCGCTCGGCGCGCTTTCGAAATTGGGGGTCCACGCCTTGCCGATCCGCAACACGCCCAACAACCGCCTCTCCCAGGCGATCGTGATCATCGAGCGCAACGGCAGCCGGACGATCATCAGCGAACCGTTCGAGCTTGGCGAGGTCGACCTGACAGCCAATCTGGATATCCAGCCCGAGCAACGTTCGGCCTGCCTTCATATCGAAGGCTTTCACTACGAGACGATGACCGCGTCCATCGCGCGCTTTCATCAGGCGGGCTGGAAGGTGAGCCTGCATTCGGCCGGTCTTCCCAAAAGCGTCCGCACGCCGGAAACCTTCTCGCAGATGGTCAAACAGATCGATCTGACCTTCATCAACGATGTGATGATACGGGAGATCTTCGACTTTCGCAGCCGCATGGCGACGACGATCGAAGAGGTGCGGCTGATGCTGTCACGCATCAAACAACGGGGAACGGTCGTGCTCACCCTCGGCGAGTTCGGCGCCGTCGTTTTTCCGGCGAATGGCGGTCCGCAGATCGAGGTGCCGGCGCTGCCGGTCAATCGCGTCGACGCGACGGGCGCCGGCGACAGCTTTGCCGGCATCTTCCTTGCCCTTTGGCTGCATGGCGCGTCGCTGGGCGACGCCGCGCGCTATGCGGCAATCGGGGCGAGCCTGACGACAACGGTCGAAGGCGCGCAGGGTTACATCGCAGACTTTGCCACGCTGAAGGCTGCGGCCCTGGCGAACAATGCCGTGATAGCCAGTTAAAACAATGGCTTATCGACGTTCGACCTGGCGCGGAAAACCGCATCAACCGACGAAATCAGGAGAGTATGATCATGGCAAAAACAAAAGTCCTTCTTGTCGGCGAAAGCTGGGTGAGTTCGGCGACCCACTACAAGGGGTTCGACCAGTTCGGCAGCGTCACCTTTCACCTGGGCGCAACACCCCTGGTGGACGCTTTGAAGGGCAGCGAATTCGATCTCGACTACATGCCCGCCCACGAGGCCGTCGAGAAGCTGCCTTTCACCATGGAAGGGCTGTCGCAATACAGGGCGATCATCCTGTCCGACATTGGCGCGAATTCGCTCCTGCTCCACCCCGATGTCTGGCTGCACGGCAAAACGGTTCCCAACCGGCTCAAGCTCCTGCGCGACTGGACGCTGGCCGGCGGCGGCCTGATCATGATCGGCGGCTATTTCAGCTTCCAGGGCATTGACGGCAAGGCGCGCTGGCATCGCACGGCGGTCGAGGAGGCGCTGCCGGTGACCTGCCTTCCCAATGATGACCGGCTCGAAATTCCGGAGGGCTTTCGTCCTGAGATCACTGGTTCCAGAGACCACCCGCTTTTTGCCGGCATCGAGGGCGAATGGCCGCTGCTGCTCGGTGCCAACGAGGTCATCGCCCGTGATCGCGACGATGTCGAGGTCCTGGCGCGGCTGCCGCAGGACCAGGGCGGTCATCCCCTGCTGGTCACCGGGCGCCATGGCGAAGGGCGTACGCTGGTCTGGACGTCGGACATCGGTCCTCACTGGCTGCCGAACAGTTTTGTCGAATGGCCTGGCTACGCGAGGCTTTGGACCAACGTGCTGCGCTGGGTCAGCAACGCCTAGCCGATCCGCAATCGTCGGGGAACCCGTCATGACAGAGCCCTTTCTTGTCGCCAGAAACATCGCCAAGCGCTTCGGCGCTCTGACCGCGCTGGCAAATGTCGATCTGGAGATCCGCTCCGGCGAGGTGCTGGCGCTTCTCGGCGATAATGGCGCCGGCAAATCGACCTTCATCAAGATCCTGGCAGGCGCTCATCCGCCCAGTGGTGGGGAGCTTGTGATCGAGGGCAATCCGGTCGCCTTTCACTCGCCCAAGGATGCCGCGGCATCGGGGATCGCGACGATCTTTCAGGAACTGGCGCTTTCGGAGAACCTGTCGATCGCAGAAAACGTCTTTCTCGGCCGTGAATTGAAACGCTCCATTTTGG
Organism: Mesorhizobium sp. M0491; assembly: GCF_040321265.1. Taxonomy (NCBI): domain Bacteria; kingdom Pseudomonadati; phylum Pseudomonadota; class Alphaproteobacteria; order Hyphomicrobiales; family Phyllobacteriaceae; genus Mesorhizobium; species Mesorhizobium sp. M0491. The sequence goes on from NZ_JAMYRE010000003.1 coordinate 192,934, forward strand.
GCATTCCGTTCCTGAAGCGCAAAGAAATGCGCCAGCGCGTCGACGGCCTGCTGAAGGAGCTCGATGCTCATATTTCCGATCCAGAAGCGCCCGTAGGCAGCCTGTCGGGCGGCCAACGTCAGGCCGTCGCAATCTGCCGGGCGCTCAATCTGAATGCCAGGCTGGTCATCATGGATGAGCCGACCGCGGCCCTTGCCGTTGCCGAAACGCGCAAGGTCCTGGCACTGACACGGCGGCTTGCCGCGCGCGGCTGTGCCGTTGTGCTCATCAGCCACAACATTTCCGAGGTCTTCGAGGTCGCCGACCGCATCGTGGTGTTCCGGCGCGGCCGCAAGGTGGCCGAACGGCTGGCCGCCGATACCGATCACGAGGAAGTCGTTTCGCTCATAACAGGCGCTCATCCCGACGTGCGGGCGCTTGAAAAAACAAACTGAAACGCACGTCATTTCCAGAGAGGTTCAAACACAATGCTTTCACAGCTCAAGAAAGTGCTCGCCGCTTCCGCACTGTCACTCGCCATTGCAACCGCGGCGCATGCCGCGGACAAACACAAGGTCGCCTTCGTTCCGCAATTGATCGGCATCCCTTACTTCAACGCCATGGAAGCCGGCGGTAATCGCGCCGCCAAGGACCTGGGCGTCGATTTCATCTATTCCGGTCCCGTCGACACCAATCCGGTCGACCAGTTGCAGATCGTCCAGAACCTGATCGATCAGGGCGTCGAGGCGATCTCGGTCAGCGTCCTCGATGCCTCCAGCATCGCACCCGTGGTCGAGAGCGCCAAGGCGAAAGGCATCAAGCTGTTCACCAGTGACAGCGACGCGCCCGACAGCGGCCGCGCCGTCTATGTGGCGCAGGCGACCGACGAAGGCCTCGGCACAACCATTGTCGACGAACTCGTCAAGCGCGTCGGCGAGGACGCAACCATCGGCATCATCTCCGGCGAGGCAACGGCGTCCAATCTCAACGCCTGGATCGGCTTCATGCAGAAGCAAGCCACCGCCAAATATCCGAAGCTGAAGCTGCTCGCGCCGCAATTCGCCGGCGGCACCGCCGAACGCGCCGCGCAAATATCAGGCGATCTGATGGCGGCCAACCCGGACATCAAGGCCATCATCGCCGTCGCCTCCTCGACATGCCCGGGCGTAGCCCAGGCCATCGAAACCGCAGGCAAGATCGGCTCGGTCATCGGTGCCGGCTATTGCAGCCCGAACACGGCACGGTCCTACCTGAAGAGCGGAGCCTTCGGCTTCACCGTGCTCTGGGATCCCGAGCAACTCGGCTATCTCACGGTTTGGGCCGGCAAACAGCTGATCGACGGCAAGAGCTTCGAGGCGGAAAACAAGGTCGCCGGCCTGGAAAAGCCCGTCACCTATGATGCCGCCAAGGGCATTTTGCTTCTCGGGCCGCCGGCTGTCTTCACCAAGGACAATGTCGACAAGTTCAACTTCTGAGCTCTGAGATGAACGTGGTGCGGCAGTTTGGAAACGGTGTCTTCTCCATGAGCGGGCGGGAGTGGTCTCTGCTTGTCGCCTGTTTGCTGGCGATCGTCATCTTTTCTGTCGCATCGCCGCACTACGCGACATCAGGCAATGCAGCCACGGTCTTGCGCAACAGTGTCGAGTTGCTGCTGATCGGCCTTGGCATGACCCTGCTGCTCGCCATGGGCGGCATCGATGTCTCGATCGGCATCGTCATGGGTCTGGCGGCGATCGCCATTGGGCGCGTGCTCGGCGCCGGCGGCAATCCGCTGCTGGCGCTCATTGCGGGTCCTTTGGTCGGTGCGGTGCTGGGATGCGTGACCGCCGCCGTCGTTGTCCTCGGCCGCGTTCCGGCAATTGTCGGTACACTCGGCCTGCTCGGTGTCTACCGCACCGCCGTCTTCGTACTTCTCGGAGGGCAATGGCTTTCGGGCCTGCCCTCGAGCCTTACAGATCTTCTTGCAACCAGCGTGCTCGGCGTCCCCGTCCCTGCCCTGGTGATTGCCGCTGCCTATCTGGCCGTCTGGCTGGCGCTGCGGCGAACCCCTTATGGGCTGCATCTGCTGGCGATCGGCAATTCGGAGGAAAAAGCGCGGCTTTCTGGCATCCCAGTGATCAAGATCCGCTTCATGACCTTCGCCATCAGCGGTGTGCTGACTGGCATTGCCGCCACGTTCTATGTCGCCACCTATCGCAATGTGGAGATGACGATCGGCAGCACGCTGGCGCTCGACGCCATTGCCGCGGTCATTCTTGGCGGCACCAGCATATTGGGCGGCAGATGCAGCCTGATCGGCACCGTGCTCGGCGTGCTTCTGCTTAGAATCCTGCAAAACGGTCTGCTGCTGATCGGTGTCCCCTCCCTTTGGCAGCCTGTCGTCACCGGCGTTCTCATCATCGGCGTGCTTGGCTTCGAAGCTGTTTGCAACCGATTGCCGCTCGGCAGATTTCAACGAGCCCGCGCATGAAAACGTTCCGCAACCTGCAGGGCCCGGCCCTTACCCTGGCTTTGCTCTGTACGCTTTGGCTGATCGTCATTTTCGGCCTGCTGGCGCTCAAGCCGTCTGTCTTCCATCTCGGCACTGTCACCACCATTCTTCAGTTCTCGACGATCCTGGCCCTGGTCGGCCTTGGGCAGGGATTGGTCATCATGGCCGGTGGCGCCGGCATCGACCTCTCGGTCGGCGGCGCGGTCTCGCTGTCCGCCATCGTCGCGATGCTTTGCCTCAAGCTGGGATTGCCGCCGGTCCTGCTGCCCGCCGTCTGCATCCTGGCCGGCGCGATGCTCGGTGCCTTGAACGGATGGCTGGTGAACGGGCTCGCGCTTCTCCCCTTCATCGCGACGCTCGGCACCTTCTTCGTCTATTCCGGCGCTGCACTTGCCATTACCGGCGGCGCGGCCCAAGCCGGCGTGCCCTCCTGGCTGCTTGTGTGGGGGCGCGGCGTCGTCATGGGCATTCCCCTGCCCTTTCTCACCCTTGCCATCCCCTGCTTTGCGCTAGCCGGTTTGGTGCTGCTCTCGACAGCGTGGGGGCGCTGGATCTACGCCATGGGCTTCAACGAACGCTCGGCCAGGCTGGTCGGTATTCCGGTCGATCGCGTTCGCTTGGTCCTCTACGCCTTGAGTGGCGCGCTCGCCGGCGCCGCGGGACTCGTCTCGATCGCCTGGCTCGGCAGCGGCAGGCCCAATATCGGCCAGAACCTCGAACTCGAATCGCTGACTGCGGCCATGCTCGGCGGCATCGCCATCACCGGCGGGCGTGGCGGCGTCGGCGGCGTGTTCGCGGCCGTCCTGCTGCTGGTCACGCTGAAGACCGGCCTTCTGCAATTGAACATCAACACGGTTTGGCAGGTGGGGATTGTCGGCGCCCTTCTGGTTTTCGTCCTTCTCGCCGACCGACTTTCCCAACGTTGGAGATCATGATGCCGTCCATGGAAGAGATCATTGCCGCGCGCGTCGAAGCAAGCGCTGACCGTATCGTCCAAACGCTGAGCGATCTCGTCGCCTTCCCCTCGATCGTGAAATCCGATCCAAAGGAGGCCGGCCCCGGCGAGCGTGATTGCCAGCTCTATCTGCAAAAGCGGATCGAGGCGCTAGGCTTCTCGACCGATCTATGGGACCCGGACGGCCCAGCACTCTACGAAAAATACAAGGGGCGGGCCGGCGCCAACAAAGGCAGGACGTTCGAAGGCCGGCCCAATCTCGGCGGCGTCTTGAAGGGCACGGGCGGCGGTCGCTCCATCATGCTGACCGGCCATATCGATGTCGTCCCGCCCGGCGCCGCCGGTCACTGGACGACCGACCCGTTCCAGCCCGTCCTCAAGGACGGTTTTCTACACGGCCGTGGTACGGTCGACATGAAAGGCGGCGTCGCCTGCATGCTGATGGCCGTCGAGATCCTGAGGGGACTCGACATTCCCCTGTCCGGAGACGTCGTCTTCACCACCGTGGTCGATGAGGAAATCGGCGGCATGGGGTCGCTGGCCATGGTCGATCGCGGCTTTCACGCCGACGCCGGCATCATGACCGAACCGACCGCGAACAGGATCGCACCGCTCTGTCACGGCATTCTGTGGGGGAAGATCATCATTGACGGCATAGGCGGGCATGCGGAGCTGACGCCCAATGCCTGGTATTCGAGCGGCCCGGTCGATGCCGTCCAGCTTTGCCGGCAGATCCTCGACGGCATCGACATCCTCAACCGGCGCTGGATGTTCGATCCCAGAAAGAACCATCCGTTGATGGACCTGCCCAACCAGATCATCGTCACCCAGATGAGCGCCGGCGAACATCCGTCCTCCATGGCAGGGCGCGGCGAGATCATCATCGACGCTCAATATCTGCCGAGCGAGCATGACGAGTTCAAATTGGGCGGCAACGTCAAACGCGAAATCGAAGAGCACATAGCCAATGTCTGCCAGGCAGACCCTTATCTTCGCCAGCGCCCTGCCCGCGTCGAATGGATTCTCGACGCCGACTGCGCCGAGATCCCAGCGGACAATCCCTTTGTCGGCGTCTTCCAGGAGGCCGTCAAAGAAGCCAATCTCTCGCCGGTCCTGAGTGGCTTTGGCGCGCACAGCGACATCGGCCTGCCGACCGGCCTCGGCAACACCCCGACCGTCAATTTCGGTCCCGGCGACCCCGCGCAGGCGCATCAGCCGAACGAACGCGTTTCGGTGCGCGATCTCGTCGATTGCACCAAGGCAATTGCAATTGCCGTCGAAAAATGGTGCCGCTAGCGGGCAGACGATTGGCAGTGCGACAACGCAGCATAGGGGCCATGGCCCTTCGACAGGAGCCGCAGCTTCTGGTCATCGACCGGCGGCGGCACGCCCTCGAGTTCCCGCCATGCGGCAAGTGATCGATCTTTGCCGCACTGCAGGCATGGTTGCGCCCCTGCCTGGTGACGTCGTCGCGTTCTGACACCCGGCGAGCTTGCGCACGTGATTTGAGCTGAACGCCTGTGCAGCAAGCCGTGCCCGTTGCGGTCCGTTCACGGCGGATCGGTGTTGCAGCTGCCGGCTACCTGGTTGACCGCTTCGCCGAACCCGGCGAGGTCGAAATCGGCCTCGCCGCGCCCCGCCAGCAGCCCGAACCGCCAGGAAAGCTGGAGCCGGTTCGCGGCGACAAGGCGCCTGATGCCGTCGGCTCCATCGCGCACCAGCATCCGGCCGCGCGGCCCGACCGACCAGCTTTCATCGAACTTGCTCTCCTGATCGACCGTGATCGACATGGTGATCTTGCGGCTGGCCGAAACAGCGTCGTTCAGTTGCAGCCATTCAGTCCAATGCGGCTCGCCGTTTACCCGGCAGGCAATCGTCAGGATCGGGCTGTAGCTCAAGGCACCGCCGCCGGTGATCAGCTTGTTGGTGGCATAGAGCGAGGCCGTGACGAGGCCGTCTTCACTCGTGCCGAACCGCCAGTTGTCAGGCACCGTGCCGGCCTGGGCAATGCCGCAGACCGAGACAAGCATCAGCGCGATTGCCGAAGCGTGTCCCAATTCGACGAACAGTCTCAACACGCCCTCCAACAACCAAGCGGCTTGCAATAGAAGCGCAGATAATGATCAAAGCTTGGTCGCCACAGGCCGTCGCGTGCGAAGCATGGCGGCTGTTGCAGTTTGGCAACGAAAAAGGCCGCCTCGACGGCGGCCTTCCTGTTTCAGCGGAGCGCTGGTGTTATTCGGCGGCCTTCTTCTTCGGCGCAGCCTTCTTCTTGGGCTCTTCCGCGTCGTCGGCCTTCTTGGCGTCGGCCTTCTTGGCGGCGGCTTTCTTCGCCGGCTTCGCCTTGACGGCGGTCTCGTCCTCTTCGTCGTCGGCCATCAGCTCTTCCTTGCTGACCTTGACGTCGGTGACCGAAATCTGACCGAGCAGATGGTCGACCACCTTCTCCTCGAACATCGGCGCCCGCAGCGTGTTCAACGCTTCCGGATTGTTGCGGTAGAACTCGAAGACTTCCTGCTGCTGGTTGCCCGGATAGCGGCGCACCTGCTCGAACAGGCCGCGCTGCAGCTCTTCGTCCGATACGGTGACGCCGGCCTTCTCGCCAATTTCAGCCAGCACCAAGCCAAGGCGCACGCGGCGCTCGGCAAGCCGCAGATACTCGGCACGCGCCTCTTCTTCCGTCGTCTCTTCGTCGGCGAAGGTGCGTCCGGCTGCTTCCAGATCACGATTGACCTGCGCCCAGATGTTGTTGAACTCGGCGTCGACGAGCTTCGATGGCGCCTCGAACGAATAGGCCGCGTCGAGCTGGTCGAGCAGCTGGCGCTTGACCTTCTGGCGCGTCATAGCGCCGAACTGGTTCTCGATCTGGCCGCGTACGACGTCGCGCAGGCGCTCCAGCGACTCCAGGCCGAGGTTCTTGGCGGTCTCGTCGTTGATTTCCAGCGCGCCGGGCTGGGACACTTCCTTGACGGTGACGTCGAAGGTCGCTTCCTTGCCGGCCAGATGCGCGGCCTGGTAGTTTTCCGGGAAAGTCACGGTGACCTGCTTTTCGTCACCGGCCTTGGCGCCGACCAGCTGATCCTCGAAGCCGGGGATGAACTCCTTCGAGCCCAGAACCAGCGGCTGATCGGTGCCGGCGCCGCCATTGAAGGCCTCGCCGTCGATCTTGCCGACATAGTCGATGGTGACGCGGTCGCCATTGGCGGCCTTGCCGGTCTTCGGCTCATAGCTGCGCGCCGATTCGGCAACACGCTGGACCTGCTCGTCGATCTCGGCATCAGGCACGTCGAACACCTGGCGTGTCACCTTGATGTCGGAAAAGTCTTTGATCTCGATCGCCGGAATGATCTCGTAGTTGAGGCGGAATTCGAAGTCAGCGCCGCCGGCCAGGATCTTCTCGGCTTCCTTCTCGTCCTCGGTCATGATGACTTCGGGCTGCATGGCAGCCTTTTCACCACGCCCGGTAATGATCGAACGGGTCGAATCGTTGAGGATTTCGTTGACCACTTCGGCCATGAACGACTTGCCGTAGACCTTGCGCAGGTGCTGCACCGGCACCTTGCCGGGACGGAAGCCGTTGATGCGGACCTTGTTGCGGGCATCCGAAAGCCGCGCCATCAGCTTGGCTTCCATGTCACCGGCCGGCACGGTGATCTTGATCTCTCGCTTGAGACCGGAGTTGAGCGTTTCGGTGACCTGCATCGTAAAACCTTTGTTTTCACCAATGAGACTGCCACGGCCTCTGCCGTTCACAGCCTGCCGGTATATTCTTGCCGGGAATGGCTTTTGGTACGGAACCTGGCGATTTGACCGAAAACCCGGCTCAAACTCTCCCAAACTGCGTTCCAAAATGTGAATAAGTTCTTGTTTTTCCTACTTCTTATCACATTCTGCAGAAGCGGATCGTCGCGTCCCGTCACATTTGACACGCCTTTTGTCACAGGCGAGGCCAATTTTCAACAGTCTTCGCATTCCGGCGAACAACCAGCATTCGGGCCTGACCCACATCTTGTCCCTGACCCACATCTTGTCTCCGACATTGACAGAATGATGGCTACATGGGATTGCCGGTCCATGCGGATGTGGCGGAACTGGTAGACGCCCTGGATTTAGGTTCCAGTGCCGAAAGGCGTGGGGGTTCGAGTCCCTTCATCCGCACCACCCTTCGCTCTTCGAGCTTCGGGTGGCGGGCCACCCGAAGCTCGTTAGACGAAGGAGTTTCCCCGAAGCCCAATACCGTTCAGTCAGCGATCGGATTGAGCTTCAGATGCTGGATCAGGATAATGGTCTTGGCGTCGAGGATACGGCCATCGGCGATGCCGGCCAGGGCCTCGTCGAGCGGCATTTCCAGGACCTCGATGTCCTCGCCCTCTTCTTGCGCCCCGCCGCCGGCCGAGATGCGGTCGGCGGGTGAATAACGGGCGATGAAAAACCAGAGACGTTCGGTGACGCTGCCGGGGCTCATATAGGGCGAAAACAGCCGCTCGACGTTCTGCAGCCGGTAGCCGAGTTCTTCCTCCGCCTCCTTGCGGATGCAGGTTTCGGGATCGTTTTCGTCCAACAGGCCGGCACAGGCCTCGATCAGCGGCTCGCGGTGGCCGGTGACATAGGCGGGATAGCGGAACTGGCGCACCAGAAGCACGGTCGAACGCAAGGGGTCGTAAGGCAGGATCACCGCGCCATCGCCGCGATCATAGGTCTGGCGGATTTGCGTCTCCCACTGACCGTCGCGCCGACGGTAGTCGAGAACGGTCTTCTTCAGGACGGCCCAGTCGTCCGAGAGGATTTCCTCCGAACGGACGCGAATACGATCTTCCATCGTGGTCTCCATGCAAAAGCGCGTCGCGCTTTATGCTCCTGTTTTATGCGTGTCGTTCTCCCAAACCGGGGCCACTTTTGGGCGCCATGCATTGCCGAGGCCTATCCGCGAACCGGCATTTCGGCAATCCCGTCAGTGATTGGTCCAGAACCCCTTTCACCGCCTCGTGTCTGGCGCAGGCGCCATCGGTCGCCTAAATAGCTGCGAACCCTCCCGGAGTTTCTCATGACAGCGTCGCTTTTCCAGTCGATCACCCTCGACGGCCTCACCTTCCCCAACCGCATCGCCGTCGCGCCGATGTGCCAGTATTCCGCCGACGACGGCTCGGCCAGTGACTGGCATCTCCATCACTGGATGAATCTCGCAATGTCCGGCGCCGGCATGGTCACAGTCGAGATGACCGATGTCGAGCGGCGCGGGCGTATTACCCATGGCTGCCTCGGCCTTTATTCCGAAGACAATGAAGCCGCCGCCCGCCGCGCACTGGACGCCGCACGACGCGTCGCCGCACCCGGCACGAAATTCGGCTCCCAACTCGCCCATGCCGGCCGCAAGGCTTCGAACCGCAAGCCGTGGGAAGGCGGCGGGCCACTGCAGCCAAACGAGGATCCCTGGCAGACCGTTTCCGCCTCGGCCATCCCCTACGACACAGGTTGGAACGTGCCGCACGCGTTGGAGGACGAGGAGATCCTGCAGCTCATCGAACGCTTCGCCGAGGCCGCAAGGCGAGCCGAACGCGCCGGCTTCGATTTCATCGAACTGCACGCCGCGCATGGCTATTTGATCTTCCAGTTCCTGTCGCCCTTGTCCAACCAGCGCTCGGACCGCTGGGGTGGCTCGCTGGAAAACCGCATGCGTCTTGCCGTCGAAATCGCCAAGGCGGTGCGCAAGGCGGTGCCAAAGCTGATGCTCGGCGCAAGGCTGTCGGTGAAGGATTGGGTCGACGGCGGCTTCGATGTGGCGGACGCGATCGAAGTGGCCAAAGCGCTCAAGGACGAAGGCGTTGCCTATCTCTGCTGCTCGAGCGGCGGCAATTCGCCGTTGCAGAAATTGCCCGCCGGCCCCGGCTATCAGGTGCATCTGGCGGAGGCGGTGCGCAAGGGCGCTGATATTCCGACCCGCGCCGTCGGCCTGATCGACGACCCCAAGCAGGCCGAAGCGATCCTCACCGAGGGCCGCGCCGACATGGTGGCGCTGGCGCGGGCCTTCCTGGCTGATCCGCGCTGGGGATGGCGTGCGGCGGCGACATTCAGCGAGACAATCCACCCGGCGCCACAACTTGCCCGTTCGGTGACCACGATGCAGCACTGGATGAAGGCAGTAGGCTGAACGGTCCGCGCTCCCGACACGCGCCCTCCTGTCTCCAGACAGCTTGACGGTGCTTCGCAGCTATTCCGTCCGCAAGCTGTTGGGTGGGACGAGGCTGCGGCGGGCGTGGCCGGGCGTGGGAGGAAACTGTTCAGGGCATGCTTGCCGGTTGCGGCGCTGACCGCAGGTGTAGAACCTTCAAACAGCCTCTGAGACGTTTGGGCGCAGGCTGACGGCCATGGTTGCAACCAATTTGGCTGCTTTGCGTTGCGGCCATGATGGACAACAAACCTTTTGAAGTGCCGGTCGTCGTCGAACTTGGCCACGTCGGCAAATATCGCCACATCCGCAGCGCCCAGGAGGCCGCGGAGTGCCTGATGACGGTGTGGCCGCTCAATCGCGGCCCGCGCCATCGTGATGCCCTCGACACTTGCCTCAAAGTGCTGGAAGGTTATCGTTCGACAGCAGATGCGCGCCGGGCGCTGATTGAAGCCGCCAAGGAATCGGAAGTGCTGGTGCCCGACGACAGACTGCCCGACGACCGGCTGCATTGAGCAGACGGACCTTTCAACCGGAGGTTTTCCATGGCGAAGCTGACTTACAAGATCGTCGAGCATGACGGCGGCTGGGCCTACAAGGTCGGAGCGACCTTTTCCGAGACGTTTCCCACGCATCAGGACGCGTTGCGCGCAGCCGAAATCGCCTCGGCCGAGCAGCAGGTCGCCGGAGCGACCGACGGCATCCAGTATGAGGACGCCGAAGGCAAATGGCACGAAGAATTGGCCGACGGCCGCGACCGGCCGCAGACAGAAGTCTCAGATTAATTCGGTATAGCGCTTGATGTTGAGCGGTCCGACAGGGCGCCGACCGCAGCGCCGTCCGGAGAAAGGACGCGCCAGCGGCCAGCGGCTGTCCTTGCGGACTAGCCCTCGAACATTGCTTTCCAGAAAATCAGTGTGCGCTTTTCGGAAATCGCGTTCTGGCTATTTGCCGCAATACTGATCGTTGACGTTTTGCCCTGCGTTGGCGTCCGGGCCGGGCGTGTTGTGGGCACATGGGCCTATTGCGCCGGTATTGCCTTGGGTGTTCAACCCGGAGCCGTCACGGATGCTTCCCGTGGTATAGGGGTCGACAGTTGTCTGGTCGTTGTCGCCGAACAGCCACCAATCACGATTGTTGGAATACCTGTCGTCCAGTGACTGCGCCATCGCCGATGTTGCGAGACCGATCGTCAGAACAGATGCTGCGAGAATTTTTGTAACCATTGAATCACTCCGTATCTTAGCCGCCTTGGTGCGACACTCATAAAACCCGGTAGTCAGCCGAATGGTTCCTTGAAATTGTCGTGAAGCTGAGGTGAGGCCCTGACCAGCAAAGCCCGGCCGGCGATGCGCTCGATGAATGCGGCGGTTCGCTCCGGGATCACGAATTGCGGCATGTGCCCTATTCCCTCGACCAGTTCGAACCTAGATCCTTGACCTCATCGGCTCGCCGTGGCGGCGCGAAGATGACATTGCGGCCACCGTCGCGCCGCGCTATCTCAGACCACTCGCCTTCCCAGGCCACTCGCCTTGCCGGAGCCTTCCATGCCTGAAATCGTGACCGCCGCCATGCTCGTCATCGGCGATGAGATTCTGTCCGGCCGCACCAAGGACAAGAACATCGGCCATCTCGCCGACATCATGACGGCGATCGGCATCGACCTCAAGGAAGTGCGCATCGTCCCTGACGAGGAAGACGAGATCATCGCGGCGGTGAATGCCGTGCGCAGCCGTTACACCTATGTGTTCACCACCGGCGGCATCGGTCCGACGCATGACGACATCACGGCCGATTCCATATCCAAGGCTTTTGGCGTGCCTTGCGAATACGATGCCCGGGCCTATGCGATGCTGGAAGCAAGCTATGCCGCGCGCGGCATCGAATACACGCAGGCCCGCAAGCGCATGGCGCGGATGCCGCGCGGCGCCGATCTCATCGACAATCCGGTGTCGGTCGCGCCTGGCTTCCGCATCGGCAACGTCCACGTCATGGCCGGCGTGCCATCGATTTTCCAAGCCATGCTCGACAATGTCGTGCCGACGCTGAAGGCCGGCACGAAGATGCTGTCGGCGACCGTGCCCTGCCCGTTCGGCGAAGGCCTCATCGGCGGGCCGCTGGGTGATATCCAGAAAGCGCATCCCGATACGATCATCGGCTCCTACCCGAAATATGGCGATGGCAAGTTCTGGACCGAGTTGGTCGTGCGTGCCCGCAGCCAGGAGGCGCTGGACGCCGCCCGCGCCGATGTCGAGGCGATGGTCGCCGGCTTCGCCAGCAATCCCGGCTGATCGGGTCCAGGCCGGAACAAAGCACGACGCTGCAACGTTTCCCCGGCACGAGTTCGCCAGCTCGTAAACCGAGGGATTGTCATGCGATTCAAAACCATCGTCGCCATTCTGCAGAACGAGCAGGACGCCGAGCGCGTGCTCGACTGCGCCATTCCGCTCGCCACCCGGTTTCAGAGCCATCTGGTCGGCATCCACGCCGAAACGCTTCCCGTGCCCTACACCTCCGCCACAGGCTTTCCCGACACCGAATTCCTGCAGGTTTCGGCAGACATGAACCGGGAACGGGCCGAGAAGTTGAGGACGCTGTTTCTCAGGCATATCGAGGATTCCGGTCTTTCCTTCGAGTGGCGAAGCCTGGAAAGCTTTTCGGGTGACAGCGCACTGTCCGGGATTTCGAGCGTGCGGGCCGCCGACCTGATCATAGCGGCGCAGCGCGAAACGGGCGGAGATTCCAGCGCGGACGTAGACACGCTGGTCTACGATGCCGGCCGGCCGGTGCTGGTGGTGCCGCACGAGGGTCCGCTGATCACCACCTTCAAACGCGTCTTGCTCGCCTGGAACGGAAGCAAGGAAGCGGCACGCGCCGCCTTCGACGCGCTGCCCTTCATCATCGAAGCCGAGAAGACCGACATATTGGTTATCGACCCTCCTGAAACGCTCGACGACAGCCCGGAGGCCGCCGGCGCCGAAATCGCGTCGGCGCTATCGCGCCACGGCGCCACCGTCAGCGTCTCGGTGCAGCAGTCGGGCGGCAGTTCGGTCGATGACATCATCCAGACCAGGATCGCGGAAACCGGCGCCGATCTGCTGGTGCTTGGTGCCTACAGCCACTCATGGCTGCGTCAGCTTCTGTTCGGCGGCGTGACGCGCAGCGTGCTGCGCACCGCGCCGGTGGCAGCCTTCCTGTCGCGGTAGGTCCACACCGATCGTTGGCCCTTGCCTTTGCCAAGGCCCTTGCTCTTGCCAAGATGGGGGCTTTCCAGCTAATTCCGCGCGCATTCCCCTGTTTACCTGCGCGCGATCCCCGCGTGCTGTGGAGTGCGCGACATGTCCCTTCCCGAAAAAGCCTTTCCGGTCTCCTGGGACCAGTTCCATCGCGACGCCCGGGCGCTCGCCTGGCGGCTTTCCGGCGCCAACAAGGGACAATGGAAAGCGATCGTCTGCATCACGCGAGGCGGGCTGGTCCCCGCGGCGATCATCTCGCGTGAACTCGGCATCCGCGTCATCGAGACGGTCTGCGTCGCCTCCTATCACGACTATACCAGCCAGGGGCAGCTGCAGGTCCTCAAGGAGATCACCCCTGCCCTGCTCGCCGAAGACGGCGCCGGCGTGCTGATCATCGATGACCTGACCGACACCGGCAAGACGGCGGGCATCGTGCGCGCGATGATGCCCAAGGCGCATTTCGCCACCGTCTACGCCAAGCCGAAAGGCCGGCCGCTGGTCGATACTTTCGTCACCGAAGTCAGCCAGGACACCTGGATCTATTTCCCGTGGGACATGGGCTTCACCTACCAGAAGCCGATCGCCGACGACCACGCGGGCTGATTCGAACTACCTGCCTGTTACAGACCGGCAGCTTGCACTGGGGATGATTTGCTTTCGCAAACAGGTCCGGCAGGGCCGGATATTTTGTGAAATCGACGTCTATCGGCGGAAATCGGCCAGGCGAATGAAATTTTTTACTTTTATTGCCGACAATTAGCCGTAAGATTCGTGAGACGGCAAACGATTCCGGAGGCTGGGGCTAGCTTCTTCGATGTTGACGAGGCCAACGACACATAATCATCTGGCCGAAAGGGTCCGACGGCTCTTCGGCACGGCGCCGTGCCGCCTGCAGGTTGCCGCCCTGCCTTGGCGCGACACGGGAGACGGCGTCGAGATCATGCTGATCACCAGCCGCGATACGGGTCGATGGGTGTTGCCCAAGGGCTGGCCCGAGGCCAGGGAGCCGCTCTGCGAGGCCGCGGCGCGCGAAGCCGGCGAGGAGGCCGGGCTGCGCGGTCGTGTCTCTCATCTTGAAGCCGGCCGTTACTTCTACGCCAAGGTACTGGCTTCCGGCGAAGAAGTGCCGTGCGAGGTCCTGGTGTTTCCGCTGCATGTCGACAAAGTCGCGGACCGCTGGAAGGAAAAACACTCACGCACCCGCAAATGGGTCCGCGCAAGCGAAGCGGTGCGCATGGTCAACGAACCCGACCTTTGCCAGATCATCGCCTATTTCTGCGCCGACCCGCACAGCTTCTCCTGACGGGCGGCCACACCGCGCTCTTTGCAAAACGGGACTGGCTTGCAAGGGCTGGACATGCGTTGCCGCGTATCGACATGAATGCTTTGCTAAGGAATCAAGGATAGGATTCGGCAGCTCTGGTATTTTTGATCGATGGCGAATCCCGCAAATCCAATTCCAAACGAGTCCGACGAGCCCCAGCGCGAGCGTCGTCCGCGCGTGCTCAAGGGCGGGTCGATCATCACCGGAATTTCGAATTCGGAAGTGGGCTGCACGCTGCGCAATCAGCACGACGGCGGCGCCGAACTGAAGATACCGCTCGAAGCCCGGGTCCCAGATCGCTTCCTTCTCTATGTGCCGCTCGACGGCATTGCCTATCGTTGCGAGGTCCGCTGGCGACGCAACGACCGTATCGGGGTGCAGTTCACCGGCACCGAGCCAAAACCCCGGCTGCATTACGGCTGACGCCCGGGCAAGCTTGCGCGCGGAAAATCGTGATCCGCGCCTGCATTCTATCCCCGTTATCCACATATGTGACACACAAGATGTTGGGGTCACAAAAGCTACGCAAACGAATCCTTGACGGCGCAAAACGAGTCGCCTTTTATAGGCCATGCGCTCCTGTTGAGAGTGCGACCGGAAAGTTCTGAGCCCGGTCTTTTTCCCGGATTATGTGCGTTTTGCTCGCATTTCCGCCTGTTTACGAGGCCGGCGGAAGCGTTGGAATTGTGGGGCGGTTGGGGTCGATAGGGACAATTGTCGGGCTTGAATAAATTGTCTGTTAATACTATATTTAGTGTTTGCAGGTAGGGTCGACGCTAGATAGTGTGAATTTCGCTCGACCGAGGGAATCGGAAAAAATCAGTTTTGAGGGACCCGTGGGTTCGTCGACGTGTTGGACAGGTACTTCGCAAGGAGTTTGACCAGCAGGGCCGGCGGAGGCTGCGAAATGGAGAGCCGGCCGTTTTCGAACGCCGGCAGACGGCGGACATGCGTGTTTCGCATCGGGGGCAGAAATCCCTGGGGAAAAGCGCTATATATAGACAAAAGGGACCGGACCAATGCGCATCGAGCGTCGTTTCACCAAGCCAGGACAGTCTGCCTATGCGGAGATCGAATTCCGCAAGGCGCTTTCGGAGATCAAGAATCCGGATGGCTCGGTGGTCTTCCGCTTGGACAATATCGACGTGCCGGCGCAGTTCTCCCAAGTTGCAGCCGATATCCTGGCGCAGAAATATTTCCGCAAGGCCGGTGTGCCGGCGTGCCTGAAGAAGATCGAAGAGAACGACGTCCCCTCCTTCCTGTGGCGCTCCGTAGCCGATGAGGCGGAACTGGCGAAGCTGCCGGAAGCCGAGCGCTACGGCTCCGAGATCGACGCCCGCCAGGTCTTCGACCGGCTTGCCGGCACCTGGACTTACTGGGGCTGGAAAGGCGGCTACTTCAAGGGGTCGGAGGAAGACGCGCGCGCCTTCCGCGACGAGCTTGCCTACATGCTGGCCACCCAGCGCGTCGCGCCGAACTCGCCGCAATGGTTCAACACCGGCCTGCACTGGGCCTATGGCATTGACGGCCCGAGCCAGGGCCACTTCTATGTCGACCCGTTCACCGGCAAGCTGACCAAGTCGAAATCCTCCTACGAGCATCCGCAGCCGCATGCCTGCTTCATCCAGGGCGTACAGGACGACCTCGTCAACGAGGGCGGCATCATGGACCTGTGGGTGCGTGAAGCGCGCCTGTTCAAATACGGCTCCGGCACCGGCTCCAACTTCTCGCTGCTGCGCGGCGAAGGCGAAAAACTGTCCGGCGGCGGCCGCTCGTCGGGCCTGATGAGCTTCCTCAAGATCGGCGACCGTGCGGCGGGCGCCATCAAGTCGGGCGGCACCACGCGCCGCGCCGCCAAAATGGTCATTGTCGACGCCGACCACCCCGATATCGAGGAATTCATCGACTGGAAGGTCAATGAAGAGCAGAAGGTCGCCTCGCTGGTGACCGGCTCGAAGATCGTCAAGAAGCATCTCGAAGCGATCATGAAGGCCTGCGTCAACTGCGAAGGCAATGGCGACGACTGCTTCGACCCGTCGATCAACTCCGCGCTGAAGCGCGAGATCAAGGCGGCCAAGAAATCCGCCGTGCCGGAGAACTACATCTACCGCGTCATCCAGTTCGCCAAGCAGGGCTATAGCTCGATGTCGTTCAAGACCTACGACACCGACTGGGATTCGGATGCCTACCTCACGGTTTCGGGCCAGAACTCCAACAATTCGGTGTCGCTGAAGGACAATTTCCTGCGCGCCGTCGAGGACGATGCCGACTGGCACCTGACCGCCCGCAAGGACGGCAAGGTGATGAAAACGCTGAAGGCCAGGGATATCTGGGAAAAGATCGGTTACGCCGCCTGGGCGTCGGCCGATCCGGGCCTGCATTTCAACACCACGATGAACGACTGGCACACCTGCGCTTCCGCTGGTGCGATCCGGGCGTCCAACCCGTGCTCGGAGTACATGTTCCTCGACGACACGGCCTGCAATCTCGCCTCGATCAATCTGCTGCCCTACCGCAACGCCGACGGCACGATCGACATCGCAGCCTACGAGCACACGGTGCGGCTGTGGACCATCGTTCTCGAAATCTCGGTCATGATGGCGCAGTTCCCGTCGAAGGAGATCGCCAAGCAGTCCTACGAATACCGCACGCTCGGCCTCGGCTATGCCAATATCGGCGGCCTGCTGATGACGTCGGGCATTCCCTACGACTCCGATGAAGGCCGCGCGATCTGCGCCGCACTCACCGCGATCATGACCGGCATGGCCTATGCCACCTCGGCCGAGATGGCCGGCGAGCTCGGCGCCTTCGCCGACTACGACCGCAATGCGCAGAACATGCTGCGCGTCATGCGCAACCATCGCCGTGCCGCCTATGGCGAGAAGCAGGGCTACGAGAAGCTCGCCGTCAATCCGGTGCCGCTGGTCGCTTCCGACCTGAAGCAGCAGGACCTTGCTACCCACGCTAAGGCCGCCTGGGACCGCGCCATCGAACTCGGCGAGGAGCATGGCTACCGCAACGCGCAGGCGACCGTGATTGCGCCGACCGGCACGATCGGTCTGGTCATGGATTGCGACACCACCGGCATCGAGCCCGACTTCGCGCTGGTGAAGTTCAAGAAACTGGCCGGCGGCGGCTATTTCAAAATCATCAACCGCGCCGTGCCGGAAGCGCTGCGCACGCTCGGCTACTCCGAAGCCCAGATCGCCGAGATGGAGGCCTATGCGGTCGGCCACGGCAACCTCAACCAGGCGCCGGCCATCAACCCCGGCGCGCTCAAGGCCAAGGGTTTCACCGACGACAAGATCGCGGCGCTCAACGCAGCCTTGAAGTCGGCCTTCGACATCAAGTTCGTCTTCAACCAGTGGACGCTCGGCGCCGACTGGGTGAAGGAGACGTTCGGCTTCACCGACGAGCAGCTCAACGACTTCTCGTTCGAGATCCTGCCGGCGCTGGGCTTCTCCCGCAAAGACATCGAGGCCGCCAACATCCATGTCTGCGGTGCGATGACGCTGGAAGGCGCGCCCTTCCTCAAGGCCGAACACCTGGCGGTGTTCGACTGCGCCAGCCCGTGCGGCAAGATCGGCAAGCGCTCGCTTTCGATCAACAGCCACATCCAGATGATGGCGGCGGCACAGCCCTTCATTTCCGGCGCCATCTCGAAGACCATCAACATGCCCAACGACGCGACGGTGGAAGACGCCAAGGGCGCCTACATGCTGTCGTGGAAGCTGGCGCTGAAGGCCAACGCGCTCTACCGCGACGGCTCGAAACTGTCGCAGCCGCTCAATTCCTCGCTGCTCGCCGATGGCGAGGACGACGAGGATGATGCCGTCGAGCAGCTGCTCGCCGCACCTGCGGCAGCACGTGCCGCACAGATCACCGAGCGGATCGTCGAGCGCATCATCGAGCGCGTGTCGCGCGAGCAGGAAAAGCTGCCCGGCCGCCGCAAGGGTTACACGCAGAAGGCCAAGATCGGTGGCAACACCATCTTCCTGCGCACCGGCGAATATGACGATGGCCGTCTCGGCGAGATCTTCATCGACATGAACAAGGAAGGCGCGACCTTGCGTGGCCTTCTCAACAACTTCGCCATCGCCATTTCGCTCGGCCTGCAGTACGGCGTGCCACTCGACGAATATGTGCACGCCTTCACCTTCACCAAGTTCGAGCCGGCCGGCATGGTGCAGGGCAATGACGCCATCAAGAGCGCGACGTCGATCCTCGACTACGTGTTCCGCGAGCTGGCGATCTCCTATCTCGGGCGCAACGATCTCGCTCATGTCGACCAGTCGGACTTTTCCAACACCGCACTTGGCCGCGGCATCAGCGAAGGCAAGACGGATGCGGTCTCCAAGGGCCTGACCCGCGGCGCCTCGCCGGTGAAGCTGGTGTCGCGCGTCAGCGGCAACGATCCGAAAGGCTTTGCGGCTCCCTCGGGCACCCCTGCCCGCTCAGTGCCGACCGCCTTCTCCGGCTCCAACGTGCTGGCCCTGAAACCGGCCAGCGACGAAGCGGTCGCCTACAAGCGCGACTATGAGGAGCGGGCGAAGGAACTGGCCGAGGACATCGCCTTCGAGGAAGCGGCTGCTTCCGACGCCACGGCGGGATTGTTCACCGATGCCGCGGCCGTTGAGGCGGCCGAAGCCAAGAAACTCGCCAACGACCGCCGTGCAAGATCCCTGCTCCAGGGCTACACCGGCAATTCCTGCTCCGAGTGCCAGAATTTCACCATGGTGCGGAATGGGACCTGTGAGAAGTGCGATACGTGTGGTTCGACGAGCGGGTGCAGCTGAGGTTTAGTGCCACCTCGGCTTACAGTTCGCGAGATCATTCGCCTGCTGGAGGCCGACGGCTGGTATCTGGTTGCAACCAAGGGCAGCCATCGCCAATATAAGCATGAAGTCAAAGCCGGCCGCGTCACCGTGGCTGGCAAGCCGTCTGAAGAGGTTGCACAGGGAACACTGAACAGCATCCTCAAGCAGTCAGGTTTGAAGGAGTGATGACATGCGTTACGCGGTGGTGATTGAAAAAGCAGGAAGTAATTTCTCTGCCTATGTGCCGGACCTACCCGGCTGCATCGCGACAGGTGCCACTGTGCCTGAAGTGGAAACCGAGATCCGCGATGCAATACGCTTTCACATCGAAGGTTTGCGAGCCGATGGGCTGGATGTGCCCAAGGGTGTCAGCCTCGCGGAATACGTAGAGGCGTAGAAGGCAATTCACTCAATCGGATCAGGCTCTGATCCCGCCTCCTATCTCTAAGGCAACACCTCCAGCGTCTGCTCGTCCTGCCTTATCAGCACGAACAGCACCTTGCGCCCCTCACCCGTGGGCACCTCGAAATACTGGATGCCGTCAGGCATTTCGCCGCAGGGCGGCTCGGGGATCTCATTGAGGTCGGCTACTGCTTTCAGTTCTTTCGCGTGGGCGGCGTCGGGGCTGAATGTGTAGCAATTGACGGCGGCAGGCGCGGCGCCCTCGGTGTAAGGCGTCGGATTCGATAACTTGTTTGCATCTGGCCATGCCTTCGGCCTGCCCAGATCAAAGCCTCTCAGCATGCCATCTCAGATGGTCGTCCATGAAGCTGGAGATGAAAAGATACGAGTGATCATATCCATCCTGCATCCGCAATTTTAGCGGAATACCCGCTTTGGCGCAGGCCGCCTCAAGCAGCCAGGGCCTCAGCCCGTCGTCAAGAAATCCATCCGACGTTCCCTGATCCACCAGAAATTCGGGGAAACGGTATCCGTCGTCGATGAGCGACGTCGCGTCACAGGTTCGCCACAAGGCCTCATCCTTGCCCAGATACTTCTCAAAGGCCGGTCTCGACCAGCCGGCGGTGCTTGGCTGGGCGATCGGGGCGAACGCCGAGCAGCTCTTGAAACGCTGCGGATTCTTCAAGGCAATCGTCAGCGCGCCATGCCCGCCCATCGAATGGCCGGAGATAGCCTGGCGCGCCATATCGGCTGGAAATTCAGCCGCGATGAGAGCTGGCAACTCCTCGGTGACATAGGAATACATACGATAGTTCTTCGCATAAGGTTCTTGCGTCGCATCGAGATAGAAGCCGGCGCCGGAGCCGAACTGCCAGTTGTCTTTTTCATCCGGAATGTCGGCCCCGCGCGGGCTGGTGTCGGGACAAACGACGATCAGGCCAAGCTCGGCGGCCATGCGCCTGTACTCGCCCTTGTCCATTACATTGGCGTGGGTGCACGTCAGGCCTGAGAGATACCACACAACGGGACAAGGCGCCTCCCGCGCCTGCGGAGGTATGAAAACGGCAAAAATCATGTCGCAACGGCAACTCGTCGACAAATGGGAATAGACGCCCTGCACGCCGCCATGGGCTTTCGTTTGAGAGATGATTTTCATGTGTTCTCCACGTTGCGGGTCGGATGACGGTCGCCCCCTACTGCCAACCAGCGGCAGCACTTGCGTCCTGCCATCCTATGGTTCTTGTGTCGACGGATCTCAGCGCGGAAAAAGAACCTCGCCCATGCCGAGCACTGCGTTATCCCCGCCATATTTGCGCGGTGCGCTCCCCAGAAGCGGCCGTTTCAAAATGCCCTCGGCGATCAGATGACGATCGATGATGGCGGCGAAAACGCTCTCGGGCGCGCCGCATTCGACGAAGCTCGGTGACATGCGTGCCGGCGCGCGATCGAGAAGGATCGAACCGCGACGCATCAAATAGCCGGGCATCTCGCCGGTGCCACCGGCCACCACCAGCGTGCCGGCGATCATGCGGCTGCCGGCAAGGTCGCCGGAGCCTTTCAGCACCGCGATCAGGCCGCGCCGCATGCGGTCCGCCGCGAAGGCGCCCGCCTTGCCCCTGACAATCAACACACCGCCGTTCATGCCGGCCAGTTCGCCCACGAGCGGCGCACCGAGGTGGTCGCCGGCATTGCCTGTTATCTCAAGCCTGCCGCCGCGCATGCCGGAGCCGGCGTATGGACCCGCATTGCCTTCGATCGTCAGCTTGCCGCCGCGCATAGCGCGCCCGGCCTGGGCGCCGGCATTGCCAACGATGCGAACCGACCCACCCCGCATGCCTTGCGCCACAAGGTCAAGGCGCGCGCTTCCGCCTTCGAACACGATGTTTGTCGGATCGCTGCCGGCGACGCGAAAAATGTCGCCCACCTTCGATCCGTGTTTCGACATGCCGATCTGGATTCTTTCGACGTCGCGCCTTTCGATCCCGGCCAGCCGCTCCGGCGTCAGCGGCGACAGGTCAAGGCGCTCCGGCGGCTCGGCAACCAGGGTGAAGGTCAGCGCCTTCATGGCAGCATATCCTTCAGCGAGTAGATGAATTTTCCGAGCTTGCCGCCGTAATTGCCGGCGCTGATCCGAACCGCGCCTCTTTTCGGTCCGAGCTCTATGACAGCCTTGATGCCGGCCTTCATCGCGGCGGCAACTGCATCATTGGTTTCACCATCGATGACGATTTCCAGGACGGCGTTGATGTCGGGACCGAGTTCACTCGCGACGACGCCGCGCAGCGTCGGCGCATAGGCTTCGTTGGCCGAGGCGATCATCCCTTTGTATTTGCCACCTATCTTGGAACCCGAACGGGCAATGCCGCCCGGAAACGGCACGATGGCGCCAGGCACCATGCCGATCGTACCGACCGCGGCCTCGGCAGCGGCCAAAGCGTTGGCGCTGCTTTGCGCCATGACAAAGAAATTGCCGCCACCGACAGCTTCCTTCGTCAGTCCGGTCGTTGCTTCGCACAGGAACTCGCCATCCATGACGGGAATACGCCAGAAATGCCTGTCGCCGATCTTCTTGGAGATTTGCCAGCCGTCGCCGAAATAACGCAGCGCCGAACCGAGCTTGAGCTCGGCGCTGCCCTGCAGCCCGGCAAAGCAGGCGGAACCCGGCGAGGTCAAAACGCACTGGCCGACACGATTGAGCAGTTGTTTCTGCAATTCGTCCGTTCCCATCGCGAAAATCATGACGCGGCAGCCCGGCCGGCCATCCGGTGTGGCCGATGGCGGCAGGTCGAGATCGATTGCCGCTTCGCAGCCGCAACCGATCACCGAGGTGGCGAAGCCGGTCATCGTGATCGCCGCCTGGCGAGCCCATTTCCGGCTCGGCGCGGTGATGACGATGGCGGTTGCGCGCATGCCGAAGGCTTCGGCGAAGGTATCGTCGATCGTCACCCCATTGACGCTCATGTTCGGCATGGCACCTCGCCGAATGGCTGTTCGCGCGCAATCGCGGAATCCGGAAAATTGAACCAGTCCAGCGAC
The DNA here is from genome assembly GCF_040321265.1 of Mesorhizobium sp. M0491. Taxonomy (NCBI): domain Bacteria; kingdom Pseudomonadati; phylum Pseudomonadota; class Alphaproteobacteria; order Hyphomicrobiales; family Phyllobacteriaceae; genus Mesorhizobium; species Mesorhizobium sp. M0491. The sequence continues at coordinate 215,340 of NZ_JAMYRE010000003.1, forward strand.
AGGCCGTAGCGCTGCTGGTGATAGTCCTCGAGCCGTCGCACCATTGCCTTGTCGACAGGTGGCTTGAGCCTCAATGCCTTGCCCCAGCGGTAATGGATGATTTCCCCGTCTTGCACGACGAGATCGCCATCCTTGAAAACATACGCCGCCTGTCCGAGCATTTTCGCGATATCGCGGTCCCTGCGATAGACAGCGATGTCGGCTATTGCACCGGCGCCGAGATGGCCTCGATCCGTCAAGCCGAGCAGCTTGGCCGGCGCCGCGCGCGTCATGATGGCGATTTCCTCGAACGTGTATTCGCGGTCGATTGCGGCCAGGGTAGAGAGCGCCAGGGCGGATCGTGAAAGTCCAGCGGTCATTTCGGCGCGCGCTTCCCGGCTCATCAGCAGTTCGAACAGCGCCGGATAAGCGGTAAAAGGTGCACCGTTGGGATGATCAGTGGTGAAGAACACACGCCAGGGATCGTCGATCAGGAGAAAAAGCTCGAGCCCGATCGCCCACTGCATCGTGCCGTAGAAGTCCTTGCCATAGCTGTAGGGCACGATGCCGCCGCCATTGCCGTCACCGTCATGAATGACGGTCTTTTTGGGGTGCGCGCTGCCACGCGCCGAAAACTGCCGCATGACGTCGGAGGAGACCGTGACCGTCTGGCCGAACATGACCTGGCCGATATCGATGGTGACTTCCGGCGTCGCGTTGACCAGTTCGGCAAGCCGTGCGGCGGCGGAAGAAAACCCGCGTTTTCCTTCCGTGCCATAGCCATAGAACTGGAGGTGGGCGAGATGCAGCGGCAGCCCATCCGCCGCTGCAATCGTCGCAGCCGCCGTATCCGCCGATCCGGGGCTGCCCAGATTGTTGCAATGGACATGCAGGGGATGCGGCAGGCCAAGACTGTCGACGGCGGCCTGCAGCGTCTTGACGATCTTGCGCGAACTGACGCCATAGGAAGGCACGACATCGTCCAGCGAGAAGGTGCGGACGTTCTCCTTGAAGGCGGCCGCCGCACCGGCGTTGATCACCTTGACCCCAAGCGCTCGCGTCGAAGCGACCGTCCAGGCGACATAGTCCTCGATCATCGTTCGGGGGGCGTCGTCGCGGATCATCGACAACAGGAAATCGTCATTGCCGAGAATGGCGAGGGTTGCTTTGTCGATGATCGGGATGTCAGCCAGTTCGAGATGCGTGTGAAGCGCCGCTCCCGGCGACATCGCCGGCTCGACCACCGTCGTAAAGCCCATCTTTGCGTAGAGGCAGCCGGTCTGGAACGTCGACCAGCCGGCATTGGAGAGCGGCGTCATTGCTGGCCGCGGCTGATGGGCGGCGTGCTGTTCGGGCAAGAGCAGCCGCGCGGTGTTCACATTGCCGCCGCCAATGTGGGAGTGGATGTCGATGGCGCCAGCCATCACGATGCAGCCGCTGGCTTCGATGATCCGGTCGGCCGCCCCTCCCGCCGGCGCCGGAACGATCTTGTCGTCCTTGATCCAGAGGTCGCCTTTGCCGAGACGGCCGTTGACGGGATCGATGATGTCGCCGCCGGCGATTTTCGTCAGCATGGCAGTGCCTCGGCGAAAGCATGGGTAGCGATCAGGCGGATGATCGTCGCGGCGGAGGGCAATTGCGAGGCAGCTTGCGCATCGATCGACCTGAGCGAGCCCGTGCGGCTGGAGTAGACAACCGCATCGTGATCGACCCCAGCCTCGCCGATGGCGATGGTGACCGCGGCGCCGGCAACCGGCTCTTGCGTTTTCGTCAACGCAATCAGCGCGATGCGGCGCTTTTTTTCCTTCGGTTGAGCCGTTGTGGCGGAGATCCGCAGGTGCAGGTCGGCTTCGCCGGCAGCGATCATGCGCGCCACATCGCAGCGCCAGGGATCGAATTCCGGGAAGCCGCGCGCAAAGCCGGTGCGCAGTGGAAAACCTGTCATCCAGGCCGAGGCGAGCGTGCTTCCCCAGCCGTTTTCGTTCGCCGGCAGATGAAGGCCGGATGCGCGCGATTTGCGATTGAGATCGGCGATCAGTCCTTGCAGCATCTCCAATGCCAAGCCTTCGGCGGCGTGGCCTGAAAACAGGAACACGGGGAAATGCGCGGCCGCCAGAGCTTTGGCGAAATCATTGAAATTCGACACCGGTTGCGATGTACGCTGCCCTTTGTACTGTGCCCGCAGTGCCGCTAGCGTGGCGGCGAGGCTGGCTTGGCCACAGGAAAGTTGCGTTGCCTTGCGCCCGCCGTTCAGCGGCGGCACAGACATCCCGTTTGGACCTACCACGAAGAACGCGCGCTGGTTCCCGGTCGAGAGGTCGGGAACCGTCCCGTCGAGTTCGCCAACAAGACCATGATGGATCCGCGGGAGCTCGCCCACGATCACCACGACATCGGCACGCCGGCGCGTCTCTCCGGGGGCGACGGTCATTGCCCCCTTGTCCGTAAAAAGCGCGGTCTCTCGGGCAAGTGCCGCGCCATCGGCATGGTCGTATGCCGCGCCAGCCCGCTCGGCCAGCGCGATCGCCGCCCTGGTGCCGTCTATATCCGTATCAAAGCTGAAAACCGGGCACCGACTTGACGACAATAGCGACGCGGCATGCGCAGCCGCGTGCTCAATCAGCGCTTCCCGGTTGCCGATCCAAGCAACCGCCATTCGCTAAACTACTTTCTGGTGCCGGCCCGATCCTAGACGAAACTGGATTGGCCGTGAACCCCACCTTGCAGCGGATCAGCGAATGTTTTCATACGCGTCAACAAATTCCGACCCTGCTTAGTCATATTTGACGTAAGCGAAGCGTTGATCGGTCAGCGGAGTGCCTTCCAGCGCCCCGCCTTCCTTGGCCGGCTGCCACTGAACAACATCCTCGATCTTTTTCGCCAACTCGAAATCCTTGTCGGTAATGCCTTTCGCCGCGTGGTTCGTCAGGCGCACCTCGACCCAGGCATAGGAGGCGGTGATATCGGGATGGTGCCACGCCGCCTCGGCGAGATGGCCAACCGTGTTGATGACCATGAGCGTCGATTTCCAGCTGTGGGTCTTGTATTTGCGCCGGATCCAGCCGTTTTCGTAACGCCATTTCGGCAGCTCCTTCTCAAGCCGATCGGCGATCTCGGCTTCCGAATAGACCTTTTCCTTGACTGTCTCGTTCATCTCGACCTCCGCGAATTGCTCGGTCTGTCTATGCGCCGGAGCCGGCAAACACGTGATGCATTCTCTTTGGCTTGCCCCATCGACGAAAACAGTTATCATGGTACCGGGCACCTAAACTTCCATGATGCATCCATGATGCACCCATCGGGGGGCAGATGTCGAATTCTGTTACCATACGAGTGCCCGCTCGCCTGCACCTTGGCTTCCTTGATCTCAATGGCGATGCCGGACGGCGGTTCGGCAGCGTCGGGCTTCCATTGAGCGAACCCGAAACCGTCGTCACCCTGTCGCGGTCCGGCGAGACCATCGTCGAAGACTCCGAGAGCACCCGCGCCAGCGAGCATCTGTCGACGCTCTGCAAGCATCTCGGCATTCGCGGCCAGCACCATCTGGTGGTCGAGCAGTCGATCCCCAGTCATGCGGGTCTGGGGTCCGGCACGCAGATCGCCCTTGCCGTCGCCTCGGCATTGCGCACTCTCCATAATTTGCCTCTGGATATCGTCGGCGACGCCAGCCTGCTCGAGCGGGGCGGCCGATCCGGCATCGGCATCGCAAGTTTCGAAGACGGCGGCGTCATAGTCGACGCCGGCAAGAACGACCGCGGCGGAACGCCTCCGGTCGTCGCGCGGCTGCCGTTTCCGGAAGAGTGGCGCGTCATCCTCATCCTCGACCATTCCGGGCATGGACTGCATGGCGCTGCCGAGGTCGCGGCGTTTCGTTCGCTGCCGCCATTCCCAACGGCAGGCAGCGGGGAGATCTGCCGGAGGGTGCTGATGGGCATTATGCCGGCTCTGGTCGAGCGGGACCTTCCGGCATTCGGCGCCGCCGTCACCGCGATACAGATGCTGATCGGCAGCCATTTCGCCCCGGCGCAGGGCGGCGTGTTCACCTCGAAGGGGGTCGAGATGGCGGCCCACCGGCTCAATGAAGCAGGCGCCGTCGGCATCGGCCAGAGTTCCTGGGGGCCGACAGGCTTTGCCTTCGCGCCATCGCATGACGCCGCACTCAAGTTCGTCGACGCGGTTCGGAAGACGAAAGTTGGAGACGGCCTTGAGATCAAGATCGTCAAGGGCAGGAACTCCGGCGCGAAGATCAGCTCAACCAGGCTGAATCTCGTCGGCAGCTGACGCTCCCGTTTCAGGCAGAAAGGCAAGAAATGGCCCGCAAACACATCCTGCACATGCTGACACCGTTGAAGCAGATGAGCCCCTTCGACGTGAATATGGCGCTCGACGCAGGTTTCGACGCCGTCGTCCCCTATGTCGATGTAAGCCTCGCCGAAGTGACAGGCCTGGTCCAGGACGCGATCTTTTCGCGCCCGCCGGATGCGGGTGTCGACACCGGCATCTTCATCGCCGGGAAGGATGCCTCGTTGGCGCTCGACATGTTCGACGCCGCGAAGAAGGCGATGGTGCCGCCTTTCCAGGTTTCGGTATTTGCCGATCCGGCCGGCTCGTTCACCACGGCCGCGGCGATGGTGGCCAAGGTCGAAAAGGCGCTGGAGAAGAAATTCCAGCGTGGGCTCAGGGATACGAGGGTGGCTGTTTTCGGCGCCACCGGCGTCGTCGGCTTCTGCACCGCCGTCATCGCGGCAGAGGAAGGTGCACGGGTCACACTTGTCGGCCATGACGGCATCGAAAGGGTCAAGCAGATCGCGGCCGAGATCGAAAGCAGATTCAACATCATCGTCGATGCCGCTGACGGATCGAGCGACGCCCGCAAGACAAAGCTGGTCGAGGCAAACGAAATTATCCTGGCTTGCGCTAAAGCCGGCGTCCAAGTGGTCTCCAAAGCCCAATTGAAAGGCAATGACCTGCTTATTGCGGCCGACGTCAATGCTGTTCCCCCGGCCGGCATCGAAGGATTGGCCGTCAATGCCAATGGTGATCCACTCGAAACGGCAAAAGCTGTCGGCATTGGTCCGCTTGCCATCGGCAATGTCAAATATAAGGTCGAATTCGGTCTCTTCAAAAGAATGATCGAATCCGAAAAGACGATCACGCTCGATTTTCAGGAAGCGTTTTCCCTTGCACGCGAGATTGCCAAGTAACGCCGGATCTCTTTTGATCGCGGCAATTTCAGGCCGGGCGCTGGCCGCCGCCGCGCGTCGCGCCGGCTATCGTCCGCTGGTCGCCGATTTCTTTTGCGATACGGACACCGTCGCGCTCGCAGAACGCGCGACGATATTGCCAGGCGACCTGCAGGGGGGCGTCGATGGCGAGCGCATCATCGACACGCTTCGGCGATTGGCTGGCGACGACCTCCCGGTCGCCATTATCCTGGGCTCTGGGTTTGAGCGGATGCCTGAGACCGTGGACAAGATCGCGCGACACTTTCCGCTCGCAGGCAATGGCGGCGGCGCGATCCGCAGGATCAAGGATCCGCAGTTGCTGGCTGATGATTGCGCCGAACTTGGCATCCCGCATCCGCAATTGCGATGGGACCAGCCGCCTGATCCGGAGAACTGGGTGGCCAAGACCGCGGGCGGCGCCGGTGGCGGGCACGTCAGACGAGCAACCGGAGAAAGCCCGACCGCCGGCCGCTACTTCCAGCGCTTCGTTGCCGGTCGCAGCATCTCGGCCCTGTTCGTCGGCAACGGGCAAACCGCGCACGTCGTGGGCTTCAGCCAACAATGGACGTCCCCCTCCCCGACAGCGCCCTATCGCTACGGCGGCGCCGTGCGGTTGAGACGCTTCGATCGCAGACAGGCGGCGCTCATCGGCGGTTGGCTCTCAAGTCTGACGCGGCGCGCCGGCCTGGTTGGATTGTGCAGCGCCGATCTCATCCGCGGGCCGGATGGCTACAAGTTCATCGAGATCAATCCGAGGCCAGGCGCCACCCTCGACATTTTCGACGATGTCGAAGCGCCATTGATCGAAGCGCATCTGCGCGCCGCGACGGGTCAGGTCTTCCGCTTGCCGCGCTTCGTCGATTCGATGGCGTCGATGGTGACTTACGCCGCGACGCCAATCACTCACTTTCCGTCGATCGCCTGGCCTGAATGGACAGCGGACCAGCAGTCGGCTGGCACCCGTCTGATTGCCGGCGACCCTGTCTGCACGGTCTTCGCGCGCGGTCCGAGCGTCCAATCGACCAAGCGGCTCATCAAGGGACAAGTCAGTCAATTGCAACTCCAATGGGAAGGAGACCGGACATGAAAGACGGTTCGGCATTCCTGAACGACAATGCACAGCGCATCGTTGACGGCATGATCGACGACGCCGAACGCCTGCGTATCGTCGTCTCCACGGGGCCATTGGGCGAGCGCCTGATCGATGCCGGCGCCAAGACCGTCGGCAGCGTCGAAGCCGGGCTGCGCATGGCTGAGGCTGCGATGGGCGGTCTCGGCAGCGTTTCGGTGTTCATGGATCGTGCGTCACAGCAATGGCCGTTCACCGTCGAAGCGCGATCTTCGCAGCCGGTGCTAGCCTGCCTGGGCAGCCAATATGCGGGCTGGAATCTATCTGGCCAGGACTATTTCGCCATGGGATCTGGGCCGGCGCGGGCGCTCGCCCGGGTCGAACCGCTGTTCGAAACACTTTCCTATCGCGACATCGCATCGTCCGCGGTGCTTATCCTGGAGACGGCCGAACCGCCTCCCCGCGCGATCGTTGAGAAAGTGGGCAAGGCAACTGGATTGGCGACGGAAAAGCTCACCTTCCTCTATGCGCCGACACAAAGCCTTGCCGGCGGCGTGCAGATCGTTGCGCGCGCGCTCGAGGTTGCCCTGCACAAGATCAACGATCTCAAATTCCCGCTGGAGAACGTTGTCGATGGCATCGGAACGGCTCCGATCCCCGCCCCCCATCCGGATTTCCTGACCGCCATGGGCCGAACCAACGATGCCATCATCTATGGCGGCAGCGTCCAGCTCTTCGTGAAAGGATCGGCGAAAGAAGCTGGCAAACTCGCGGAAAAACTCCCAAGCAGCGCCTCACGGGACTATGGCCAACCCTTCGCCGAGATCTTTGCGCGGTTCAAGGGCGATTTCTATGCCATCGACCCGCTGCTGTTCAGCCCGGCCGAAGTGATCGTGACAGCGATCGAAACCGGCGATACGTTTCGCGCCGGTCGGCGTGATCTGAAGATGCTCGAACGGAGTCTCGGCTAAGAGGATGGCGGTGCAAAGGGATTCGTCCGTCATTCGCCTGCCCGACGACTGCATTTCGTGCAGCCCCATCGCGGACGCGGCCATTGGGGCGTGGAATCGCTCGCGCCGCCGACATTCCCGTACCCGAGAGGCCACATGATCCCTCGCATCCTGATCGTCAGCGACAAAGTGGACACCGGCTCCAACGGCCTGGCGGCAGGGCTTGGTCGGCGAGGCGCCGCCGTTGCAGCCGTGCCGCTGGCGGCGATCGCATTCGACACCAGCAGCCCGAGCGGGCTTTCGATCCCTGGCTTCGGCGGCACGCTGCCCGACGCCGTGCTCGTCCGTTCGATCGCCGCCGGATCGTTCGAAGCGATTACCCGGCGCCTCGGCGTGCTGCACGCGTTAAGCAGACTGTCGGTTCCCGTGTGGAATTCCGCGCAGGCGATCGAGCGCTGCGTCGACAAGTCGATGACGACATTCCTCCTGAAAAATGCCGGCCTGCCTACGCCACGCACCTTTGCCGTAGAAGGACTTGCCGTCGCCGAGGAGATCGCGGCGCAAGAGCTTCCGCGGGGACCGCTGGTGCTGAAACCATTGTTCGGCGCGCAAGGCCGCGGGATAAAGCTGATCCGCGCGCTCTCGGACCTGCCGGCCGCAGAAGAGGTGAACAGCGTCTACTACCTTCAGCAATATGTGTCGCGTGCCGGTCCGCCTTTCCGGGATTTTCGCGTCTTTGTCTGCGCCGGCGAGACCGTGGCGATGATGAGCCGCATCAGCGACGACTGGATCACGAACGTCAACAGGGGCGGCGTGCCGGAACAGGTTTCCGAACATGGCAAGGCGGAACTGGCCTCGCTGGCTGTCGCCGCGTCAGCCGCGGTCGGCGCGGATTTTGCCGGCGTGGACATCGTGCGGGCTGACGACGGCAATCTGCTCATACTCGAAGTGAACAGCATGCCCGCCTGGTCGGGATTGCAATCGGTGGTCGCCGTGAACATCGCCGAAGCAATCGCCGATGCCTTGCTGAAACTCCTGGCCGACCGCGCCGAAGCGGCCGCCGCGCCGCGGCCCTACCGTTTCGCCGCGCCTGCGAATTCGTGAGGGCCGCTAGGTTGGCGCTATCGCGTGAACGCCTCCGGGCCAGCTACAAGGATGCCTGCAGGATGGAGATCGAAGCCCTCAAACCGGGCAACGTCCATCTGTTCGCCGACGGACACGGCATGTCGGCCGCTCAATTCATGATGAGTGCGGAGGTTTCTTCCGGGCCGCTGACCGATCCTCGTCTGCCGGTCGGACAGCGCATGCTGGAGGCGGTGCGCGCGACCCGACTGGCGGTCGCAACCAATACCAATCTCGGAATCATCCTTCTGACAGGGCCACTGATATGCGCCGCCGAAATGAGCGGTGACAGACTGCAGGACAATCTCGACTCGCTGCTTCGGGCTTTGAGCGTGCAGGATACCAAGGCGGTGTTCGAGGCGATCGTCACGGCCGCGCCAGGCGGCCTCGGAGAAGCCGCCAACGATGTGCGGCAGGAGCCGAAGATCCATTTGCTGGACGCGATGCGGGAGGCCACCGACCGGGACATGATCGCCCGCCAGTACGGCAGCTGTTTCGGCGACGTGTTCGGGGTCGGGCTCGCGGCGCTGGATGGAGCGTTGGCACGTGGAGAAACCGGCATGTGGCCGACGGTATTCGTCTACATGGCGTTTTTCGCCGACTTCCCCGACAGCCATGTGATGCGCAAGCACGGCGTTGACGTCGCAAATCAGGCGCGGCAGGAAGCCGTTGCCGTTCAGGCGGCGCTCCATGCGGAGGGCGACGAACCGTCGCGCATTCGCCTGCTCATGGAGTTCGACCGCCGGTTAAAGACCGACAACATCAACCCCGGCACCTCGGCCGACCTCACCGTGGCTACTCTTTTAGTCCACACCCTCGCCCTCACCTTGCATAATCGCGGCGTTGGTGCTTGACTTCCAAAAGTGGAAGCTGTGCTTCCGCGGCTATCTAGCCAACCGGTCCGGGCAAATCCGGACGCTGCCAACAAGGATAGCTGTCCATCGAGCGCCTGCTCGGTTGCAGCGTCCGTGGACACCATAATTGTGTCTTGGAGGAAATTGGCATGGCAAAAATCTCAAAGGTTATGGTCGGTGAATCGCTGGTGGGAGACGGCAACGAAGTCGCGCATGTCGACCTGCTCATCGGCCCGCGGGGGAGCGCGGTCGAAACGGCATTCTGCAACGCGCTTACCAACAACAAGGACGGCTTTACTTCGCTTTTGGCGGTGATCGCGCCCAATCTTCAATGCAAACCCAACACCGTGATGTTCAACAAGGTCACGATCAAGGGCGCCAAGCAGGCGGTCCAGATGTTCGGCCCGGCGCAGCACGCCGTGGCAAAGGCCGTGCAGGACAGCGTTGCGGACGGGACCATTCCGGCCAACGAAGCGGACGACGTGTTCATCTGCGTTGGGGTATTCATCCATTGGGACGCGGCGGACGACGCCAAGATCCAGAAATACAATTACGAGGCGACAAAGGAAGCTATCCAGCGCGCCGTTGCAGGAACCCCGACCGCCGCCGAAGCAACGGCCCAGCGCGACAAGGTCAAGCATCCGTTCGCAGCCTAGACAAGAGACAGCCCCGCACAGGAAAAACCCTCTTCTGAGACGGATGGTCTGTTGCGCCGGCTGAAAAAGGTTCTGGGCTTTTGAAACGTCAACTCCCGAAGGGCGCTCGCCCTTCGGGAGTTGACGAGCGACGATTGTCAGGCGCCGAGTGACGCGAGGCGGCCGGGGGTGAGCGTAGCGTTGTGCAATGAGGTTGCGACCAGCGCCGCGGCGACACCCATCGCGGACAAGGCGCTGATGTCGGTCTCATCTCGGACGCCGCCGGCCGCGATGACGGCGCGATTTCCGGCCTTGGCCTTGACCTCCTGCAACCGCCCGAAGTCGGGACCGGCGGCCGCACCGACCTTGGCCAGCGTCATGACAATCACCTTTTGCGGCCAAAGCTCGGGCTCATCGAGAAGAGAACGCGGTCCGCAAAAACTATCGCCGACGAAATCAAGGGACAGGATGAGATCGGGATGATCGCGAAAACGCCGCAGCAACATGTCGTCCCGCTGCGATTCAGTGCCCAGAACAGGAGACAGCGAGCGTTCGGCAAGCGCCGCCAAAAGTGTCTTTTCGTCGGCCACACCGGCATCGACCCAAAGTTCCGGCGGCTCCGCCATCGTCCTCAGCCGGGCGAGTGCGTCGCTGTTTGGCACACCGCCTTCGATAGCGTCCAGATCCGCGATGTAGAAGGTCGAAAAAGGATAAAGCCCACGCAGTCCTTCAGCGACCGCGACGACATCAGGGCTTCGGCTGAGCGGCGTAACGATCGGCCTGTAGCGATCGCGTTTTCCCTGCTGGGCGCGAACCACCACGCCGTCTTTCAGGTCGAGAACCGGAATGATACGCAACGCTTTTTTCACCGACCAATTGCCCCCGTCATGAAAGCTTGAAGCGTGGAAAAAAGAAAGGGCATCATTGCCGGTTTCGACATTGGCGGCGCACATCTGAAGGTGACCCGCGCACAAGACGGTCGCATCGTCGAGGCGGTAACGATCGCAACGCCGCTCTGGCAAGGGCTGCACAAGCTGGCTTCAGCCCTCGACGAAACGGCTCCGATCTACGCGGGTGCGGATCTCAACGCATTCACCATGACAGGCGAACTGTCGGACATCTTTCCGTCTCGCGATGTCGGCGTAGCGGCTCTGCTGGGTCAGATTTCCACCCATTTCCCCACAGACAAAAAGCTGGTCTATGCCGGACCATCCGGTTTCGTCGGGGTCGAGCGGGCAGCGCAGCTAGGCGCCGATGTGGCTTCCGCCAATTGGCACGCGACAGCCTTGTTGGTGGCAAAACTTGCCGGCGATGCCCTGTTCGTCGACATGGGCTCCACCACCACCGATATCATCGCCATCAAGAACGGCGCCGTGGCCAATGACGGCTACACCGACGCCGGACGGCTTCTAACCGGCGAATTGGTCTATACCGGCTTTACCAGAACATTCCTGTTCGGCGTAGCCTCGTCGGCTCCCGTCCGTGGCAGGCTAACGCCGCTGATGAACGAGTATTTCGCCTCAATCGCCGACGCTCACCGCATCCTGGGCGTGCTCGACGAGGACGACGACAGGCACCCTCCCGCCGACGGCAAGGAAAAGACCGTGGATGGCTCGATCGCGCGGCTGGCGCGCATGGTCGGGCGCGACGCCACTGACCTTACCCCGCCGGAATGGGGTGAAGTCGCGCGCTGGTTCAGCGAGCAGCAACTGCGCAAAGTGCACGATGCAGCGTCGCTGGTTGCCGGAACCCTGCCTCGGGATGTCCCGATCGTCGGCGCCGGAATCGGCCGCTGGCAGATCAGGCGACTGGCAGAACGCATGGAACGCAGTTACATTGATTTCGCCGACATCATCCCCGCTGATGACACCATTCGCGGGCAAGCGAGCAGCGCGGCACCCGCGTCCGCGGTGGCGCTTTTGGCGGGATATCCTTCGTAAGCAGGTTGCGGCGCCCGCGCCTATGCTCGCGCGTCCTCGCTACCGGAACTTTTGGCGGTCAAGTGATCGCTGACACGCTGCATCAGCCAGCCCCAGGCTTCCTTTTCACCGTCGCCTGCTGTCTTTTCGATGGCGATCGAAAGGTAGGCGATTTCCGCCTCGATCTTGTCGCGCGGCAGCATGCCGAGCCGGCTGACCAGGATGGCCAGCTCAAGCACCGCCGCCTTGGCTCGGTTGAGGCCGGTGAACGGCGCAAGCGCTTCCTCCCGCACCACGCGGCAGAAATGGCGGGGGCGCACGCCATTGTCATCGACTGCCTGGACTTGGAGCCCCGAATACGCCAGCGCCGCCTCGAGCCTCGGCACCGGAAACCCGTCAACCGGAACGATTGGCCAATGCTTGCGGCCTGTCAGGCAGCCGGCAAAGACACGCACGTCGTCGGTATAATTGGCGATGGCGAACGGCACTTCGGCGAGATTGTCGAGCGTGACCGACGGCCGGAACGGCGCAATCACCCAGCCGTCATTCTCGGCAATGATGCCGATCGGCGCGATGTGGACGTTGCCTGCCTTGTTGACCGTCGTGATGATCGATTCGCGGATGTAGGGCATGGTCCTAGCGCTCTTTCCTTGCGCGGAGCGTCTTGCCCGGCTCGGCAAGACGGGTACGGTCGGTTTCGGGAGCCGGCGCGGCAACGCCCCATGCGAGCGGCTCGTCCTGCACATAACGCTTGCCGAGGCGCCACGCGATCTCGGCCTTCATCAGTTCCGCGCCGAGGTAAAAAGCGTGTGCGCCATCGGCGTTGACGTCCAGCCCGGCAAAAAGTTCGAACGCATCCGTGGCAACTGCATGCCCTTTGCTATTGAAAACATGGATGCCGTCCTCCGCTACCGCGATCCGGAAGTTGGCATCGCGCACCTGGACCGCCAATGCCTCGATATCGTCGGTTGAGGCTGTGAAAGGCTTGCGATCGTGGACCTGCAACAGGCCTGGGTGATAGCCGCGCGGCAAGGCGCCGTCCGTGCAAGCAGCCAACATGACGCGGCGGGCGATATCGTGCTCCTCGATCGTCCGCACCGTGTGTGGGCTGACATGCACCGCCAGCACGTTTCGGATCCGGAGTTCCGAGCAGAGTCCCGCTAGAACGGCCGTAACACCAGAACTGTCCGCGTCGGTCAATTCGGTGAGATTGCCGGTGCCCATCAGCAATTCGACGTCCGGCCAGCGGCGCCGCGCCTCGATGAAGCGCCCGAGTGAAACGGCGAAGCCGAAATGGATCGGGTCGAGCACGGGATCGGCAATGAAGGCGATACCGGCCTTTTGCGCGGCTTCGATGGCCCGGCCGAGCGAATCCAGATCGCCAGGCGTGGAAGGTATCAACACTGCCGTAGCCCTATGATCGAAGATCAACGGCAGCGTGTTCTCATCGAGGCTGAGAAGATAGTCCGCGCCGGCGCGTGCCCCGATCGTCAGTTCGTCCACGCTGGCCGAATCGACGCTGACCATAAATCCCCGTGCCTTGAGCGCTCGCACAGCCTCCGCCAGCAATGGAAACGGCGTCTCCGGCAGGCAGCCCAGATCGATGACATCGGCGCCGGCCGCAGCTAGCATCGAGGCCCTCGCCATCAGTGCCTCGACCGACAGCATCGGCGCATCGACGATCTCGGCGAAGATGCGCATATCGTGACGCGTCAGATCCGGCGGTTTGCCCGCCCGGCCAAGGAAGGCCGGAAGGTCGGCGATCTCGTCGGGGCCGCGCACAAAAGGCACGCCGAAATGCTCCGACAGGTGCTCGATGTTTCCCCGATAGCGTCCGGGTAGGATGACGCGGTCGGCGTCTCCTGTCAGAGTGAGCCGACGCTTCACAATGTCCTCGCTCATCAGCGCGGCGACCTTGACGCCGACGTCGACGATTTCCCACGCGAATTCGGTTCTGCCCAGTCCGGCCAGCAGCCGTTCCAGCCGCGCCTTGGCCAGATGGCCGGTAAGAAAAACCAGCCGCTCAGCCATCGCTTGCGAGTTCGGCCTGTCGCCGTGTGAGCGAGGCTTCGAGATCAGCGAGCGACTCGACCACCTGGGTCCGCTCGAAACTCTTCAACTGCTCGGTATTTTCCAGATCGATCCTGCGCGGATAGACCTTGACCAGCCCGTGCGGTGCCTGGGTTTCGAGTTCCGGTGCGGTGTCGCAAGCAAAGACGATGGCTGGCACACGGCACTTTCCCGCTTGGGCAAAGACATTGGTGGCGAGCGTGTCGGAAATGCCATGCACGCATTTGGCGACCGTGTTGGACGTGGCCGGCGCCACCACGACCGTGTGATAGACACCGTGGTAGAATTCGCCGACCGGGATCGCGCTCGCGGTCTTGTCGTGCAGCACGCGCGTCGTCTCCGGGAAATCAAGTTTAAGCTTGTACATGCGCAGCACTTCGTTGGCGGCCTTTGACACGAAGACATCGCAGTGTTCGAGTTGGCGAACAAGTGCGAAGCTCTCCGTAAAAAAATGCCCGGAACCCGTCAAAACCCACGCCCAGCGCGGCACATGCAGCTTCACCATCGGCTATCCCGCCTTCTTTGCCGACGACCCTGTTGAAGCCACGATCCTGATGCCGGGCAGCTTGCCCAACGCGAGCATCGCGCCGGCCTCGGCAGCATCCTTCGGACCGGCGAGATGGAAATCGACGCCGTCAGGCAGCATGGCGGCAAAGCCTGGGTCGACAATGCCTCGGGTCCTCAGGCTGTCAGCGGTATCGCCGTCGAAGAATGCACCGGTCTGTTTGATAAGCAACAGCGCGTCTGCGCCAAGCTTGCCGGCAAGCCAGGCGGCCAGAGAATCGGAGGTAATGTCCCAGGAGGCCGGAACATCCAGCGCCGGCAGTGCCAGTGAGGACGGCAGCCACACCGGAACCTTCCCCGCCTCCAAGGCTCGCCCGATCTCATCCAGCGACCGCGCCGGCGTCAGCCTTTCGTCCCGGTCGAGGATGACATGGCCGAACTGTTCCATGGCCAGGATCGCCATGGCATGTGCGGCGGTGTCGGAAAAATCCATGCGGGTCTGCGTTTCGCGCACATGATCGGCAAAGAGCCCGCCGCCGGGCACGATGACGATCGGCAGCCTGGAACCCGCCAGCGCTGCGATCCAGCTCTTCATCTCCGCCGCATGGGCCGTGCTGCCGCCAAGCTTGACGATGGCCCTTCGGAGCATTTCGGGGCGTTCCTGGCGCGGTCGGAAAACAACGCTTCGGTCTTTTCGGCCAGCAGTGCCGGAGGCAGCACCGCGTCCCGCCGATTGGCGCTTGCGTTCGATCTCGACGCCGACGCCGCCAGGGCCGAGCTCGAGCTTTTCCACCCTTACCGTGACGCGCACGACACGCTGGTTCTCCAGGACGTGCGCCGCCACCTGCTCGGCCAAAGCCTCGCTGAGCTGGATATGGCCTCGCGCGACGATGGTGCGAATGCCGTCCATGATGATGTCATAAGAGAATACATGGCGCATGTCCTCGGGATGGTCGGTGATTTGCAGCACGTCGGCGGTCACATCAAAGCGCACTTTTTGAGTATGGCCATGCTCGAAGCTGTAGGCACCGATCTGGACCGGCAGAACAAAATCCCGCACAAAAATCCTGTCCGTGCCCAGTGTCGGGTCGGTGTCCGGCGAATAGCCTCTCGCCGCCAACAGGCGATAGTCGATACTCGATTGACCGCCGGTCCCGGATTCCGCCGGGATCAACTCTCGAATCTGCGAGACCGCCTCGGCGCTGATCGAACTCGTGCGACCGGAATGGCCACACAGCGCCCCCCGAAAGCCGAGAAAATCGGGAGCGAAAGGCAAGAGGCGCGGAACATCCGGAGCTTCCAGCGATCCACTCAGGCCGACCATCAGACCGAGCGATTTCGTGCGATCGACGAATCCCGGAATACGCTCCGGCGGCAGATGATTGAGCAGCCGGCCCTTCCCCTTTTGCGCGGTATCAACCATCACGCCATGGAAGCGATGCCTGGCGAATATCGGCAGAAGTTCGAAGTCCGGCGCCAGATCGGCAAACAGCACGGCAATCAGCTTCGTTCGTGCGGCGAGCGGTTCGAGCGCCTGTGCGCAGGCAGAGATATTTGCCGAAGGGAAAAATCCGATCTTCACATAGTCGACGCCGGTCGCCGCGATCTCTTCGGCCTTGATGCGGATCGCTTCGGGCTCCATCGGCAGGTCGCCGCAGACCGCGCTGACCGGAGCCCGACCAGCGATGAACGAAATCGTTCGGCGCATGGTTTCCGTGGACACCGCGCCCAGGGCTCCCGCCTTCGGGTCCTTCAGGTCGACGATGTCGACACCTCCAGAAAGAGCGATCTCCCCCTCTTCGATGCCGGTGACGCTTGCCAGCATTCTGGTCATTTGAACAGTTTCTCCAGCTTGGAGGACAAGACGTTTTTATAAAGGCGGTCGATGCCCCTGCGCCACGTCTCGTCGGTGTTGCCACGCGAATCAACGCTGGCGACTTTCCGCACCGTTCTGGCAGGCGCGAAAAGTCGTCCGATAGGGTTTGATAAATTTTGCGGGTCGGCTAAGTTGATCATGGGCACCTTGACTTGGCGCGGGTCCGGCAACAGTCGAACCTTTGCGCAAGAATGGGTAATTACTATCGATGACGAGCGCGGTGCCAGGCACTCTCGCTGCCTTTTTGTGCTTTTTTTCCCTGACCGTCAACGTTTCCGACGCGACAGGCCAGGAAACGGTGGCGAAGCCGGAAAAAAAGACAACTGAAATCAAAATAGGCTATTTGCGGGCCTACGCACCGCGATTGACGCTTTCCATGCTCGACCTGCCGCCACGTGACGAAGGTGTCGCCGGCGCCGAGGTGGCGATCGGCGACAACAATACGACGGGAAAGTTCACCAACCAGAAATTCAGCCTCGACGTGACCGAGATCAAACCCGAAGGCGACGCGGTTCGGGCGTTCGAGGACATGATCGCCAAAGGCGACCGCTATGTGGTCGCCGATCTTTCAGCCAAACAATTGCTGTCGATCGCCGACATCGCCCGCGAAAAAGGCGTGCTGATCTTCAACGTCGGCGCGACCGACGACAGCCTTCGCGAGGAGGACTGCCGCATCAACGTTTTCCATATCGCGCCGACGCGCAGCATGCTGGCCGATGCGCTGGCGCAGTATCTCATGGTAAAGAAGTGGCCGAATTGGGTGCTGCTCTATGGATCGCATAAGCAGGATCATCTCTACGCCGATGCGTTGCGCCGCGCGGCAACCCGCTTCGGCGGCCAGATCGTCGCCGAGAAGGAATTCAAGGATACCGGCACAGCCAGGCGCACCGACACCGGCGCCACGCAGATACAGCAGCAGATTTCCGTGTTCACGCAAGATCTCCCGGAGCATGACGTGGTGCTTGTCGCCGACGAAAGCGAGGTTTTCGGGACCTACGTGCCCTATCGCACCTGGACGCCGCGGCTGGTCGCCGGCACGGCCGGTCTGGTTGCATCGTCGTGGCATCCCGCCAGCGAACAATGGGGCGGCATCCAGATGCAGAGCCGCTTCCTGAAGACGACGAGCCGGCGGATGCTCTCCAAGGACATGTCGGCCTGGACGGCGGTGCGTGCCGTCGGCGAGGCCACCACGCGCACCAAGGGCGACGATGCGAAAAAGATCAGCGACTACATGCGCTCTGACGATTTTTCGGTTGCTGCTTTCAAGGGGCAGAAGCTGACCTTCCGCAAATGGAACCTCCAGCTTCGCCAGCCGATCCTGCTTGGCGACACCAAGTCCGTCGTCTCGACATCGCCACAAGAGGGCTATCTTCACCAGGTCTCCGAACTCGACACGCTCGGTGTCGATCAGCCGGAAACGAAATGCGCTCTCAAGTAGAGTCAATCGGGAGGAATTTGCGTGCAGAAACGAGCTTGCGCATTCGCCATTCTCGCGGCCGGCCTGACGGCCAGTCCGGCATCGGCCTATACGGCCTACGTTTCCAACGAGAAGGACAACACGATGACCGTCGTCGACACGGCGACGATGCAGGTGGTGAAGACAGTTGAAGTCGGCCAGAGACCTCGCGGCATCACCATCTCGCATGACGGCAAATTCGTCTACCTATGCGCCAGCGATGACGATACGGTCCAGATCATCGATACCGCGACGCTTGAAATCGTCGGTACGCTGCCATCCGGCCCCGATCCCGAATTGTTCGTGCTCTCGCCGGACGGCAAGACGCTTTATGTCGCCAATGAGGACGATAATCTCGTCACCGCCATCGACGTCGAAAGCAAGCAAGTCCTGGCCGAGATTCCGGTCGGCGTGGAACCGGAAGGCATGGGTGTCAGCCCCGATGGCAAGACCATGGTCAACACCTCGGAAACCACCAGCATGGCGCATTTCATCGACACCGGCACGCATGAGGTGACCGACAACGTGCTGGTCGACACGCGCCCGCGCTTCGCCGACTTCAAGCCCGACGGCACGCAGGTCTGGGTCAGCGCCGAGGTTGGCGGCACCGTCAGCGTCATCGACAACGCCAAACGCGAAGTGGTGAAGAAGATCCAGTTCGCGATTCAGGGACTGCGGGCCGAAACCATCCAGCCGGTAGGCATCGCCATCGGTGCCGATGGCAAGAAAGCCTATGTCGCGCTCGGCCCGGCGAACCATGTCGCGGTGATCAATACCGATACCTACGAGGTGGAGAAATACATCCTCGTCGGCCAGCGCGTCTGGCATCTGGCCTTCACGCCCGACCAGAAAACGCTAATCACCACGAATGGCAATTCCAACGATATCACCTTCATCGACACGGCCACCGACGAGCCGGTCCAATCGCTCACCGTGGGCCAGCAGCCCTGGGGTGTGGTCATTTCGCCCAAATAGCAGACATTGATCATCGGGAGGCTCAAGACATGAAACTTTGCCGCAGGTTTTTCTTCGCCGCGCTCGCCGGATTTGTCCTTGCTCCGATCGGAGCAAGCGCCGACGACGCAACGCCAAAACCGTCGCGTGCCAGCAAGAACCTGCCGGAATTGATTATCGGTTCGGCCGATTCCACCTATGCCGTCAATCAGAAGGACTTCGAGCTGATCGCCGGCCAGGGGTATCGCTGGAAGATCACCTCCAAAGGCGGCTTCGAATACAAGTTCGTGACCGACCTCTTCCGCAATGTCTGGATGGACCAGATCGTCATCAACGATTTGGAAGTGCATATGGACGGCGGACCAGCCTGGCTGGAATTCGACGATGCGGGAACGATCCAGGTGCAGTTCCATACCGTTCGCCCGGGCGAATATACCTGGTCGGTTCCCGACCTTGCCGACAAGGGACTGAAGGGCAAGATTACGATCAAGTGAGACAAAGGCGACCAGGGCGCCAGATAGCCAACGCGTCCTGAAGGAGCGACCCGGCATGCAGCATATGAGGACAAACGGTCCGGGAGAAGAGGTGGCGGCGCTCGATGTCGGCGCCGTCAGCCATTCCTATGGCCAGAAGCGGGCGCTCAACGACGTCTCCTTCTCGATCGCGCCGGCGACTTTCACCGTTCTGCTCGGCCTCAACGGGGCCGGCAAGACAACGCTGTTCTCACTGATAAGCCACCTCTACGACACGCGTCACGGATCGATCCGCATCTTCGGCCATGACATTCGCCGCGCGTCCGGCGAAGCACTCAGACGGGTCGGCATCGTGTTCCAGGCACGCACGCTCGACCTCGACCTCAGCGTCTACCAGAATCTCTCCTACCACGCCTCGCTGCATGGCATTGGCGGACGCGAAGCTCGCCAGCGCATTGCCGCGCTGCTTGAAACGGTCGACATGCAGGGCCGCCAGCACGACAAGGCACGCAGCCTCTCCGGCGGTCAGATGCGACGCATCGAAATCGCCAGGGCGCTGCTTCACCGACCTTCCCTGCTCCTGCTTGACGAGGCGACCGTCGGCCTCGACATCGAGTCCCGCGCGGGCATCCTCGCCACCATCCGCAAGCTCGTCCAGGCAGAGGGCATCGGCGTGCTCTGGGCCACGCATCTGATCGACGAAGTCGAAGACGCCGACCATGTCGTCATACTGCGGCGAGGTGACCTGGTCGCGAGCGGCAAGGTGTCGGATGTGATCCGTGCGAACGGCGGAAATTCGCTTCGTGAAACCTTTTCGAAGCTCAGCCGCGTCGATGCGGCGGGCATGGTGGAGACGTCACCATGAGCGCTCCAGCGATGCCCGGAAAGCTCGCCGGCATCATGCCGGTGCGGTCTGAGCCATTCGGCCTGCGCCACTATCTCATTTGCCTGAAAGGTGTCGTCCTGCGCGAGTGCCTGCGCTTCCTGCACCAGCGCGAACGCTTCATTTCCTCGCTGGTCCGGCCGCTCGTCTGGCTGTTCATCTTCGCCGCCGGCTTTCGCCAGGTGCTCGGCGTGTCGATCATCCCGCCCTACAAGACCTATGTGCTCTACGAGGTCTATATCACACCGGGCCTTTGCGGCATGATCCTGCTGTTTTCCGGCATGCAGTCTTCGCTGTCGATGGTCTACGACCGCGAGATGGGCAACATGCGCATCCTGCTGGTCAGCCCGTTTCCGCGCTGGTTCCTGCTGGTGTCGAAGATGCTCGCTGGTGTGGCCGTATCGATCGTGCAGGTCTACGCGTTCCTGATCGTTGCCTGGTTGTGGGGCGTCAAGGCGCCGCCACTCGGCTACCTCTACGTGCTGCCGGCACTGTTCCTGTCGGGCATGATGCTTTGCGCGCTCGGCATGCTCTTGTCTTCGCTGATCAAGCAGCTCGAAAACTTCGCCGGCATCATGAACTTCGTCATCTTTCCCGGCTATTTCGCGTCTCCGGCGCTGTATCCCTTGTGGCGCATCCAGGAGGCGAGCCCGCTGCTCTACAAGATCTGCCTCTGCAACCCGTTCACCTATGCCGTCGAACTGATCCGCTTTGCCTTCTACGGGCAGATCGAATGGCTGTCGTTGGGCGTCGTCGCCGGCTGCACGCTGCTGTTTCTGGGCGGCGCCATCATCGCATACGACCCTTCGCGCGGTTTGGTGATCCGCAAACAGGACATGGGAGGAAACGCCTGATGGCTCGAATGAGGCTTGCTCACACTCTGGTTCTAGTCGCCACGCTTGCCTCGATGGGGGGCGCCGGCGCGGCAAACACCGATCCCGACTGGCCCTGCATACAGCGTAAGGTGCCACAGCTCTCGCTTGGCCAGATCTGGAATGGGCCGGAGCTTCCTGCGACCGCGAAAGATTGGGCGAAGGATGCCCGTGTGTCGGCGCTTGTCGAGGCGGTGGCGGCCCGGCGGACGCCGGTTGCCGAAGCCCAGAAAGAGATCAAGGATTTCGCGACTTCCCTGTCGGCCGAGCAGGTCGCACCAAAAATGACGATGCTGGTGCAGGGAATGTTCGACCATATGGACGCCGAGCGTTCGCACGTGATCTCCGGCATCTCCCGCTATGCGCACAAACAGCTCGAAATGGCGGCACAGTTGCGCAAGGAAGCATCCGAAGTCGACGCGCTGCGCGCCAAGGCCGATGCGGATCCGGACGAAGTCGAACGGCGAACCGACCAGCTGAATTTCGCGACGCGAATTTTCACCGAACGGGTCCAGTCGCTGACTTATGTCTGCGATGTGCCCACGATAATCGAGCAGCGGCTTTACCAGTTGTCGAAGACCGTCTCGGAAACGCTCGTCGTGAAGAAATAGACCTTGGCGCCTGCCTCATGACCCCCTGCCAGGCAGCACACGCCAGCGCTGCACGAAATAACCGGGATGCGTCTCGATCCACCGAGCCACCAGCGGCTGCGCCTGCATGAAGGCAGTCCCGGGATTCATCGCCAGACCGTCTACCATTTGTTCGCGTTGTTCGCAGGTCCGCGGTACATCCGTCAGGCAGACCATCATAACGAGTGTGTAAAGCATTACCCCTTTTCCCCATCGAATTCCCGAACCCTACCCGGGAGATTTCCGAACAGTCTGCAGGGGTTGCACATACGGATCGCTTACGGATGTGAAAGGACGTGGCCCCCGCTCTTTCGCACTGCAACATAACATATCGCTTATATAACACCAACGATCGCGGGCGTTCTCCACCGGACTTTCATCCGTTGCGTTCGTAAAATGTCATCCCGCCTTGTCTGGATACAGCTTTCCGAAAAGGGGCAGATACATCGCGCCCTTGCGCATCAGGAAATCGTTGAACGTGGCCATGGCCGGCGAGATTGCGTGATCGGTCCGCATCACCGAGAACCATTGCCGGCGGATCGGCATGCCGACAACGTCGAGGATGACGAGCCGGCCTGCTTCGGTTTCCGCAGCGATGGTGTGGGCAGAGATGAAGGCGATGCCCAGACCAGCCATCACCGCCTGCTTGATCGTTTCGTTCGAGGCCATCTCGACACCGAGGTCGTCGATGCGCCCAGGCACGTCGCTCAGGAATATTTCCAACGAGATGCGGGTTCCGGAGCCGGGCTCGCGAATAAGGAAATGCTCCTCGGCGATGCGCTCCTTGGAGATATCGCGCGCCGCGACCAACGGATGGTCGGGCGGCGCGATGATGACCAGCGGGTGATCGCCGAAGACCGAAGCACGCACCGGAACCTCTTTCGCCGGGCGCCCCATCAGCGCGATATCGATGTCGTGGTTTCGGAGGTTTTCGATCGTCTGGGCACGGTTTCCGATGGCAAGCCGCATGTCGATGTCGGGATGGTCCTTCATGAACGCAGCCATCAGCCGCGGCGCGAAATATTTGGCGGTGGAAACGACGCCGAGCCTCAAGCTGCCGGTGCGTACGCCCTTGATGGCATCCATCTTGTCTTCGAGCAAACCGAGATGCTCCTCGATAACCTGTGCTGTCTCGACGAAAGCCCGACCTGCGGCAGTGGGACGCATGCCGTCCGACGTTCGGTCGAACAGAGCCAGCTGGAATTCTTCCTCCACTTGCCGCAACTGGATTGTCAGCGCTGGAGGAGACAGGCCTAACATCTTGGCTGCGCTGACAATTTTTCCGCACTTGATGATTGCCTGGACGGTCTTGAAATGCTTGATCGTGAGGTTCCTCATGCCGCATACTAAATTATTTTTACTGGCTAAGTAAAGTTATTGAATTTTACTTATCTCTCCACGTTTGTTTCCATTCCTCCAGTCCAGCCGCTCCGAGGAGATGCGGCCGGACCGGGAGGTTACGATGCCAGCGGCAACGCTCGACGCTTTTCTGAACTCCTATCTCGGCCAGCCTGACGAATTCCGCTCGGCAGTTGTGACGACCGTCCGTCAGTTGACACAGGCCGCCATCAAGGTCCGCAACACCATCAATCAAGGGGTGCTCGGCGCCGCCTTTGCGGAAACCCGTGGCGCCAATGCCGATGGCGACGTCCAGAAGGATCTCGACGTCTTCTCCGACGACATCTTCCTCGACGCCATGCGCCGCGCACCAGTCGCGCTTTACGCCTCCGAGGAACTGGAGCAGCCAGTCCTGCTCGACAGGCAAGCGCCACTCGCCATTGCGATCGACCCGCTCGACGGCTCTTCCAACATCGACACCAACGTGTCGATCGGAACGATCTTCTCGCTCCTGACCGCAACTGGCGCGCCGGACGCTGATCCGGCCGCCTCTTTCCTGCAGGCGGGCGTGAACCAGCTAGGCGCCGGTTTCTTCATCTATGGGCCGCAGCTGGCACTCGTCCTGTCGCTCGGCAGCGGCACGCATGTCTTCGTCTTCTCGACAAGGCTCGGCACCTTCGTCCAGGCCTATGAAAGCCGGATCATTCCGCAACGCACTCAGGAGTTCGCCATCAACGCCGCCAACTACCGGCACTGGGACGAGGCCGTGCGGCTCTATGTCGACGACTGCCTGGAGGGCACCGAAGGACCGCGCGAGAAGGATTTCAACATGCGCTGGATCGCCTCTCTGGTTGCAGACTGTTACCGAATATTGATGCGCGGCGGCGTCTTTCTCTACCCCGGCGATCGGCGCAAGGGCTATGGTCAGGGACGGCTGCGCCTCGTCTACGAGGCCAACCCGATCGCCTATCTCATAGAACAGGCTGGTGGTGCCGCCACCGATGCGATCAACCGAATCCTGGAAATCGAACCCGAGAGCCTGCATCAGCGCGTGCCGATGATCTTCGGGTCGGCGCGGGAAGTCGCGCGCATCACCCGCTACCACACAGAGCCGAGCAACATCGGTGAGCGTGCGCCGCTGTTCAGCCGCCGCGGCCTGTTCAGAGCCTGAGCAGCACCATGTCAGCCAAGCACCCCATCATCACCATCACCGGGTCGTCGGGCGCGGGCACGACCTCGGTTAAGCGCATCTTCGATCTGATTTTCCGGCGCGAGAACATCGAGGCCGCTTTCATCGAAGGCGACGCATTCCACCGCTACGACCGCGCGGCGATGAAGGGAAAGGTGGCCGAGGAGGAAAAGGCCGGCAACCCGAACTTCACCCATTTCAATGCCGCGGCCAACGAACTCGGAATTCTCGAAGAGGTGTTCACGGAATATGGCCGCCGCGGAACCGGCAAGACCCGCACCTACATTCATGATGAGGAAGAGGAAAAGCAGCACGGCACGCCACCGGGAACCTTTACCGAATGGCGCGAATTCGCTCCCAGCGACCTGCTCTTCTACGAGGGGCTGCACGGCTGTGTCGTCACCGACACGATCGATTTGGCCAAGCATGCGGATCTCAAGATCGGCGTCGTGCCGGTCATCAATCTCGAATGGATCCAGAAGATCCATCGCGACCGTTCGACACGCGGCTATTCCACCGAGGCGGTGATGGACGTGATCCTGCGCCGGATGCCCGACTATGTCCGCTACATTGTCCCGCAATTCTCGCAGACCGCCATCAACTTCCAGCGCGTGCCGATCGTCGACACGTCCAACCCGTTCATCGCGCGCTGGATCCCGACGCCGGACGAATCGATGCTGGTTATCCGCTTCGCCAATCCGCGCGGCATCGATTTTCCGTATCTGCTGTCGATGATCCACGACTCGTTCATGTCGCGGCCAAATTCCATAGTGGTGCCAGGCAACAAGCTCGATCTTGCCATGCAGCTGATCCTGACGCCGCTCATCCTGCAATTGACTGAACGCAAGAGCCGTGTGTCGTGAGGAGGATGCAATGACCAGCCAAACAGCACTGAAGCCCGTCACCACAACCGCTCCCGTCTCGGAGCGCGACATGGCGAACGCCATTCGCGCGCTGGCGATGGACAGCGTCCAAAAGGCGAATTCGGGTCACCCAGGCATGCCGATGGGCATGGCCGATGTCGCAACGGTGCTGTTCAACCGCTTCATCAACATCGATCCGTCGAGGCCGGACTGGCCCGACCGTGACCGTTTTGTGCTTTCAGCCGGCCACGGCTCGATGCTGCAATACGCGCTGCATCATTTGCTCGGCTATGAGGACATGCAGGTCGAGGAATTGCAGCGATTTCGGCAGTTGGGCAGCCGCACCGCCGGGCATCCGGAATACGGCCATGCGCTTGGCGTGGAGACCACCACCGGACCGCTGGGACAGGGCATTTCCACGGCGGTCGGCATGGCGCTGGCGGAACGTATGCTTGCCGCCCGCTACGGTACCGATCTGGTCGATCATCATACCTATGTGATTGCGGGCGACGGCTGCCTTCAGGAGGGCATCAGTCACGAGGCGATAGACCTCGCTGGTCACCTGAAGCTTTCCCGCCTGATCGTCTTCTGGGACGACAATGCGATTTCCATTGACGGGCCGACCTCCCTCTCCACGTCGATGGACCAGCCGGCGCGCTTCAAGGCCGCCGGCTGGGATGTCCAAAGCGTCGCCGGCCACGACATGGAGGCAGTCGCCGCGGCAATCGAGTCGGCGCGGCGGTCGGATCGGCCATCGCTGATTGCCTGCCGCACAGTGATCGGCATGGGTGCCCCCAATCTCGGCGGTTCGGAGAAGACGCACGGCGCACCGCTGGGTGAAGCAGAGATCGCCGCGACACGCGAAAACATCGGCTGGGCCCACGCGCCGTTCGATGTGCCGGATGATATCCTTTTCGCCTGGCGCGAGATTGCCGGTCGCGGCGAAGCGATGCGGCGCGCCTGGGAGCAGCGGCTTGCCGCCTCGCCGCGGCGCGAGGCTTTCGAGAGCGCCGTCGCCGCCGAACTGCCCGACACCGTCTTCAAAGCGCTCGACGCCTTTCGTCGCGAACATGTCGAGAAGGCAACCAAGGTGGCGACGCGAAAAGCCTCCGAAATGGCGCTCGAGGTCATCAACGGCGCAACGGAATTGACCGTCGGCGGCTCGGCCGATCTGACGCATTCAAATCTGACGATCACCAAGGGCATGAACCGCATTGCGCCGGGTGATTATGCCGGCCGCTACATTCACTACGGCATTCGTGAACACGGCATGGCGGCCGCCATGAACGGCATCGCGCTGCATGGCGGTTTCGTGCCCTATGGCGGTACGTTCCTGTGCTTCGCCGATTATGCGCGCGGCGCGATGCGGCTCTCGGCGCTCATGGGCCAGCGCGTCATCTATGTGATGACACACGATTCCATCGGCCTCGGCGAGGACGGCCCGACGCACCAGCCGGTCGAGCACCTTGCGATGCTGCGTGCCACGCCTAATCTCAACGTCTTCCGCCCGGCGGATGTCATCGAAACGGCGGAGTGCTGGGAACTCGCGCTAAAGAGCAAGGATCGGCCTAGCGTCCTGGTGCTGTCGCGCCAGAACCTGCCGATGCTGCGTCGGTCGCACAGCGACGAGAACCGCTCCTGCCAGGGCGCTTACATCCTGCGCGAGCCGGCAAAGCACCGCGCCGTCACCCTGATCGCCACCGGCTCGGAGGTCGAGATCGCGGTTGCTGCCGCCGAAAGGCTGGAGACCGAGCATGGCGTCGCCGCCGCCGTCGTGTCGATGCCGTGCTGGGAGCTTTTCGAGGAGCAGGAAAGCGCCACCCGCAAGGCCGTCCTCGGCTCGGCGCCGCGCGTCGCGGTCGAAGCGGCAGCCCGGCTGGGCTGGGACCGCTGGATCGGCGAGACCGGCGCTTTCGTCGGCATGACCGGCTTCGGCGCCAGCGCCCCTGCCCCCGACCTCTACCGGCATTTCAACATAACGTCCGAAGCGGTTGCTGCAGCGGCGCTGAAGCTCATCATCTAGGAGGATTCACAATGGCTCGCATCACCCTTCGCCAGCTTCTCGACCATGCCGCCGAGCACGGCTACGGCGTTCCGGCATTCAACATCAACAACATGGAACAGGGCCTCGCCATCATGGAGGCGGCCAAGGCCTGCGACGCGCCAGTCATCATCCAGGCTTCACGTGGCGCCCGGTCCTATGCCAACGACATCATGCTGGCCAAGATGATGGAGGCGCTGACCGAAATCCACCCGGCCATCCCGCTATGCATCCATCAAGACCACGGCAACAGCGAGGCCACCTGCCTTTCCGCGATCCGCCACGGCTTCACCTCGGTGATGATGGACGGATCCTTGATGGCGGACGCCAAGACGCCGGCAAGCTACGACTACAACGTCGCCATAACCGAACGCGTCGCACGCATGGCGCATTGGGTCGGCGCTTCCGTCGAAGGCGAACTGGGCGTGCTCGGCTCGCTGGAAACCGGCCAAAGCGAGGCGGAGGATGGCCACGGCGCCGAGGGCGCGCTCTCTCACGACCAACTCTTGACCGATCCAGATCAGGCGGTCGATTTTGTGACTGCAACCCAGGTCGACGCGCTGGCGATTGCCTGCGGCACCTCGCACGGCGCCTACAAATTCACCCGCAAGCCGGACGGCGACATCCTGGCCATGCAGGTGATCGAGGCGATCCACGAGAAGCTGCCCAACACGCATCTGGTCATGCACGGCTCTTCCTCGGTGCCGCAGGAGCTGCAGGACATCATCAACAGATACGGCGGCGAGATGCCCCAGACCTTTGGCGTTCCGGTCGAGGAGATCGAGCGCGGCATCCGCTACGGCGTGCGCAAGGTCAACATCGACACCGATTGCCGCATGGCCATGGCCGGGCAGTTCCGCCGCGTCGCGACGGAAGACCCGCGCGAGTTCGATCCCCGCAAATTCCTGAAACCCGCCATGGATGCCTTGCGCGACCTTTGCCGGGACCGCTTCGAGCGCTTCGGTACGGCGTCCAACGCCTCGAAGATCAAGGTCATCGCCATGGACGAGATGGCGAAACGTTACGCCGCGGGAAAACTCGACCCCCATATCGCAACCGCGAAAGCCGCCTGAGCAACAAACAGGAGACCTGTCATGAACAAGATCGACATACTGCCAGTGGGGACGCTCAAGGAAGGCAAGGAACGCTACAAGTCAGGGGTCATCCCCTACAAGAAGATGGGCTATTGGGAGCCTGACTACAGGCCCAAGGAAACCGATCTGATCGCCATGTTCCGGATCACGCCGCAACCCGGTGTCGACCACGAGGAGGCGGCGGCCGCCATCGCCGGCGAATCCTCCACCGCGACGTGGACCGTGGTGTGGACCGACCGGCTGACCGCTTGCGAGCTCTACCGCGCCAAGGCGTTCAGATCCGAGCCGGTGCCGAACACCGGTCCCGGAACCAAGACCGAGCAACAGTACTTCGCCTACATCGCCTACGACCTCGACCTGTTCGAGCCGGGCTCGATCGCCAATTTGACCGCATCGATCATCGGCAATGTGTTCGGCTTCAAGGCAGTCAAGGCGCTGCGGCTGGAAGACATGCGTATCCCGGTCGCGTACCTCAAAACCTTCCAGGGGCCGGCGACAGGCATCGTGGTGGAGCGTGAGCGGCTCGACAAGTTCGGCCGGCCGCTGCTCGGCGCTACGACGAAGCCGAAGCTCGGCCTCTCGGGCCGCAATTATGGGCGCGTCGTTTACGAAGCGCTGAAGGGCGGCCTCGACTTCGTCAAGGACGACGAGAACATCAACTCGCAGCCCTTCATGCACTGGCGCGACCGCTTCCTCTACTGCATGGAGGCCGTGAACAAGGCGTCGGCCGCCACCGGCGAGGTCAAAGGCCATTATCTTAACGTCACCGCCGGCACGATGGAGGAGATGTACGAGCGCGCCGAATTCGCCAAGCAGCTTGGTTCCTGCATCGTCATGATCGACCTCGTCATCGGCTACACGGCGATCCAGTCGATGGCCAAGTGGGCGCGCCGCAACGACATGATCCTGCACCTGCACCGTGCCGGCAACTCGACCTATTCGCGCCAGAAGAACCACGGCATGAATTTCCGCGTCATCTGCAAATGGATGCGCATGGCCGGCGTCGACCACATCCATGCCGGCACGGTGGTCGGCAAGCTGGAAGGCGACCCGCTCATGATCAAGGGATTTTATGACACGCTGCGTGAGGAGCGCACGCCGCAGAACCTCGAAACCGGGCTGTTCTTCGATCAAGAATGGGCCTCGCTCAACAAGGTGATGCCCGTCGCCTCGGGCGGCATCCATGCCGGCCAGATGCATCAGTTGATCCACTATCTCGGCGAGGACGTCATCCTGCAGTTCGGCGGCGGCACAATCGGCCATCCGGACGGCATCCAGGCAGGCGCGACGGCCAATCGCGTCGCCCTGGAAGCGATGATCCTGGCCCGCAACGAGGGGCGCGATTATTTGCGCGAAGGGACCAAGATCCTCGAACAGGCGGCCAGATGGTGCACGCCGCTGAAGGCTGCCCTGGAGACCTGGAAGGACGTCACCTTCAACTACGAATCGACCGACACGGCCGACTTCGTGCCAACCGCAACGCCCAGCTTCTAGACGAAAGGAACCATCGTCATGATGACCAATCCGGGAAACAAGGTCACGCAGGGACAGTTCTCGTTCCTGCCAGACCTGACCGATGAGCAGATTTCGGCGCAGATCAAATACGCGCTGAAGAACCATTGGGCGGTCAGCGTCGAGTACACGGACGATCCGCATCCGCGAAACACCTACTGGGAAATGTACGGCAACCCGATGTTCGATTTGAAAGATCCGGCGGGCATACTGCTCGAGGTCAATGCTTGCCGGAAAGCCTGTCCGAACATGTATGTGCGGGTAACCGCCTTCGATTCGACCAAGGGCTGGGAAGCGCCGCGCATGTCGTTCATTGTCAACCGGCCGCCCAGCGAACCCGGGTTCCGGCTGCTGCGCCAGGAGCGCGACGGCCGCAGCCAGGGTTATTCGATCGTGCCTTATGCGACCGACAGGCCCGAGGGCGAGCGGAGCTAGCTGAACCATGCTGAACGCGATGACCAAGGACGCTGCCGCACAGGACGCGACGGTTGATCTGCAGGCCGAGTTCGAGGCCTCCAACATCGACGAGGTGATGGACAAGCTCGACCGTGAACTCGTTGGCCTGAAGCCGGTCAAGACCCGCATCCGCGAGATCGCCGCTCTCCTCCTGGTCGACCGGCTTCGCCGCAAGTTCGGGCTGACCTCGGGCGCCCCGACGCTGCACATGAACTTTACGGGAAATCCCGGCACCGGAAAGACCACCGTGGCGCTGAGGATGGCCGAAATCCTGCATCGTCTGGGCTATGTCCGCGAAGGCCACATGGTCGCCGTGACGCGCGACGATCTTGTTGGCCAGTATGTGGGCCACACCGCGCCCAAGACCCGCGAGGTGATCAAGCGTGCCATGGGCGGCGTGCTTTTCATCGACGAGGCGTACTATCTCTACAAGCCCGAGAACGAACGCGACTACGGCCAGGAATCGATCGAAATCCTGCTGCAGTGCATGGAGAACAACCGTGACGATCTGGTTGTGATCCTTGCCGGCTACAAGAACAAGATGGACCGCTTCTTCGACAGCAATCCCGGTATGCGTTCGCGCATCGCCCACCATCTCGATTTCCCCGACTATGGTGTCAGCGAACTGAAATCAATCGCCGAGATTATGCTCGCGGAGCAGAATTATCGCCTCAGCGAGGCGGCATCCCGTGCGCTCGAAGAGTATCTTCCGATCCGCATGAGGCTGCCGCATTTCTCCAACGCGCGTTCGGTCCGCAATGGGCTCGATCGGGCACGGCTGCGGCAGGCCAACCGGCTTTTCGCATCGCGCAGCAGGGTGTTGACCAAGGCCGATCTTGTCACCATCGAGGAATCCGACATCCGCGGCAGCCGCGTGTTCGCGGAAGGGAAACTCGAAGGCGAACCGGAGACGAAGATGCGCTGACGGGATGAAGCCGGCTGGCGCAGAGACCAACAGCGCAGACAGGATTGGAGACGACGACCATGGTCACCAGGACAATCATCGCACCCTCCGTGCTTTCCGCGGATTTCTCGCGGCTCGGCGACGAGGTCGAAGCTGTCGTGCGGGCGGGTGCCGACTGGATCCATCTCGACGTGATGGACGGGCATTTCGTACCCAACATCACCTTCGGTCCGCCGGTGATCAAGGCGATCCGCGACCGAACGGACAAAGTCTTCGACTGCCATCTGATGATCGCGCCGGCCGACCCCTATCTGGCCGCCTTCGCCGACGCCGGCTGCGACATCATCACGGTGCACGCCGAGGCCGGGCCGCATCTCGATCGTTCCCTGCAGGCGATCAAAAATCTCGGCAAGAAGGCCGGCGTATCGCTGAATCCTTCGACGCCGGAGAGCGCCATCGAATATGTGCTCGACAGGCTCGACCTGGTGCTTCTGATGACGGTCAATCCAGGCTTTGGCGGCCAGGCCTTCATTTCCGCGGTCATCGAGAAGATCAGGCGAATCAAGGCACTGGTTGGCCACCGCCCGATTGACATCGAAATCGATGGCGGCGTCACGGCCGAAACCGCCCCGCTGGTCACTGCAGCCGGCGCCAATGTGCTGGTCGCCGGGTCGGCCGTGTTCAAGGGGGGCACCGAGGCGGCCTATCGCGCCAACATTGGAACCATCCGACAGGCGGCCGACGGTGCGATCCGGAAAGCCGCGTAAACCATTCCATCGGAGGCAAGCATGGCGGCCGTCCCCCCTGTCTGCGATTTCGGCTGGCGCGCCATCGATGCCGTTTTGCCTGACGTCGACGGCAGGTCGCATTCGATCTTCAGCCAGGCCGGCCCGAACGGCCTGGTCGTGGCCTTCATCTGCAATCACTGCCCTTATGTGAAGGCGGTGATTTCACGTATCGTGCGCGATGCCAACGACCTCAAGGCCGAAGGTATCGGCTTTGTCGCGATCAACTCAAACGATGCCGATGCCTACCCGGAGGATTCCTTCGACCAAATGAAGCTATTCGCCACGACGAGCGGCTTCAGCTTCCCTTACCTGCACGACCAGCACCAAACTGTGGCGCGCGATTACGCAGCCGTGTGCACTCCCGATTTCTTCGGGTTCAACAGCGAGTTGGGACTGCAATATCGCGGTCGGCTGGACGCCTCGCGACGAGAAGCCGGAGCGCCCGGGCTGAGACGCGATCTGTTCGAGGCGATGAAGCAGGTTGCCCGAACCGGCGACGGGCCGCTGGACCAGATCGCCTCGATCGGCTGCTCGATCAAGTGGAAGGATGCCGCATGAACGTCGGCGCAGGTAGGCCGCTTCGACCGCCGAAGGCGATCCTGTTCGACCTCGACGGCACGCTGGTCGACTCGGCGCCGGACATAGCGGCCGCAGTCAACGAATTGCTGGCCAGCCGCGATCTGCCGCCGCTGCGCCTGGATCAGGTCACGGCCATGATCGGCGGCGGCGTCAGGAAATTGATCGAGCGAGCCTTCGCGGCGTCGGGAGCGCCACTGCTCGGTAACGCTCTCGATGAGGCCAACCGCGTCATGGCGCCTATCTACCGCCGGCATCTGACCGGCCTGACAAGGCTGATGCCTGGCGTCAGGGAGGCTCTCACCCACTTTCATTTGGGCGGGGTAAGCATGGGGGTGGTAACCAACAAACCGCAGTTGGCGACCCGCGAAATCCTGCTTCATTTCGGATTGACGGAATATTTCGGCGCCATCGTTGGCGGAGACGCGGTGACATTCCTGAAACCGGCGCCCGATGCCCTGCTGCTGGCGTTGGCACAGCTTGGGGTCGACGCCGGTGACGCGCTGCTGGTCGGAGACAGTGGCGCCGACCTGGGCGCCGCACGCGCCGCCGGCATGCCCGTCATTCTGTTGCGCGGCGGCTACAGCCACATTCCGGTGGAAGAGCTTGGCGCCGACCTTGTTTGCGACAGCCTTTTCGATCTGCCTTCGGCAATGCAGAGGCTGCAAGCCGATGCGTGATTGAGGCGTCCGCCGGCCGAACGCAAATTCGAACGGCCGGCTGCGCTCTATTTCGAGAATTGCTTCAGATAGGCAATGACATTGGCGATGTCTTCGTCCTGCTTGAGGCCGACAAACGCCATCTTCGTTCCTTTGACCATGGCCTTGGGATCGTGAAGATAGGTCTTCAGTGAGGGCTCATCCCATTTGACGCCGGATTTGCCAGCCGCGACCATCGCCTGAGAATAGCTGAACCCCGGGTGTGTTCCAGCCGTTCGGCCTATGACGCCGTTCAACGACGGGCCGACCTTGTTCTTGTCCTGGTCGGCGACGTGGCAGACCTTGCATTTGGCGAAGACCTTCTCACCAGCCGCCGCATCCTGTGCCTGGGATTGGCTCGCGATGAAGGGCACAACGGACATGACTGCGAAAAATGCGATTGCGCGCATGGCATTTCCTCATTGATCGTCTGGGTGCCCTGGACGATTTGCGCATGCCGATCCTTTGATCCGTCGGCATGCGCCTTACGCGGTGGTGTGGAATATCCGCTTCTCCCGTGGAGCCGCGCCGCGTGATTCAGAAGCTAATTGGCATGTTGTGAAAGTCAATCGTACAAAGGTTTAGAGGCCTGGGTGCTCAACAGACCCGTCCATTCGTCTTTGTTGACGGTGATCCGGCGAGCGCGTAGCTTGACCTCACTCCGGTTTCTCCATTGGCACCTCGGGAAATCCGGCAAACGGTGATTTTGCCCTCGCTTCTGGTTGGGCTGAGCTCGCCGGGATGAGCGTTTGGGAACGCGCAAGAGGTGCTGAATGGACATGGTCGATCTCATATTGACGGTTTGCCTCAGCGCCAATCCGAGCAATTGCCGAGACGAACATCTCTATTTCGAGAGCCGCGGCACTCTGTTCCAATGCATGATCCTTGCCCCCAGCGAAATCGCGAAATGGTCCCAAGAACACCCGACCCTCAAGGTCATGCGCTGGAAATGCGCATTTCCAAACAAGGAACGAGCCATTTGATTTGGCAGCGCGGAACCCTGGGGAGGAGGTGTCATGATGGTTTCACGGCGCATGACGTTGCGTCTGGCGGTTCTCGGGACAGCCGCTGTTCTTGCTACCAGGCCGGGCGTTGCGGCAGCCAGGATTCGCCTCGGTGTGCTGAAGTTTGGAACCGTGAGTTGGGAACTCGATACGCTAAGGCAGCACAAATTCGATGCCGCGAACGGGATCGGTCTGGAGATCATCGACTTCGCCGGCGAGGATGCAACCAACGTCGCGATGCTGGCTGGCGCGATCGATATGATCGTCTCCGACTGGCTGTGGGTCTCGCGCCAGCGCTCCGAAGGCGGCGACCTCACATTGACCCCCTATTCGACCGCGGTGGGTGCGATCATGGTGAAGGAGGATTCGCCGATCCGGACGGTCGCCGATCTCAAGGACAAGAAGATCGGCGTCGCCGGCGGCCCGCTCGACAAGAGTTGGCTGCTGATACAAGCGCTGACCAGACGCGATCTCGGCGTCGACCTGTCGGCAACCAGCGACATCGTCTTTGGCGCGCCGCCACTGATTTCGGAAAAGGCGATACAGGGCGAACTCGATGCAGTGCTGAATTTCTGGCATTTTTGCGCGCGTCTCGAGGCCAATGGCTTCCGTCGATTGATCGGCGTGAATGACGCGGCAAAGACGCTCGGGGCTCTGGGACCCGTTTCGGCGCTCGGTTACGTCTTCCATGACCAATGGGCCAACGAGAACCCCGATGCCGTCAGGGGTTTCGTGAGGGCGTCCGCGCAAGCCAAGGACTTGCTGGCCAGATCCGATGACGAATGGCTGCGCCTGGCGCCGATCATTCGCGCGGAAGGCAAGGAACTGGAAAAACTGCGCGATCGCTACCGCCAGGGCATTCCCAGCCGGTCGATCGCCGAGGAAGCGGCCGACGCCGGGAGGCTATACCATGTGCTTGCGGCGATCGGCGGCGCGAAGCTTGTCGGCAGCGCGCCGGAAATGGCGCCCGGCACGTTCTGGCAGGACCCCGAGAAATGACCGCATTGGGAACCGACGGCGCGCGTGATGCCCCGCCGACCATGTCCGGCCGACGCAATCTGGCGACGGCACTCATGCCCGCGCTGACCGTAGCGGTCTCCCTGCTCGGGCTTTGCCTGCTATGGAACCTTGCGGCAAGTGTCTGGCCAAGCCGTGCCTTTCCAGGACCTGGGCAGGTCTGGCAGGTGCTTCTCAGGGAGGCTGCGAGCGGCGACCTTTTTTACCATCTCGGCGTGACCCTCGGCCGGGTCGCCGCGGCATATATCGTCGCAATGATCATCGGATCCGTCATCGGCGTTTTGCTCGGCAGCCATCGTCGCGTCGACCGTTTTTTCAACCCGTGGGTGATCCTGTTCCTCAACATCCCGGCGCTGGTGGTCATCGTCCTCGGCTATATCTGGTTCGGCCTCAACGAGGTGGCGGCGATCGGCGCGGTGGCGGTGAACAAGATCCCGAATGTCGTGGTGACGATGCGCGAAGGCGCCAGGGCGCTTGATCCAAGTTACGCCGAAATGGCCACCGTCTATCGCTTCGGCCGCCTTGAACGCATCCGCCATATCCTGCTGCCGCAATTGCAGCCCTATCTTGCCGCCGCATCGCGATCCGGCATCGCCCTCATCTGGAAGATCGTCCTGGTCGTCGAGTTGCTCGGCCGCTCGAACGGTGTCGGCTTCCAGATCCATCTCTATTTCCAGCTCTTCGATGTCGCCGCCATTCTTGCCTACACGCTGGCTTTCGTGGCGGTGATGCTTGTCATTGAACTTCTCCTGGTGCAGCCCGTTGAACGACATGCAACCCGTTGGCGCCGTCGTCCCGCTTAAGGTCGACATCGCCGAAAAGACCTTCAGGTCCGCGCGAGGCGTCTCGATCACGGCGCTTCAGGACCTTTCCTTCGAGGTCCGGCAAGGCGAATTCGCCTGCTTGCTGGGACCGTCGGGCTGCGGCAAAACCACGACGCTGCGTATCCTGCTTGGCTTGGACAAAGACTTTTCCGGCTCCTTCCAGTTGCCGCAAGGAGGTTCGAACCGCATCGCCGCCGTATTCCAGGAACCGACCCTGCTGCCGTGGCGAACGGTGGAGCAGAATGTCAGGCTGGCGTTGCCGAAAAGCTTGAGAGCGAAAAATCTCGACAGGCTGTTCGACACGCTCGGCCTCGCCGGCATGCGCTCGCTCTATCCTGCCGAACTGTCGCTCGGCCTTGCGCGCAGGGCAGCACTTGCCAGGGCTTTCGCCACCGAGCCGGCGGTGCTTTTCCTGGACGAACCCTTTGTCTCGCTCGACGAACAGACCGCCGAGCGGCTTCGGCATCTGCTTTTGACCGTGTGGTCGGCACGGCCAACGACCGCCTTGATGGTGACGCACAATCTACGCGAGGCACTGATGCTGTCGGACCGCATCATCGTGCTCGCGCCGCGGCCAACCCATGTGCTCGGCGTGTTCGACGTACGGCTGCCACGGCAACATCGCAATTCGCAGGTGATGAGCGACCTTCTGCGGTCGTTCCATCATAGATTTCCGGACGTCACCTGATTGCCAGCAGGCGAAATGCATATCGGAGGCCTTCATGTCGGTTGATCTGCTAAGACGCAGGCTTGTGAGTGGCTTCGCCTGCACCGCCGCCAGCGCCGCCTTGCTGCCATGCTGCCTCGGACGAGCCGTTCTGGCCGCAGGTGGCAGTTCTCGGTTCTCGGTCAGACAAATCGCCGACGGCGTCTTCGCCTTCCAGGGCGCGGATGAGTTGATGACCGCCGCCAACGACGGTGCGATCTGCAATCTGGGCGCCGTCATCGGCACCGATGCGGTTGCCGTCATCGACAGCGGTGGCAGCCTCATCGAGGCGCACGCCTTTCTCGCCGCGATCGGAAAGCTGACAGCAAAGCCGGTTCGCTTCCTGGTCAACACCCACATGCATCCCGACCATATCTTCGGCAATGCGGCATTCCGGAAGATCGGCGCGACCATCGTCGGTCACCGTAATCTGCCGCGTGCTCTCGAGGCGCGTGGCGCGTTCTATCTGCACAACTATCGCGAACAGCTTGGCGAGGCGCTGATGGAGGGGATCGAGATCGTGTCGCCGACCATGCTGGTCGACGATCGCCTGCAACTCGACCTCGGCGGGCGCATGATCGAACTGCGGGCATGGAAGGCGGCGCACACCGACAACGACCTGACCGTGTTCGATCCCGCGACCAGAACGCTCTTTGCCGGCGATGTCGTGTTTATGGGCTCCTTGCCGACGCTCGACGGATCACTGCTTGGATGGCTCCGCCAGATGGATGCGCTCACCGCGATCGACGCCGCGCGCGTCGTTCCAGGTCATGGTCCTGTAACGGCCGACTGGCCACAGGCGCTGGCGGGGGAGCGACGCTATTTCGAGGTTCTGGCGCGCGATATCCGCAAGGCGATCGCCGACGGAACGCCGCTGCGCGAAGCAGTCAAAACCGCTGGCGAAAGCGAACGGGATAATTGGCACCTGTTCGACGACTACAACGAGCGCAACGCAACGGCCGCATTTGCCGAACTCGAATGGGAATAGACGACACCGACATGCGCCAGGCAGCTGTAAGGCA
The DNA here is from genome assembly GCF_040321265.1 of Mesorhizobium sp. M0491. NCBI lineage: Bacteria > Pseudomonadati > Pseudomonadota > Alphaproteobacteria > Hyphomicrobiales > Phyllobacteriaceae > Mesorhizobium > Mesorhizobium sp. M0491. The sequence goes on from NZ_JAMYRE010000003.1 coordinate 252,842, forward strand.
CGGCGATTTGCCAAGGCGTCGCCAAAGGCTTATCCTCAACGCCAGCCTGGGCACCACCTCTCTTGCATTGGTGGAGGCATCGAAATGCAAAATCACGCTTACTCGAGCCGGCAGCTCGCTTTGCCGCTCGCATTCGTTTTCGTCGCGATCATCTTGGCCATCGGCACGCTGCTCGGCTCCTCGGGAACCGCCAGCGCACAGCAAACAACCGCGTCCTCGGATAGGATCTGGCAGGATTTGAAGGGCGACGTGTTCGGCGATCGGGCAATTCTGGTCGATACCGGCGTCGTCAGGATCGAAGCGCCGAAGCGGGCGCAGGATGCCGCCATCGTGCCCGTCGACATCTATCTCGATCCAGCCAAGGCGCCGGACGGCATCAAATCCGTTACCTTGATCATCGATGCCAACCCTGCACCGGTGGCGGCAACGTTCCAGCTCGGCAAGGATGCCGGCGTGACGCATCTGTCGACGCGCGTGCGCGTCAACGACTATTCCTATCTGCGGGCCATCGCTGAGACGCAGGGCGGCCAACTCCATATGGCGCAGACCTTCGTCAAGGCGTCAGGCGGATGCTCCGCCCCTGCGGTCAAGAACCAGGACGAGGCCAACGCGACGATGGGTCAGATGAAGCTGCGCCAGTTCCCGCCCAAAGAGACGATGACCAAGACCGAGGAACTGCAGTTGATGATCCGGCACCCTAACAATTCGGGGCTGCAGCGGGATCCGCTGACCCAGTATTTCATACCGGCGCATTTTGTCCAGAAACTGTCGATCTCCCAAGCCGGCCAGCCGATCCTCTCCATGGAAGGTGGAATATCGATTTCGGAAGACCCCAATTTCCGATTTGATTTCACCGTGCACGGCAACGGCGAAATCCAGGTTGAAGCGATCGATACGGATGGCAAGACATTTCGCAATCAGTGGCCGCTGGAGACAGCGGGACTCTGAAGTCTCGATATCCTGTGCCGGACTGCCGGGTGCTTGCCAGCTTGACCCCGAAAGTGGAGCTTGTTTCGGGAAGGTACTGTCCAGACAAAGGATGGAACTCCATCCGGCTTGCGGATTTGAGCAGGTTCTAAAAGCAGCGCACGTCGGCTTCCGACTGCGCGCGCTTCAATTCGGTACGGGCTGCCTTCGCCGGTGCGCTCTCGCGAAACAGCCCCGCGTTTTCCCCTGTGGTCAAAGACATGCTCTTGAAAGTCTCGGCTCTCTCATAGTGGTCGTAGGGAAGGATCGAGGCGATGACGTCGATCGAGCAGGAACAGCTTTCCAGCGCCTGACGTGTCTGGCCGTTCGTCTGCATGCAGCCGAGCACGTAATCGGCAATCGTTGCTGTCGGGTAATCTCCCGCGGCGCCCGCCGGGTTTGCGAAGGCCAGCGGCGCGGCAAGAAGCAGCGGCAAAGTCGAAAATCCAACATATCTGATCACGGGAAAACCTCCGGTTGGCCTGGGCGTGATGCGCCCAGTCGGGATCACCGTGGCAGTTGGCAACGTGCCGCAGAGTCAGTCAAGCGCCCATGGCTTCCGTATACGACCAAAGGAGGAATGCAGTGCTGGTCGACGGTGGTTCCGCATGGGGGCCCCATGCCCCGGTCCACGCTCCAACTCCAACGATCATCTCATGCTTGGCTCACTATCGTTTCCCAACGGGGCACGTACATGGCCATGCCGAGACATCGAAGTGAATACCTCCAAATAAAATCCACACTTAGGTGAAATGTAAAACTCAAAAAATAATCAAATTTTATCCGGCCCACCGTTATTTCTCAATCAGAAATACTTCATCTAACAAATACTACCCTACTTATTTCCTTATATTGCGCCGCATCATTTACGATATTGCGGTGCAAAAAAACACCCAGGCTTTTTTGCTTGCCTAGCGTTTTGCGATGACATAGCCTCACTCTGTTTCCGGCTTCAAGGGCGTCACCGTCATTAGGGAGCGGCGACAGTCTTTCGTAGGCCAAGGTGAGGTGGGCAGTAACGGTGCCCTCTGCACATCTGGCTTAGGTCGTGACACGCTGCCGGAAATATTTCCCCCCCGTGAATCGCTTGGGCAAGCCCTTGTGGGCTCAGCAAATGATTCATCACTATGAACCTCGGGAGGAATTCGGATGCGTGTATTTACGAAAGCTACCTATATTCTAACCACTGCGGCGTTTCTGTCGCTCGGCGCGGCCTTTACGGCGTCGGCTAACGAGGACCTTGCAAAGCTGGCTTCGGATTCGAAGAACTGGGCAATGCAGACGGGTGACTACGCCAACACCCGCTATTCCAAACTCAACCAGATTACTGCGGACAATGTGAAGAACCTGCAGGTCAAGTGGACCTTTTCCACCGGCGTGCTACGAGGCCACGAGGGTGGACCGCTTATCATCGGCGATGTGATGTATGTTCACACGCCTTTCCCGAACAATGTCTTTGCGCTCGATCTCAAGAATGACGGGAAGATCCTCTGGAAATACGAACCCAAGCAGGATCCCAACGTCATTCCGATCATGTGTTGCGATACGGTCAATCGCGGCGTTGCCTATGGTGACGGCAAGATCATTCTCAATCAGGCCGACACCACCGTCGTCGCCCTCGACGCGAAGACCGGCAAGGTCGTCTGGTCGGTCAAGAACGGCGACCAGACCGATGGCGGCAAGGGCGAATCCGGCACGGCTGCTCCCGTCGTCGTCAAGGACAAGGTGCTCATCGGCGTATCCGGCGCCGAATTCGGCGTTCGCGGCTGGCTGGCCGCCTACAATCTGAAAGATGGCAAACTCGCCTGGAAAGCCTATTCGGAAGGTCCGGACGCAGACACCCTGCTCGATCCTGAGAAGACCACGCATCTCGGCAAGCCGGTGGGCAAGGATTCCGGCACGAACACCTGGGAAGGCGAGCAGTGGAAGACAGGCGGCGGCACGACATGGGGATGGTATTCCTATGATCCCAAGCTGAACCTGGTCTACTATGGCACCGGCAATCCCTCGACGTGGAACCCGGTACAACGCCCCGGCGACAATCGCTGGTCGATGACGATCATGGCCCGCGATGCGGATACCGGTGTTGCCAAATGGCTCTACCAGATGACCCCGCATGACGAATGGGACTATGACGGCATCAACGAGATGATCCTCGTCGATGGCATGGAGGTCAACGGCGCCAAGCACGACGTGCTGGTGCATTTCGATCGCAATGGTTTCGCCTACACCATGGATCGCGCCACCGGCGACCTTCTCGTCGCCAAGAAATACGATCCGGCCGTGAACTGGGCGACGGAAGTCGTCATGGACCCCAAGAGCGAACAATATGGTCGCCCGCAGGTCGTGGCGAAATATTCGACCCAGCAGAACGGCGAAGACACCAACTCGACGGGCATCTGCCCGGCAGCGCTTGGAACGAAGGACCAGCAGCCGGCGGCCTATTCGCCGAAGACCGGGCTGTTCTATGTCCCGACCAACCATGTCTGCATGGACTATGAGCCTTACAAGGTGAGCTACACCGCCGGTCAGCCTTATGTTGGCGCCACCGTGTCGATGTATCCCGCACCTGGCGGCGACGGCAACATGGGCAACTTCATTGCCTGGGATGCGGCCAAGGGTGAGATCGTCTGGTCGAAGCCCGAGCAGTTCTCGGTGTGGTCGGGTGCGTTGGCGACAGATGGCGACGTCGTCTTCTACGGTACACTCGAAGGCTACATCAAGGCGGTCGATAAGGACGGCAAGGAACTCTACAAGTTCAAGACCCCGTCCGGCATCATCGGCAACATCACGACCTACGAGCAGGGCGGCAAGCAGTACATCGCCGTTCTGTCCGGCGTCGGTGGCTGGGCAGGTATCGGCCTGGCAGGCGGCCTGCTTTCGCCTGATAACGCCGCTGCCTGGCATGGCGCCGTCGATCAGGGCCGTGCCCAAGGCGACGAGGCGGCGGTCGTTGGCACCGCTGGTCTTGGTGCCGTCGGCGGCTACGCGGCACTTGCCGACTACACAACGCTGGGCGGTCAGCTCACCGTCTTCGGTCTCCCGGATTGATGCGCCGGGAACCTTGAGCACGCCTCGGGTCTTGTGAGACCAAAGGCTTGAAGAACGAGAGCCCGGATCATCCGGAAGCCATGTCCGGGCTCTCGATTCGGTTACGCACCCAAAAACACCGATCAATGCCGGTCGCGACAGCAAAACCGTGTCCATTGGCAAATGAAGGAAGCGTTTGAATGTCCGTTCGCATTGTAATTTCGGCTTTGGTCCTGGCTCTGCTGCCTCTGGCAAGCTCAGGCGTCGCCCAGGCCGACGACAGCATGGAAAAAGCCAAGGCGGTAAAGGAAGAAGGCGGCAAGTATATGGATGCGGATGGAAATCCGACCTACAAGATCGAAAACGGAACCGTCGATTGGTACACGTTCAGCGGCTACCGCCGGTATCACTCCGATTGCCATGTCTGCCACGGACAGGACGCGACAGGTTCGAGCTATGCGCCGGCTTTGGTCAACAGCCTGAAAACCATGGATTACGCCACATTCCTCTCGATCGTCGCCGAAGGCCGCAAGAATGTCGGCGGCGGCAAGGAAAACGTCATGCCTGCCTTTGGCGACAACAAGAATGTCTATTGCTACATGGACGACCTCTACGTCTACCTGCGCGCGCGCGCAGATGGCGCGGCCCCCCGCGGACGGCCGCCCAAGCACGAAGACAAGGCCCAGGCGGCGAAGGATGCCGAAGCATCCTGCATGGGTGGATGACATGATTGGCCGCGATGCATTGAAGCTGCGCGTCGTTCTGCCGATCCTCGGCACACTCGCCTTGCTGCCGTCGAACGCGCATGCGCAAAGCGCCGGTCTTGGCGCGGCGGGAGAACTGGTCGATCCCGACATTCTGCGCGTCTGCGCCGATCCCTCGAATATGCCCTTCACCGACAAGAGCGGCGAAGGCTTCGAAAACAAGCTGGCCGAGCTGGTTGCCGCGAAAACCGGGCGCAAGTCCGTCTCCTACACCTGGTTTCCCACGATCACCGGCTTCGTGCGCAATACGTTGGGGGCCAACCGATGCGACATCATCATGGGCTATGCCCAAGGCGATGAGCTGGTGCAGAACACCAACGCCTACTATCGCTCCGCCTATGTGCTGGTGCATCCAAAAAGCCACGATATGGAAGGTGTGGAAACGATCGAGGATCCCAGACTCACGGGCAAGACGATCGGCGTCGTTGAAAGCACGCCGCCAACCGCCAACATGGCCGCCAACAAGCTTCTGCGGACCGCCAAGATCTATCCGCTTGCGGTGGATACGCGCGTCACCCCATCCATGGGAGAGGTCATGATCAAGGACATGCTGGCACACAGGATCGATGCGGCGGTGCTGTGGGGACCGATGGCAGGTTACTATGCAAGGGAACTCGGAGCTGATGTGACGATCGTTCCACTGGTGAAGGAAAAAACCGGCTCGCGCATGTCTTACCGCATCACCATGGGCGTACGTCCGTCCGACCAGGAATGGAAGCGGACGCTCAACCGGGTGATCAGGGAAAACCAGGCTGAGATCACCAGGATCCTGCTGAGCTACAACGTGCCGCTGATCGACGAACACGACAACCTGATTACCCAATGAATGGAAGGGAGACTATTTTCTTGCTGGTCGCCGCGAGCCTTCTGGGTCTGACCGAGCCGACATGGGCTGGCGATGTCGTCGAACCCAGCGGTTTCCGGATGGACGACTATCGGGCGCCGGTGCCGCGGACGCTGCAAGGCGCGAGGGTGGTGACGACGGTGGAAGCGGAAGCGCTGTGGCGAGCGAAAAAGGCGATCTTCTTCGACGTGATGCCGGACACGCCCAAACCGACCAATTTGCCGGCAGGAACCATATGGAGGGACAAGGTCAGAAAGGACATTCCAGGCAGCATATGGCTGGCCAATGTGGGATACGGCGCTATTTCGCAGGAGACCGCCAGCTATTTTCGCCGAGGCCTCACGGCCAAGGCCGGGACGGACAAGTCGCGCGCGATTCTGTTCTACTGCATGACGAATTGCTGGATGTCGTGGAATGCGGCGAAACGCGCCGTCGAGTGGGGCTACAGTTCAGTAATCTGGTATCCGCTTGGCGCTGATGGGTGGGAAGATGCAAACCTGCCACTGGAGGAGAAAAAACCCTACGCCACGACCAATTGAAGTAAGGACTGCAATTATTCTCGATAGTTTGTTTTCAATTTTTCAAAACCTATTGTTTCATTTGTCCATTTTAAGACTTGATGGACGAGCCATTGCGTCGGTGCCCTGCAATGGTTGGCTAACGACAGGATCGGTCCCTTCGGGCTGGTATAAGAGGAGAAATGTCATGAAGAAGAACTGGAAAAAACCGACCATGTGTCAGGTTGCCGCTGGCTTCGAAATTTCACGGTATCTGCCTGCTGAAATTACTCCCAAGAAGTAGGCCGCAGAGGTGCGCGTCCCTGGCGACAGGGGCGCGCATCCCCTCGCCGCATGGGATTTTCGTGAAAGATTTTGACGCACGCAAAGCGCGCGAAGCGTTTTTTGTGACTGCAAATTGCCTGCAGGTCAGAGAAGCCGGCGCGCGGGCATTTTCATGCATTTGAGGATCATCGGATCGGCGGCAGGCGGCGGCTTTCCGCAATGGAACTGCAACTACCGTCTGAGTCGTGCGGCTCGCACCGGCATGGCCGGCGTGCATTCACGAACCCAGTCAAGTGTCGCCGCCTCTGCGGACGGGTTCGGCTGGGTTCTTTTCAATGCCTCGCCCGACATTCGCCAGCAAATCGCTGCAACACCTGAATTGCAGCCTGCGGGCGATGCGCCGCTGCGCTCGACGCCTATTCGCGCGGTGGTGCTGACCAATGCCGATGTCGATCATATCGCCGGACTGCTCAGCCTGCGCGAACGGCAGCCTTTCGCCATCTATGCAACGGCGCAGGTTCTGGCGACGCTGGAGGCGAATTCGATTTTCAACGTTCTCGATCCAGCGCTTGTGCCGCGGCGCATCCTGCCACCGACGAAAGAATTGGCCATCTGCGATGCAGAAAGCCGCGAGACCGGCGTAATGATCGAGCCCTTTCCGGTGCCCGGGAAGATAGCACTCTATCTGGAGGATAGAGACCATCCGGATGCCAATTTCAGCTCCGACGCAGGTGATACGATCGGAGTCCGAATCGCCGGCATCGGCAACCGCGGCTCCGTCTTCTATATTCCGGGCTGCGCGCGCATCGATGCGCGCTTACGCGCGCGTCTCGCCGATGCCGCCTGTCTTTTGTTCGACGGCACGGTGTATACCGACGAGGAGATGATCGTCGCCGGCGTCGGTCAGAAAACCGGCGCGCGCATGGGGCATCTGGCGATCTCGGGAGAATTGGGTTCGATCGCCGGCTTGGCCGATGTGAAGGTTAGCCGCCGTGTGTTCGTCCACATCAACAACACCAATCCCATCCTTGACGAGAATTCCGCCGAGCACGCGGCGGTCAAGGCGGCAGGCTGGGAAATCGCAAGCGACGGTATGGAGATGGAATTTTGAGCGACTTCCGCGATGCAGCCAAAGGCGGACTCTCCACGAGCGCTCTCGAAGCCGTATTGAGGCAGGTTGGCGCCGAGCGCTATCACAATCGCCATCCCTTTCACCACAGGATGACCAGCGGCGCGTTGTCAAAGGCCGAGATGAAGGCCTGGGCGCTGAACCGCTATTGCTATCAGGCGGTCATCCCGCGCAAGGATGCCATGATCCTCGTGCATGCCGAGGATCCGGCGTTTCGCGCCGCTTGGCGCAAGCGGATCGAAGACCATGACGGCGAGGACGGCTGGAGCGGCGGCATCGCGCGCTGGCTGCATCTGGCAACTTCGCTCGGCCTGGACGCCGAGGCCGTGAAGAGCCAAAGGCTGGCGCTGCCGGCGACGCGCTTCGCGGTGGGCGCTTACCTTTCCTTTTGTACAAACCGGACGCTGTTCGAGGCGGTCGCGTCGTCGCTGACCGAGATGTTCTCGCCACTCATCATCGGCGAGCGGGTGCCGGCAATGCTGGCCAAATACGACTACATCACCGAGGATACGCTGGCCTATTTCAGGCAACGGCCCGAACAGGCCTCGCGTGACGCCGACTTCGCCCTCGCCTACGTGCTCAGCCACGCCGATACGGCGGAGCGCCAGCAGCAGGCAATCGATGCACTGGTGTTCAAATGCGATATACTCTGGGCCATGCTTGATGCGCTTCAACACGCCTATGGCGAGCAGGGAAACATACCGCCCGGCGCCTTCCAGCCTGAGGCAGCCCTATGATGGCGCTGCGCGAAAGAGCCGTGGTGTCGCTGCGGTCGGTACCTTCGCTGCCGAAGCACGTGCGCATACAGTACGATTCCGTGCGGCAGGCATTCGCCGTGCTTTCACCGGAAAAGATATTCTGGCCGAACGATGTCAGTCTCGACATATTGCGCCGCTGCGATGGACGGGCAACGGCAGGTGACATCATTGCCGGCCTTGCCGCGGATTATGAGGCTGAACAGGAGGCCGTGGCGACCGACGTCATCGCCTTCCTGCAGGAATGGTCGGACAAGCTGCTGGTGAGGCTATGAGCACGCCCCTCCTCCCTCCAATCGGCATGCTGGCGGAACTGACGCATCGCTGCCCGCTGCAATGCCCTTATTGCTCCAATCCGCTCGAACTGCTGAAGGCCAATCGCGAACTCGACACAGAGACCTGGCTCGCTCTGTTCTCGGAGGCAGCCGATCTCGGAGTGCTGCAGGTGCATCTGTCCGGCGGCGAGCCGACACTGCGCCGCGACCTCGAGCAATTGATCGCCGGGCTTGCGGGGCGCGGCGTCTACACCAATCTGATTACCGCGGGCGTTGGCATCGTCGAGGGCCGTATCGAGGCATTTGCCGAAGCCGGTCTCGACCATCTGCAACTGAGCTTTCAGGGTGCGCGGCCGGCGACCACCGATCGCATCGGCAACCACAAGGGCGCTCACGAAAAGAAGCTGGAGACGGCACGCCGCGCGCGCGCTGCCGGTCTGCCTCTTACCATCAACGCGCCGATCCATCGCCATAACATCGAGGAAGTGCCGGAATTCATCGATCTCGCCCTTTCGCTGGGCGCGGAGAGGCTCGAGATCGCCAATGTGCAGTATGCCGGCTGGGCGTTGACCAATCGCGACCAACTGATGCCCGAGCGTGAAGCGGTCGACAGGCAGGCGGAGATCGTCGCGGAGGCACAGGAGCGGTTGGCCGGCATCATCAACATCGATTTTGTGACGCCGGACTATTTTGCGATCTATCCCAAGCCGTGCATGGGCGGCTGGGCGCGTGACGCCTTCATGGTGACGCCTGACGGCACCGTACTGCCCTGTCATGCCGCACAGGCGATCCCGTCTCTCAGCTTCGAGCGTTTCGAACCACGCAGACTGTCCTCGATCTGGGCCGATTCACCGGGGTTCAATGCCTTTCGCGGTACGGACTGGATGCAGGAGCCGTGCCGCGGCTGTGAGCGGCGCGAGATCGACTGGGGCGGCTGCCGCTGCCAGGCGATGGCGATCGCCGGCGATGCCGCCGCAACGGACCCGGCTTGCGCGAAATCGCCGATCCATGCTCGCATGGCAATGCTGATCGACGAAGCCAAGCGCATTGCCACAATTCCTTCGAGAGAAGAACCATTCGTCTACCGGCGGATCGGCGCCGTGACCGAATCCGCCTGACCAGTGTCATACCAGCCCGAGCAGAAAGGCGGCGCCGCCGAGAAAGCCTGCCGAGCAGATCCATAGCAGCCCAAGCCCCCGGACCCGGCATTCGAGCACCGCTGAGCCGGGGTTGACGGGGTCATAGTGAACGTCGACCTTGCTACCTTCGACATATTGCCGTGCCTGGCCGCCGACGAGGCCGGGCAGCGAGGCGGTCACGGTGGCGCCGAAGGTCACACGATCGGCGCTGTAGCGCTGGCCGGCGACGCCATAGGAGTAGACGATGCGGGATTTGAAGACGGTGCGCCAGCGACCATAGCCTGAATGGTTTCGGAGCGCCTGCAGGCCTGAGGTTTCGATGCGGCCGGCCGCGATCGGCCATTTTGCCGCCTGTTCGGCCAACGATTTCTGGGCAAAACCCATGCGCAGGATGAACAAGCCCATAAAAAGCAGCAACGCCGCGGCACCGAGATTCTGCGGCTTGGGCAAATGCGGCCCGATCGCTTCCAGAACACCGCCGACGGAAAACACCAGCACAACCGCCCCGATCACCAATCCTGCCGAAAGTTGGACCATGAACTTGAAGGCGCCGTCCGGCAGTGTGCGCTCGATCACCGCTTTGCTCGGATCGGCCGGATTGTAGAAGACAGTCACCTCCGCGCCGCGGGGAAACTGGGCAAGGGTTTCAGCGACTTCGAAATTCCCCAAATTCTCCTTCACGCTGTGGCGCGAGCTTTGAAATTTCTTGCCGCCGACCTTGTATTCGAAGGTGATCGCCGGAAAATTCCGCATTTCGGTGGTATCGCTGCTGTCCGAGCCAACGCCCGAGTTTCTCACTTCACGTGCCTCGACGCGCGAGGAAATGATCTTTCCCGGCGCCGGCAGCCAGCGGCTGAGCGCTTTCACCTCTCGCCATTTCATGAAGGTGATGAACGACAGCGCGCCCGCGACCACGCAGGCAAAGCCGACAAGCATGATCTTGAGTTCCAACTCGTCTCCCCCAGGAGTGCAGGAACTTCACATAGACAGCAAGGCTGCGGCAATGTCTTGCTTATTCGCGAAATCTGAAAAGGCTGAGCAGCGCAAACAGCGACAGCGTTCGGCGGGTCATGCAGGCTTGACGGCCAGGAACGTGTTCCATTCTTCGCTATCGCGGCCGACGTTGAAATCGTCCCTGATGAGGACGAGCCCGGCGCCTTCGAGACGGGCCGCGAAGTCGTCCCTGCGCCAGTAGACCATGTGATATTCGCCTGATGTCTCGCCGTCGCCATTGCGCATCGAGACGAGGAAGGCGCCGCCCGGCCGCAGCGACCCGGCTATCTTGGCAAGTACCTGGTCGGTCTCGTCGCGAGGCACATGGATGAGGACGCATAGGGCCAGGACTGCGTCGTAGGGGCCGCCGAGATCATCGGTGATGAGATCGAGCAACTCGCCATGCTTGCCACGCGCGGCCTGCAGTTCCAGAAACCGCTTGGTTGCGTCGGTGCGCCGGACTTTGACACCCAAAGTCTCCAGAAAATCCGCGTCATATCCGGCTCCGGACCCGACTTCCAAAATCCGGCCGCCTGCACCGGCGATTGCCACCAGGCGCTTCAGCGATGCCTGCTCCCTCTCGTTGGGAACATGGCGCACGGTGGCATCATATTGTTCGGCATAATCCTCGTAGGCGCTGATCGTTTGACGGCTCTGCGCCAGAGCCTCCGATGACACACCCATCTTTTCCTCCCATGCGTCCATGTCGGTCAAAGAGCCGGACACTTTCCTCAGCGAATGCTGCCGGCGGAAGCGTGTCCATCGAGCAGTCCGATATCGCGCTTGCCCAGACCGCGGGCATCAGGCAGAGCGAAGCGCGCCGGGACTGACGACTGTCTCAGTTGGCGTCGGCTACCGTCTGCCGGCCGCCGGCCCAGGCGCGCCATTGCCGTTCGTCGCCATGGAAGACATTGAGGTCTATACGGCCGGTGACGCCGTGCGACAGGCCGGAGCCGGAATACTGCCAGAAGAGCCATTTGCGGCCGGGATAGACCTTTGACGGATGCTGGGCCACGGCACGCAGCCAGAACGGATAGTCGAGGAATTCGCCCCTGAGATTGTCGCGGTAGAAATCGGGCGCGGTGTAGATGATGGGACGCTGGCCGTAATGGCGCTCCAGCTTGTCCATGAACACCTGCATCTTTTCCAGCACCTTTTCGCGCGACGGCCGGCGCTTGCAGCTGGACTCGCCGTTCCACTCGACGTCTATCACCGGCGGCAGTGCGCCTTCGACCCTGGGCACGTTGCGGATGAACCAGTCCGCCTGCTCGCCGGCCGTGCGGCACCAGTAGAAGAAATGATAGGCGCCGCGCTTCAAGCCGGCGGCGTCGGCGTTGCGCCAGTTTTTCATGAACATCGGATCGAGGTGGTCGCCACCGTCGGTCGCCTTGATGTAGGCGAAGTTGGCGCCCTGGGCGCGCAGCTTGTCCCAATTCACGTTGCCTTGCCAACGCGAGACGTCGACGCCGTGCACTGCAAGGCGGCGAGGCGAAGCCTTGCCGAAATTGATAGGCTTGGCATCACGAAAACCGTAACGGGTGAGCGGCCCGGCAAGCATGGCCGGTGCCGCGCGGGTCAACAGCTTGGGCGGCGACACCAAGGCTGCCGGCTCGACCGGCAACCCGCCGACATCAGGCACTTGGGGATCAGGCACATCAGGTGCGGCAAACACCCCCGTCTCTTCCTCCTCCGCCAAACCAAACGGGCGCCTCGGACCGTTGTCAGACATGGGGGCCAATTCGGCCCTTGCCGCCCTGTTGCCCCTTGCCGCCGGAGCAGCGGCGATCGGTGCCGGCGGCCGAATCACGGAACTGGTGGTCTCGTTGGACGGTTTCTGCAAATCCAGCGCGTCGACGCCGGCCGTTGAAGAGCAGCCGGCAAGGCATAGCGATGCGATCAAAAAACTGACGACGCCCGGAATCCGCATCTGGACCTGTACTCAAAACACAACAGACCGAGGGCAAAACGACAGCCGACGGACAAACCGGATCAGTTATGAATGAGAAATTACCAATAAAGTTTGAATCAATTTTTTTCGCCCATACCGCGTGTGGGTAAGCGCGGTGGAAAACCGGCTAGGATTTCCTGAAAACGCCGATCATCGGCCCGAGATTCCAGTAGTCGTCTTTGCGGCCTATGGCAGGCGCAAACAAGCTTGATATCGTGCCGTCGAGGAACAGCGCGTTGTCGCAGCCAAGCGCGTCGCGGAAAAGCCGGGCGAAGGCATGGAAGGTCACTGTGCCGTTCGAAATCGCAAAGACCGCGACGCCGTCCTTTCGCACCCCGACACCGTCGCGGGTTTTCCGCGAAGTGCCGTCAGCCTGGAATTTTGGATGCAGCTTGCCGTCGATCACCAGCATCGGCCCCGATTGCGTCGCATAGTCGACGGTCGGGCGCCTTTTCACGAAATCCCGAGTGGCACGAACCGCGGCCTTGCCGTCGCGCAGGTAGAAAATGCCGTTCGGCTGCAGGGAAAAATTGCCGCTTCCCGATCCCGTTTTCACCGAGGCCATCTCCTGGCCACGCTCGACATAGAGGCCGACCGGCGCGAGGTTAGGGTGATACATGCCGGCATTGATGCCGAACACCATCGTGCGCCCGATCGCCTGTTGCGCGGCATGCAGATTGTGCAGCGACTGAAACGGCTTGCCCGCCGCATCCTTCCAGAACAGCTCGAGCTGGTATCGTTTCGGATCGACCTCGCAAACGAGATAGCTGGTCGCCTCGAAGGTGAAGTCCCGGCATGGCGGCAGTGAAGCGGCCCACTGGCCAAATGCCGCCACCGACGGCAGTGCGCCCTTGGCCAACGCCAGCAGCAACGGCAGTGATTGCAGGAGGGTCAAAAAATCCATGTGCGTACCGGAATCGAAGTTCGAGGTCCGGTACGGATATAGCCCGTTTCAAGCGATACTGTGGAACTTGCCTTAGACGAGCCATCTCATCGCCACGCCCAGCAGCAGGACGACACCGAGCAGGCCGCGATAAATGACGAACGGCCAGGCCGAGAAACGCTCCAGCACGTGCATCAGCCCCCATATGGCGAAGAAGGCGGAGATCGAGGCGACGACCAGCCCGACGGCAAGGACCGACCACCCATGGGCGTCGAGATGGACCTTGTGCAGTTCCCAGAGTTCCTTAAGGCCGGCGAGTGCAATCGCCGGCAACCCGAGCAGGAACGAGAAGCGCGCCGCCTCGGCCCGCTTGAAGCCGAGCCCCAGTGCCGCCGTCAGGGTCGAGCCCGAGCGCGAGACGCCGGGGACAAGCGCGCCGATCTGGGCAACACCGACGAGCAGCGCATCGGTCAGCGACGCACCGCCCATGCTGCGCCGGTGACGGGCAAAGATCTCGGCCAGCGCCAGCAAGATCGCCATTGCGATGCAGGCCCAGCCGATCACCGTTAGGCTGCGTAGCGGCGAATTGCAGGCGTTGAGCACGCCCGACAGCGCCACGCCGGCGATGACGATCGGGATCGTCGCCAGCACGATCCAGAGCGCCAGCTTGAAATGCCGGTCGGCGAAATCGCGTCGCGCCAGAGCGTCGAACGAACCAAACAGGATATTCCTGACATCACTCCAGAAATAGCTGACCACCGCGGCAAGAGCCGCGAGTTGCATGGCGGCGGAGAAGGCGGAGCCAGGATCCTGCCAGCCGAGCACGGCCGGCACGATGCGCATATGGGCGGTCGAGGAAATCGGCAACAGTTCGGTGATGCCTTGCACCACGCCGAGGAACGCCACCTTGGCGAACCCCAGCCCGACGAAGCCCGTGTCCAGGCCTTGTGTGCAGATGTCGGCCAAAATCGAATTCCGTGCATGAGAGATCAGAGTTGCGTGGACCGACCACCGGTCAATCCCCGACAAGCCTTATCGTCATGGGCCGGATAATCAATTTACGGATTTGTAAGCTGGCGTGCCGAAGTGCACGCCGTTCGAAAACCGGCCCACCTTGGAGCCGGCTTGAGATACACAGGGAAAATCGCAAAGCGACTACGGGCAGAGCCAGAGTTTCTGGCATGTCCTGGCGATCACATGCGCCGGCGGCACTTCGGGCTCATCGGTCGAAGGCCGGCGAGCCCGTTCGAGCAGCATGCGCACCTGTTCGGGGCGCACACGATCGCGCTCCATCACAAGCAGGACCATCGGATCGCTCAAAAGCTCGTCCAGGGTGCTGATGCTGTCGTTCATCCGTCGTCTCCTCGAATGCCGTACCCGCGACCCATAAATAGGGAGACAATGATGGCCCGCCAATGACGCTTTGCCGGCTACCTCGTGTCGATTTGGATTAAATTTTGGCCATGGTTGCGTTCTTCCTTCTCGCTGGCGTAGCGCGTCGATCCACCTTCTTCCACAACAAAGGGAAAGGGGAAAATTAGCCTGGCGGAGGGGCGCCTTCGTATTTCGGCAGGCTGTCATCGAGCACCACCCAGGGCTGCTTCGAGGCGGTGAAAATATGCATTTGCGGCTTGAAAACCGTGGGATCGTCGAGCGAACCGGTGGTGATGCCGATGATATCAGCGGAATCACGCCGGGAAAACATCGTCGTGCCGCAGCTCGGGCAAAAGCCGCGCTTGAGATCCGGCGAAGAGTTTATGGTCGCCAGCGGCCCGTCGATCGTCACGTCGTCGATGCGAAACAGGACGCGTGCGTTGAAGGCGGCGCCGATCGCCTTCTGGCAAACCCGGCAGTGGCAGACGCGTTCGTTGATGGGGGCCGCGTCCGCGCGGTAGCGCACCGCCTTGCACAGGCATCCGCCGTCATATCTTGCCATTGTCCGGATCGATCCACTGGTGGGGGAGAATAGGCGCGCAAGGTATCGGCGCGGCCGATTGGGTCAATTGAAAAGCTTTGATGCAACGTCATCGCTTATGCTGATGCGAGTGGGGCTGAAGTCATGACGCCGAAAGCCGTCATGGCGGCCGCATGACGATCCGCCGGCTGCCAGCCAACAACCGGCGGCCTTGGCGTTCACTCCGTTTCGCCGACGACCTCGTCCCAGGTTTTGACCTTGGTCTGGCCGTTGAGGAACGGCAGCGCGGCGGCCGTGAGTTCGGGGGCGAAGAAAGTGTCGTAGTGGGTGCGGTTGGGCAGGATCGCCAGGCGGTTCTGCGACAGGTTCTCGCGCATCCAGCCGGCGTCCTTCAGCCCGCCGCCGAGCATCTGATAAAACTTGATCTCGTGCTCGGGCTTGTACATATCGCTGTCGCCATAGACCAGCATGACAGGCATCTTCAGCTTGGCGACGTCGGCCGAGTAATCGCGGTTCTGACGCATGAAGCCGCCCAGCGCATCGAGGAGCTTCGGGAACTCCTCCGGATGCGGCGCCACCGCGACGTAGGATTTGTACATCGGCGTGTCCTTCATGAACTCAGCCGCAGCCGCGCTCACCTGTGCCTGCTGGGGACGCATCTCGTCATAGAAGCCGTCCGTGGCGTAGCCGGTCGATACCAGGACGAGGCGGCGCACCGCTTCGGGATGCTGGCCGGCCATGCGGAAGGCGACGCCGCCGCCCAGCGAATAGCCCATGACATCGACCTGGTCGTAACCGAGCGCCTTGACGATGGCGGCCATGTCGTCGCCCATCGCTTCCACGGTGAATGGTCGGTCACCCAGCGCGGTGCGACCGTGACCCTGCAGGTCGACGCCGATGACGGTGCGGTTTTCGGCAAGTTTCGGCAGGATCGGCGCGAACATATCCGTGGTGCCGAGACCGCCATGCAGCAGAAGCAGCGGCTCGCCCTTGCCATAGATGGCATAATAATAATTCAGGCCGTCGATCGGCAGCAGGCCAGACTTTTCCGGCTTCGGCAGTGCGTTCGTCTCAGTCGTCATGGCGGGTTTTGTCTCCTCCGCATTGGTGGTGCCCGGGCAGGCAAGCAGTGCTGCGGCCGAAGCAAAAATGGCGAAAAACAGGGTTTTGGACATATCGATCTCCTCTCGTCCTGCCGGTATCAGAGCGTCATGCGGATCAAAGCGTTTTGGCGAGTTCTTCGAGCTGGTCGGCGCACTGTCCCCAACCCTCGTGGAAACCCATCTTCTCATGCTGTTCGCGGTCGGCGACGCTCCAGTGCCTGACCCGAGCGATGTAGCGCGTCTTGCCGTTGCCCTCGTCCTCGAAGGTCAGCACGACGGTCATGAACGGCTTTTCCGAAGGCTGCCAAGCCTCTGTGTAGGCGTCGGTGAAGACGATCTTCCTGCCGGGAACGACTTCGAGGAAGATTCCCGGGTTGGGGAATTCGTTACCGTCCGGGCTAGCCATGACGACAAGGCTCGAGCCGCCGGTGCGCACATCCATCTCGGCGCGCGGCGTCGTCCACGGCTTTGGCGAGAACCAGCGCGTGATCAGTTTCGGATCGGTCCAGCAGCGATAGACGTTCTCACGCGGCGCATCGATGATGCGGGCAAGAACCACTTCACGGTCGTTGGTGGGGGCGGTGTCGAGCTTGGTGGTCATAAGGGCGTCCTGCGTTTGATCTGGCTTCCGTCCCAAGGACGAGCCGATGAACCGCAAACCGACATCGTCCACGAAAATTTTGCGATGACGTCCCTGCTCCGCGTCGGTCCGTGGGGAACGAAGGAAGTGTCAGTGGCGCTTGGCTTGCACCAGATAAGCCTCGATTTCGGTCTCGCCGAGCCACTTTGCCGCTTCCAGCCGGTGCAGGCCTTCGACGAGGATGTGGCGTTTGCCGTCATGGCGGACCTGGATCGGCGTCTTCATGCCGTTTTCCAGAATGTCCTCGGCCAGATGGCGGACGGTCTCGGGATGCAGCGTCTTCTTGCGCGCTGTCGGCACGTAGATCTCGTCGACTTTGACCTTTTGCACTCTGAGCATTCCGACCCCCGTGGCGGAAACGCCGCCTGCCCTGAGATAGTCCGTTTGATGGAGGCGGCCAAGGGTGCGGCTAACGAATGCTGGTCCGATCGTTTCCATTTGACGCAACGACAGCAGATCGCCGAAATGGCGGCCTTCGACCTTTCAGGTGTTCATGACCCATCTGCCGACCGAATTCCCCGATTTCGGACTGACGCCGGAGCAGCGCCGCCACGCGGTGCGTGGCCATTACTACGAATGGCCGGGGATGGATGGCGAGCGCGGCGAGATCTGGTGCTACAGCGACCGCTTTTCCTATCGCGCCGGCGAAACGGTGGCGTTGCATGTCAGTTCGACAGCTCCGAACTTCGGCATGACAATCACCCGGGATGGCGGCAGCGAGACCAAAGCGTTCGAAAAATCGGGCATCGCGGCACGCCGGCAGGACACACCTGACCAGTGTTCGGTTGAAGGCTGCGGCTGGGACGTATCCTTCGAATTTCGCGTCGGGGCGGACTGGCCGTCCGGCGCCTATCGGGTCACGCTGACCGCCGACGGCCGCGACGGCAAACCGATCCAATCCCATCATCTTTTCATCGTCAGCCCGCAGCCGGGCCGTAAACCCGGCCGTGTGCTGCAGGTGGCTGCGACAGGCACATGGCTGGCCTACAACACCTGGGGCGGCTCCAACCACTACCAGGGCATCACCGGGCCGGATCGCAACCAGTATTCGCCCATCGTGTCGACGCAACGCCCCTGGTGCCGCGGCTTCGTCGTGCTGCCGAAAGACGCGCCGCGCGTGCCGCTGGAAGTCGCCGTGCCACCCAAGACGATTCCCCGCTATCCGCATATGGAATGGGCGCTCGCCACAGGCCATTCGAAGAAATACGCCTCTTCGGGCTGGGCCAGCTATGACAGCCATTTCTTCCGCTTCGCCGAACAGGCCGGCTATGGCGTCGATCTCATCAGCCAGCACGATCTGCATTTTTCGTCCGAAATTCTCGACGGCTACGACTGTGCCGTCTTCGTCGGCCATGACGAATACTGGACCTGGGAAATGCGCGATGCCGTCGACGCCTATGTCGAGCGCGGCGGCCATGCGGCGCGCTTTGCCGGCAATTTCATGTGGCAGACGCGGCTGGAAGACGAGGCCCGCCGGCAGGTCTGCTACAAATATCGCGCGCGTGCCGAAGACCCCGCCTATCTCCCAGGCGGCGACATCACCCGCGCCACCAACTCCTGGGAAGCGCCGGAAATCGGCCGGCCGGGTTCGGCGACCTTCGGGCTCAACGCCACGCGCGGGGTTTATACCGGTTGGGGCGGTTGCGCGCCGCGCGGCGTGCGTGGCTTTCCGGTCTACCGGCCGGAGCACTGGGCCTTTGCCGGCACCGGCATCTATTATGGTGACCTGCTGGGCTCCGACAGCCATGTCTATGGCTATGAAGTCGATGGGCTCGACTTCGAGATACGCGGCGGCCTGCCCTACCCCACAGCGACCAGCGGCGCGCCAGACGGCCTGCAGGTTCTCGCGGTCGGCATGGCATCCCAGGTCGAGGAAAGCGCCGACATTCCGATCGAGGATCAGTTCCTCACCGACGAAGACGGTCGCTTCACCGCCGAAACACTGTTCGGAGAGGCGAGCGACGCCAATCTGGAAAAGGTCAAACGCGGCAATGGCATGATCGTCAATTTCCCGCGCGGCAAGGGCGAGGTGTTCCACGCCGGAAGCTGCGAATGGGTCGCCGGCCTGCTAAGACAGGACCCGATGGTCGAACGCGTCACAAAAAATGTCCTCGATCGTTACCTCGGAAAGCCCTGATATGTCGAAAATCCAATCCGCCGTTGAAGAACCCGAAGTCCGGCGAGACTCGCATCTGTTCTATCTGTCCAGCCTGCGCCGGCCGCTGATCGACCGTGCCGAGGGCATCTATATGTGGACGCAGGACGGCCGCCGCTTTATCGACGGCTCGAGCGGCCCGATGGTCGCCAATATCGGCCATTCCAACCGCAACGTGCTGGATGCCATGAAGCGGCAGATGGACCGCGCCACCTTCGCCTATCGGCTGCATTTCGAGAACGAGCCGGCCGAAGAACTGGCGCGGGAACTCGCCGGCAAGCTGCCGGAAGGCATGGACCGTATCTTCTTCGTCTCGGGCGGATCGGAAGCGACGGAATCCTGCATCAAACTGGCGCGGCAATGGGCCGTCGCCACCGGCCAGGCCAGCCGGTGGAAAGTGATCACCCGCTTTCCCTCCTATCATGGCGGCACGCTGGGTTCGTTGTCGATCACCGGCGACGATGCGCTGGCCGAAACTTTCGAGCCGATGATGCGGGTGATGCCGACCGTGCCGGCGCCGAATGCCTGGCGCGACCGCGACAATCTCTCGATGGAACAGCGCGGCATCCGCTATGCCGACATGCTGGAGGAGAAGATCCTGGCCGAAGGGCCGGAGAGCGTGGTCGCCTTCATCATGGAACCGATCGGTGGCGCTGCGACCGCAGCGCTGGTGGCGCCCGACAGCTACTATCCGCGCATCCGCGAGATCTGCGACCGCTACGGCATCCTGCTCATCCACGATGAAGTGATGAGCGGCGCCGGCCGCACCGGCAAATTCCTCGGCGGCGACCACTGGAACTGCAAGCCCGACATCGTTGCGCTGTCGAAGGGGCTGGGTTCGGGCTATGCGCCGCTTGGCGCGCTCGCCGCCCCGATGCGGCTGGTGCAGCCGCTGCTTGACTCCGGCGGCTTCCAGCACGGCCACACCTATGCTGGCAATCCGCTGGCCTGCGCCGCCGGGCTTGCCGTGCTCGGTGAAATGGACCGGCTCGACCTGATCGCCAATGCGGCCGCCATGGGCGACGTGCTGATGGACGGGCTGAAGGGGCTGGCGAAGCGGTTTCCGTTCATCGCCGATATGCGTGGCAAGGGCCTGCTCACCGGCGCCCAGATGGTTGCCGATCCCGAGACGCTGAGGCCGATCGACCAGACCAAGAAAGCCACGCAACGGCTGCTCGACCTCGCCTATGAGCGCGGGCTGATCATCTATGGCCGCAGGGTCAAGGGCGGCGTCGACGGCGACAATTTCATGGTCGCGCCGCCGATGATCGTCACCAGGGAGCAGGTCGGCGAGATCGTCTCCATCATCGGCGACTCGCTGGACGTTCTGGCCTCCGAACTCGACCTACCGGTCGAAGGCTGAGGCGACAAAGATGGCGCCTAGAAAAGTCATCGTCACCTGCGCTGTCACCGGCTCGGTGCACACGCCGTCGATGTCGCCCTATCTGCCGGTGACGCCGGACCAGATCGCAGCGGAGGCGATCGCGGCGGCCGAAGCCGGTGCCTCGATTCTGCATCTGCACGCCCGCGATCCGAGTGACGGCCGCCCGACCGCCGATCCGGACGTCTACATGCAGTTCCTGCCGCGCATCAAACAGGCGACCGATGCAGTGATCAACATCACCACCGGCGGCTCGTCGCTGATGACCCTGGACCAGCGGCTGGCGGCACCGCTCAGAGCCGAACCCGAAATGTGCTCGCTCAACATGGGTTCGATGAATTTCGCGCTGTTCCCGATGCTCGACAAGCCGAGGGAAT
Organism: Mesorhizobium sp. M0491; assembly: GCF_040321265.1. Lineage (NCBI taxonomy): Bacteria > Pseudomonadati > Pseudomonadota > Alphaproteobacteria > Hyphomicrobiales > Phyllobacteriaceae > Mesorhizobium > Mesorhizobium sp. M0491. The sequence continues at coordinate 273,921 of NZ_JAMYRE010000003.1, forward strand.
GGCAGCACGAGTGGGAACCGAAGCTGCTGGAAGCCACCCGCGACACGATCTTCAAGAACACCTTCGCCGACATGGAAGGGGTGCTGGAAAGACTGGGCAAGGGCTGCGGCACGCGCTTCGAATTCGAATGCTACGATGTCGGCCATCTCTACTCATTGGCGCATTTCCGCGACCGGGGGCTGGTGTCTGGCCCATTGTTCATCCAGTTCGTGCTGGGCATTCTGGGCGGCATCGGCGCTGACCCGGACAATCTCGTCCACATGAAGCGGATCGCCGACAAATTGTTCGGCGACAGCTACCAGTTCTCGGTGCTGGCCGCCGGCCGCCAGCAGATGCCGCTGATCTCGATCGCCGCGGCCATGGGCGGCAATGTCCGCGTCGGGCTGGAGGACAGTCTCTATGACGGCCGCCAGCTGGCGAAATCCAATGCCGATCAGGTGCGCCGCATCCGTGGCATTCTCGATGGGCTGTCGCTGGAGGTTGCAACCCCCACCGAAGCGCGCGACATGCTGGCGCTCAAGGGCGGCGACCGGGTGGCGTTTTGAGATGCTGGCGTTTGAAAGGGAGACAATCTGAAATGATTGCGTTCCTTCGCACCCCCCTCTGTCCTGCCGGACATCTCCCCCGCAAGGGGGGAGATCGGATGTCATTTCGGCTTTCGCTAACTTCCAACGTTGCAGGATGGGCGGTAGTATCAAAACTGCCAATCTCCCCCCTTGCGGGGGAGATGTCCGGCAGGACAGAGGGGGGTGCCTGGGCACCGAACCTCCGATGATTGTCCCCCCGCCCAATATCCTCCTTCGACTCGGCACTCTCGACGACGTCGAAACGATCCACGCGGCGATCCTGAAACTCGGCACCCATATCGGCGCGCCCGAGGAGATCATTTCGACACCGGACGATCTCAGAACTTACGGCTTTGGTGAAAAGCCATCCTTCTCCACCCTGATCGCCGAAGTCGGCGGCGAATTTGCCGGGCTCTGCCTGCATTTCCCGATCTTTTCGACCTGGATGGGGCGGCCTGGCGTCTATGTGCAAGACCTCTATGTCGAGGATCGTTTTCGTGGCCGCAAGATCGGCGAGCGGCTGCTGCGGCACGTTGCGGCGCAGTGCCGGAAAGAAGGCGGCGTGTATCTGAGGCTATCCGTCGACACCGACAATGAGGGCGCCAAGGCCTTTTATGAAAGGCTGGGCATCGCCTGGTCGAGCTACGAACAGACCCAGAAGATCATCGGCGATGCCTTCTTTGCCTTCGCCGACACGGCCGAGAATGAGGAGCAGGAATGAAAGCCTTCTACGCCGAGGAACAGAAGCGTCACGACCCCAAGGCCTTTCTGTCAAGCGGTGCGGCGCAGCCCAATCCGGAAAAGCCGGAGCGCGTCGAAAGATTGTTAGCCGGCGCATTATCCGCCGGTTGCACGATCGAGCGGTCTCGGGATCATGGGCTCGGCCCGGTCGCGGCTGTGCATACGCCCGAATATCTGGATTTCCTCGAGCATATCTACGCGCGCTGGCAGCGCATCGAGGGCGCTTCGGCCGAAGTGATCCCCAACATCCATCCGATCGCGCGCAACGGCTCCTACCCGGCCTCGGCAGTCGGGCAGGCCGGCTACCACATGGCCGATACTGCTTGCCCGATCTCGGGCGAGACTTGGCAAAGCGCGCTGTGGAGCGTCTGGAGCGCGGTCGATGCGGCCGAGGCGGTGATGTCAGGCGTACCGGCCGCCTACGCGCTATGCCGCCCGCCCGGTCACCACGCCTTTGCCGATGTCGCCGGCGGCTTCTGTTTCATCAACAATTCGGCCGTCGCCGCACAGGCTCTGCGTAAACAGGCCGCACGGGTGGCGATCCTCGATGTCGACCTGCATCACGGCAACGGCACGCAAGGCATCTTCTATGCACGACCGGATGTGCTGACCGTCTCGCTGCATGCCGATCCCGTGCGTTTCTACCCGTTCTTCTGGGGCCATGCCGACGAGCGCGGCGAAGGGCCAGGCCTCGGCTACAATTTCAACCTGCCGCTGCCACGCAAATCCGCCGACGCGGCGTTTCTCGAAGCGCTCGAGGTAGCGTTCCAGCGCATCCGTGCCTTTTCGCCCGACGTGCTGGTCGTGGCGCTCGGGCTCGATGCGTTCGAGGGCGATCCGTTCGGCGGACTTTCGGTGACGACGCCGGGTTTCTCGCGCATCGGCGAGGCCATCGCAAAGCTCGACCTGCCGACGGTCATCGTCCAGGAGGGCGGCTACCTCTGCGACGAACTCGGCGACAATCTCACCGCGTTCCTCACCGGCTTCGGCGGCAAGATGCGGTGAGTACTCAAGCCAGTGTCAGGAGCGCTGCTGCCTGAGCATGGCGATGACCCGGTGCACGCTCTCCAGCGTCTCGTCGATTTCGGCAGATGTGTTGTAGTGAGCGATGCCGATGCGCACGACGCCATACTCGGCCGGGATGCCGAGTTGATGGACGATCTCCCAGGCATAGTTGTGCCCCGACCACAGGAAGATGTTCTCGGCGTTCATCTGCCGTACGATCGTCTCCGGCACGATGCCGTCGACGGTGAAGGACACCGTCGGCACGCGCTCGCCAATCCGCTTCGGATCGGTGATGCCGTGGATGGTCAGACCCTCGATATCGGACAGACCGTCGATCAGCTGTTGCGCCAGCGGGTTTTCATAGGCGATCGACACCGCGAACGCCTTGGCGATCTTCTGCCTTCGCGATCCACCCTCGCCCGCTGCCGCGCCAAGGTCGGCGAAGTAATCGACCGCGGCCGTGAGGCCGGCCATCAGTTCGATCTGCGGCGTGCCCAGCTCGAACCGCTCCGGCAGGCCGTTGGATGAACAGCGGCACTTGTAGGGTTTCAGATCATCGATGACATCATGCTGGCCCCACAAAATGCCCATATGCGGGCCGAAGAATTTGTAGACCGAACAGATCAAGAAATCGCAGCCGAGCTCCTGAACGTCGATCAGGCCGTGCGGGGCGAACTGCACGGCATCGACATAGACCAGCGCGCCGGCGTTCCTGGCGATGGCGCTCAGCGCCTTCACCCGGTTGATGGAACCAGTCAGGTTGCTGGCATAGTTCAACGCGACCAGCCGGGTCCTGTCGGATAGCAACCCGGCGAGCGTCGCCTCTTCGACCTGCCAGCTCTTTTCGTCGAACGGCAGCCAGCGCACGACGAGGCCGAGATCCTCGGCCAGCTGCAGCCAGGGCGACACATTGCCCTCATGGTCCATGCGGGTGAGGATGATCTCGTCGCCGGGCTTCATCGTGCGGCCGAGCGTGCGCGACATGTGATAGGTCAGCGTCGTCATGTTGGCGCCGATGATGATTTCTTCCGGGCTCGCCGCACCAAGGAAATCGGCCATTGCCCGATGCGCCTCATCGACGACGGCCTGCGCGGCAATCGTCGTTTCGAAATAGCCGCCAAGGTTGGCGTTGGTGGTCAAAAGACAGCGCGACACGGCGTCTGCGACGACTTGCGGCACCTGCGTGCCGGCCGGATTGTCGAGATAGATGCGGCGACGGCCCTTGTCGGTCAGGGAGAGAGCGGGAAATCTTTCGCGGACCAGCTCGATCGGAAAATTCATTGTTGCCCTTCTCCCATTGTAATCATTGGATTCGGCCAGCGGCCAATCCCCGTTCAAGGACAGGGATTACCGACCCGCTGATGGATCGCATCCACCGCCTTCTGCATTTCTTCGGTCCAGACGACATCGACGGAAGACAGCGCCATGTCGAGCTGCGAAAGCGTCGTTGCGCCGACGATGTTGGAGGTTACGAACGGCCGGCTTGAGACATAGGCATTGGCAAACAGTGCCGGCTCCAGGTCAATGGAGCGCGCCAGCTCATTGTATTCAAGTTGTGCTTCGGCAGCACCTGGCGTCTCGTAGCGCTGGCCGCGGTTGAATAGCTGCGTGCGCGAGCCCTGAGGCCGCGCGCCATGGTCGTATTTGCCAGTCAGGTATCCCTGTGCCAGCGGCGAATAGGGCAGCAGCGACACTTGCTCGCGCTCGCAGACCTCGGCGAGGTTCACCTCGAAGGTGCGGTTGACGAGATTGTAGGCGTTCTGGATCGACGCGACGCGCGGGCCGATGTCCTTGTCGGCTTCGGCAAGGAACCGCATCACGCCCCAGGAACTCTCGTTCGACAGGCCGAAATGGCGTATCTTTCCTGCCTTCACCAGTTCGTCGAACACGGCAAGCGTCTCGGCGACCGGCGTTTCGTCGGCCGGTGCGCCGACGGAATCGGCGCGCGGCGACACGGCGCCGACGCGCGTCGGGTTGGCGCCCCAGGGGATATCCCGCTCCGGCCAGTGGATCTGATAGAGGTCGATATAGTCGGTGCCGAGCTTGGCCAGCGACTTGTCGATGGCGTCAAAGATATCGGCGCGCACCAGTTGCGACGGCCTGTCGCCGCGAAACCAGCTGTTGGCCGTGCGGCCGACGACCTTCGAGGCAAGGATTACCTTGTCGCGGTTGCCCTTGGCTTTCATCCAGCTGCCGATGATCTTTTCGGTCCACCCTTGCGTCTCCGCCTTGGGCGGGATCGGGTAGAGCTCGGCGGTATCGATGAAATTGACGCCGCGCGAGAACGCCAGGTCCATCTGGGCGTGGCCTTCGGCCTCGGTGTTCTGCTGGCCCCAGGTCATGGAGCCCAGGCAGATCTGGGTAACAAGAAGATCGGTCCGACCGAGACGACGCTTGTGCATGGAATTCGGCTCCGGAGGAAGGCTGGCGCGACTGCGCGGAGGAAGCCGCATCTATAGGCAAAGCAGAGCCGCTCTCCAAGCCTCGCCAGAGCGACTTTTGCGTGAACCAGCCGGGTTAGCGGCGAGCACCTGCCAATGCACGGCGCTTGGCCTCGTCGATCAGCATGTTGGCCACTTGCATGCGGATCATGGCGCGCTGGCGCAGATGCGGAGCGACACGGTCGGGATGGTTGGCAAAGGCAAAGCTGCGGCGCATGCGACCGAAATCGGCGACCTGCTTGGGCTGATTGAGGCCGAGTTCCATGGCGATGGCTTCGGGATCGATCGGCGGCAGCTTTTCCTCGGGCTTTGGCTCTTCGCCGGCGAGAGCCAGCTTGGCATGATCGAGCAAGGCGGCGAATTCCGTCGCCAGATCCGCGCCCGCCTCGCGATATTCGGCAGCGGAAACCTTGATGCGGCCGGAATGGAGTTCATCGGCCACCGAAAGATAGTCGAACGGGATGGATGGACGAGCGCCGGCCTCTTCGCCCTCGCCATTCTTGTCGGGGGCGATGAAGAGGTCGTCGAGCAACGAAGCGAAATCCCGCTTGGCGCCAGTAGCGATGTCAGCCTCCCCCTCGCCCGACCATTCGGGTATCAAAGCATAGAACCGGCTCGTTAAAAATGCATGGCACCGATCTTAACGAATTTAGCCTTCGCCTCGTCTACCGCTTGACCCACCGCAATCCCAAAAACAAAAGCCGGACTGCATTTTCACGCAGTCCGGAATTCGCCAGGAGTGGCGAGGAAAAACCGGCCATGTAGCCAGCATTCGAGGCTACGGTGCGCGTCGGCCAAAAGTTTCACCGGGTTGCAGAAAATGGCGAAAGATTCGCCAAGGCAAAAATTCGCCAAGACATGGCAGGTATGCAAATGCTGCACTGCACAATTGTCACGATTCACCTATATTGGCTGGCGTGGAGGACCAATTTGGGGCTTGAATCATGGGTTTCTTCACTGAAATGTTCGCCCGGCCTCGGCCGCAGGAACATCTGAGATACCGCTCGGCGCTCGCGCTGCTTCATTCGATGAGCAATGCCGACCGCGCCGACATCGGTATCAAGCCGGCCGACTTCCCCCGCATCGCCCGCGAAATGTCCATTCGCTGACTGTCATCGGAGTCGCCAGATGTCCCGGATCAGTCCGGGACATCTCGAAGACCCTAATCCTCTAGCGCGCTCCCAGGAATGTCGCCTTGCCCAGCGGCACGCCATTGTGGCGAAGGATGTCGTAAGCGGTGGTCAGGTGGAAATAGAAATTGGGCATGGCCACATGCAGCAGATACTGCGTGCCGGGCATCGAAATCTCGCGCTGGCCAAGCTTCAGTTCGATGACCTTGTCATCCGAACCGTCGAACTCGGCGGCCGAAAAGGTCTCCAGAAGGTCCAGGGTCTTGGTGACGCGCGCCTGGACATCGGCAAAACTCGCCTCGTTGTCCTCATATTTCGGCACCTCACGCCCGGCGAGCCGCGACGGCGCGCCCTTGGCGTGATCGGTAGCGATCTGCACCTGCCGGGTCAGTGCGTACATGTCGGGCGCCAGCCGAGAGGTCAAAAACACCTGCGGATCGATCTTGCGATCAAGCGCATTCTGTTCGGCGGTCGCCAGCACATTGGAAAGCGCTTTCAGCCTGGCTGAAAACACAGGCACGGAGGCCTCATACATCGATATCGTCACGTCAAATCTCCTGCCCGGCCGAACGCCGGCGGACGCGACGTAGCGCCTTCGCGCGCGATTCTTCAAGACCGCCGAGCCTGCGTCACCACGTTGCCGCAATCGCCAGAGTAGAATCTCCCCATCGAGCGGAGGTTCCCGATGAGACGCGCCCTTTTCGCAGCGACTGCCTTTCTCTCCCTTGTCCCGATCGGCCAGACGCTATTGGCGGCCGACGATGCCCCCGAAACGCCCTATGTCGACGACCGGTCTAGCGCCGATGCGGTTGTGCGTTCGCTCTACAGCGCCATCAGCTGGCACGAATTCGCCCGCGCCTGGGGTTATTTCGGCGATACAAAGCCGGCAAAGGATTTCGACAGTTTCGTCAAGGGTTTTGATGGCACCGACAAGGTCGAGGTCGAGACCGGGGCTGTTTCCGACGAAGGTGCGGCCGGCAGCATTTTCTACAACGTCCCCGTCGCCGTCCGCGCCACCGACAAGAGCGGCGGCAAAAAGGTCTTTGCCGGGTGCTACACGCTGCGCCAGGTGAATGCCCAGACACAAGTGGAGCCACCCTTCGATCCGATCCACATCGAGAAAGGGGCACTGAAGCCCTCCACTGCCGATTTCGAGGAGGCGCTGCCGCCAAGCTGCGGCGATGGCCCGCCACCGCCAAAGAAAGACACCGCACTGGAGCAGGCCAAGAAGGCCTTTCTGGCAACCTATGGCGACCAGTGCGACAAGCAGTTCCTCGCCAATGATCCGACCGTTTTTTCGATCAAATACAAGGACAAGGATGCGCAGCCCGGCGATCCCGACAAGGAAACGCGACTGTTCCATTTTTCCTGCTCGGCCGCCGCCTACAATGAAAGCTCGGTCTACTACATGACCGACGAGACATCGGGCGTGCAGCAATTGCAGTTCGCCGAACCCAAAATGGATATCCGCTACGAGAACAATGACAGCAACGGCAAATTGCTGGGCATGACCATCGTCGGTTTCCAGACGTCCGGCTGGGCAGTCAATTCCGACTATGACGAAGCCGCCCACACGATCACCACGTTCAACAAGTGGCGCGGCATCGGCGATGCGTCCGACGCGGGGACGTACCTGTTTCGCAACGGCAATTTCTCGCTGGTCCAGTACGACGTCGATGCGTCCTATGACGGGGAGCAAAACCCCGAGACTGTCGTCGACTACAACACCGCGCCCTGAGCCTCACACGAGCTTGCAGGCTGATCGATCAGGGCGCCTTCGACAGCATCCAGTTGAGTGTGCCGCGCCAGTCGGTCATGCGAATCGGCGTACCATGGGTGCCGGTCTCGAAACGGACGAAGCGGGTCGGATAGGTCTTCGATTTGGCCAGGATCGAGCGAAAGAACGCCTCCTGCTTTGCCACGGGGTAGACCACGTCGTGGCTGCCCTGGCCGAAGAAGACCGGCACGCGGCGCTTGAAGGCCGGGCTGGTGAAAAAGCTCTCATCCCACAGCGAACCGAGCAGCAGCAGACCATTGATGCGTCCGCCCGTGTCCTTGCGCGCGGCCAGCTCCCAGCACAGCGCGCCGCCCATCGAGCCGCAGGCGACGAAGATCTTCGCGCCGGGCGACTGTTCGGCATAATGACCGATCAGCGCCGCCACCTGCGCCGCTCCCGTATCGCCGAAATCGGGGAAATCAGGACTGAGATAGAGGCCGCCATTGCTGGCCATCAGGTTCTTGAGCCGGTTGAAATTGCCGCCGAAAGTGAAGTCGTCGACACCCTGCTTGCGGCTGCCGCCCTGCCCGTGCAGGTAAAGCACGATGATGCCGGCGCCCTCGGTCTTGCCGACGGCGACATGCCTGACATCGCCGGCATCGGTCTTCAGCAACAGATCCTGCTGCACCTTGCGCACGCTGGCGTCGGTATATTGGGCGTTCACCCGCCGCTCGGGCACCTGGTCACGCTGGTTGATGTCGCGTAGCTCGCGGTAATCGATGACGGTATAGGCGCCATTGGTGTCGGACGACAGCGTGGCCGGATAGGCGAAGAGATCGTCCTTGAAGGGTTTTAGTTCGAGAGCGGCAGCGTGGGTGGCTGAAGAAACCAAGAAAAGCATTGCCGTGAGGAACGCGCGGCACGCCCCCCTCTGGCCTGCCGGCCATCTCCCCCTCAAGGGGGGAGATTGGATGCGCTTTCGGTTTTCGCCAATTTCCAAGGTTTCAGGACGTGAGCTGCCGTCAAAGCTGCCAATCTCCCCCCTTGAGGGGGAGATGCCCGGCAGGGCAGAGGGGGGTGCGACGGTATGAATAGACATGTCCAAGGCATGCGTAATTCGGCTTGGGTTTGTCAATCCTGCAGCACGCCGCCAGCGCCTTCCAGCGCCTCGCGTGTGTCGACATCGACTGACGCCGCCGCGCCGATCTCGACATCGATGACATCGAGCCCTTCAGTCTCGACCAGATGGCGAGCGCCCGTGTCACCCTCCAGATGGGCGATCGCCGGAAACAGCGAACGCGGCAACAGTACCGGATTGCCACGCTTGCCGTCATGCGAAGCGCGGACCACCGCATTGCCGCCGGCCTTGCGGAAAGCATCGATCAATCTGTCGAGGTCGTCGGACGCGATACCCGGCATGTCACCGAGAACGATCATCACGCCGGCGGAATCCTCGGGCAGATAGCCAATGCCGGCCTTCAGCGAGGTGGACAGGCCCTCGGCAAAATCGGGATTGTCGGCGAAGGTCACGTCGAGGCCCGCCAGTGCCGAGCGCACCCGATCGCGCTGGTGGCCGGTGACGACGACAGTGCCGGACGCCTTCGAGCCAAGCGCCCGCTCAGCGGTGCGGCGCACCAGCGGCTTGCCGTCGAACAGCGCCAGCAGCTTGTTCGGCCCGCCCATGCGGCTTGAGCGGCCAGCCGCCAGCAGCACGATGCCGACCTTGACCTGGCTTCTCGCCGGCAGCGGTTCGCGCGGCTGCGGCCGTGTCGGGATTTCCATCAGCAGCCCGCCGACCCCCATGCCGGCAATATCCCTGGCGGTCACGTCGATACCGGCGATCAAACGGTCCAGCACCCAGTCGAAACCGTTCTCCTTGGGGCTGCGGGCGCAGCCAGGCGCGCCGATGACGCGCTTGCCATCGAGTGTGCCGAGCACCAGCAGATTGCCGGGATCGACCGGCATGCCCGCGCGGATGACTATACCACCCGCCCTCTCGATCGCGGCGGGAATGACATCGGCAAAATCGCTCATCGCCGAAGCGCCGAAGATCACCACCATGTCGTTGTCGCGCGCCAGGGAGACCGCGGCCTCCGCCACCGGTGCGATCTCATGCGGCGTGCGGCGCTCCGCAGTCAGCCTGCCGCCCGTGCGCGCCAGCCGCGCTTCGGTGACGCGCAGCGTCTTGTCGAGCACACTTGGCTTGATGCCCGGCAGAACCGTCTGGATGACGCCGACACGCACGGGCCGGTAGGCATTGACGGCAAATATCTCACCACCGGCGCAGATTTTCGTCGCGGCGCCGACCAGCGCTGAACTGACCGCGAAGGGGATGATCTTCACGGTCGCGACCATCTGGCCTTTCTCCACCGGCGCATGCTGCGCCAGCGTGGCGATGGTGATGGCCGGATCGATGGCGTTGATGGCGTCGATGACAGCGGCATCGACCGTGAAGATGCCCGGCGCCTTGGCATGGAGGTTGACCCGCCCGGTCGCGGCAGGCTTGGCCTCGATCCCGCGAAAGGTCATGCTCTCAGCTATTTCCTGCGCGGCGGCATCCTCGCCGAGGTCGTCCTCAGCCAGCACGGCTGCAACGACCTGCGAAATGCCGGCGGCCCGCAGCAGCGCCACATCTTCGGCGCTGAGCCTGTGCGCCTTGCGGAAGCGGCGTTCACCAGCGGTGGTGGAGTGCGCCAGCACCGCGCCTTCCGCCGCCTCGATAGGGATCGGGCCGAATTTCACGCCGCAGCGCCCGTAGAGCGCCGCGCGTCCTTTTGGACGCGCAAAGGACGCTCTACTACTTTGAATCTACGCATCGTGCTTTTCCAAAATCGATTTCGATTTTGGAGCCGATGCGGAGGCATCGAGACCGCGCGAGCGGAAGGCGTGGATCGCCTGGGCCAACACCGCAACGGCGATCTCTCCCGGGCTGGCAGCACCGATGTCGAGCCCGATCGGCGCATGGATACGGGCGATCTGATCGGCGCTCGCGCCCAGCGCCAGCAGGCGTTCGACCCGCTTGGCATGCGTCTTCCTGCTACCGAGCGCCCCGACATAGAAACAATTGGCGTCGAGCGCGGCCTTCAGCGCGAAATCATCGACCTTCGGGTCATGGGTTACGGCGGCAAGTGCGGTGTAGCTGTCGAGCGGCTGGCGCTTCAGCACATCCTCCGGCCATTCGGCATGAAGCGCCACCTCGGGAAAGCGGTCCGGCGTGGCGAAAGCGGTGCGGGGGTCGATGATCTCCACGGGATAGCCGGCGATCTTCGCCATCGGCGCCAGCGCCTGGCTGATATGGACAGCGCCAATCACGACCAGACGCGGCTGCGGCAGATGCGCGTTGAGAAAGAAATTCCGCCCCTCGGCTTCGACCGAACCGGAATTGCCTGTGCGAAACGCCCTGGCGATCGCGGCGCCAAGATCGCCGGCGACCTGATCGCCCTCGCGCACGATCCTGTCGCGGCCGTCACCGAGATCGGTGACAAGGATCGCCGCTCGGCGAGCGCGTCGTTCGGCGTTCAAAGTTTTTAAGGCGTAGGGATCCATCAGGAAATCTCTTGTCCGAGCATGATCTTGTCCAAAAACCGGGCCCCACTTTTGGGCATGCTCTAGCCCAGTCTTTCCACATACACCTTGATGCGGCCGCCACAGGACAGGCCGACCTGCCATGCGGTCTCATCGGCAACACCGAACTCCAGCATCCTGGCCTTGCCGCTGTCGATGACGTCGATGGCCTCGCTGACCACAGCGCCTTCGACGCAGCCGCCCGAGACGGAGCCGTGGAAATTGCCGTCGGCGTCGATGACCAGATGGCTGCCTACAGGTCGGGGCGCCGAACCCCAGGTCTCGACCACTGTCGCGATGGCCACGTCCTTGCCGTCCTTCATCCAGCCCTCCGCAATGATCAGCGGGTCGCGGGCCTCATCCAGATAAATGCTGTTTTCCATGACCGTTTCTCCAGAAGTCTGTTTTTCTCGGGATCTGTTTTCCGGATGGGAAAGATATGGCTATGCGGCGTGCCTCGCGCCAGCTTCCAGCCATCGGCGCGGATCGACGGATTCTGCCGACTTCTTATCCAGCGACGCGCAAAGATCGGCGAGCGCGTCGAGATTGTGCACCGAGCGGAACTCGTCGACGTGCGGCAGCATCGTCTTGACGCCGCGGGCGCGCGCCTGAAAGCCGTCGAAGCGCAGCAACGGATTCAGCCAGATCAGACGCCGGCAGGATTTGTGCAGGCGCTCCATTTCTTCAGACAGGCCGGCGACATCGTCGCGCTCCAGCCCATCTGTGATCAGAAGCACGACCGCGCCCTGCCCCAGCACGCGGCGCGACCATATCAGGTTGAACTCGGCCAGCGTGTCGCCGATGCGGGTGCCGCCCGACCAGTCCCTGACCGCCGCCGAACAGTCGGCAAGGGCTGCATCCGGGTCGCGATGGCGCATCTGCCGGGTCAGATTGGTGAGCCTTGTGCCAAAAACGAACGTGTGCACGCGCCGGCGTTTTTCGGTCAGCGCATGCAGGAAATGCAGGAAGATGCGTGTGTACTGGCTCATCGAGCCGGAAATGTCGGCCAGCACCACCAGCGGCGGGTGAACCTCGCGGGCTGAGCGGAATTTCGGCAGGATCAGTTCGCCGCCGGTGCGCGCGGCCGAACGCATCATGGCGCGCGGATCGATACGGCGGCCATGCGCATCGGCCTTGAAGCGCCGGGTGCGCACCATGTCGAAAGGCAGCCGCAGCTGCGCGATCGCCTTCTTGGCGTCGGCCATCTCGGCGGTATTCATCTGGGCAAAATCCTTGGCCCGCAGCACCTCGTTGCCGGAAGAGGTGAAGCGGGCGTCGACCTCGATCTCGGGAATTTCCTGTGGCGGCTGGTTCTTCTGGTGGCCCTCGAACATCGCCTGGCTGACCCGGTTTTCAGCGGCGCGTGGCTTCTGCTTTTCCCTGTTGTCGGGTGCCACCGGCGAAAACATAGCCAGCATCTTTTCGATCAGTTCGCGCGACTTCCAGAACAGCCGGAAGGCTTGGTCGAAAATGGCGTGGTCCTCATGCCTGGACACCAGCACGGCGTGCAGCGTCCAGTAGAAATCGTCGCGCGAGCCGATGCCGGCGGCGAGCACCGCTTCGATTGCGTCCTTGACCGAAGCCGGGCCGACCCGCATGCCGGCCTTGCGCAAGGTGCGGGCAAAATAGACGATGTTGTCGGCGATCCGCCCGTGCGGCATGGCCTCTTTTGGCTCGGGGCGCGACATCGCCTACTCCGCCGCCGAAAGCTCGGCCTTCACCTCGTTGAGGATGCGCCGGCCTTCGCCCTGTTCGATGCGGGCAATGTCGTCCTGGTATTTCAACAGCACGCCGATCGTGTCGGAGACGGTTTCAGGATCGAGCGCCACCTTGTCGAGCTCGGTCAGCGCGCCGGCCCAGTCGATGGTTTCGGCGACGCCCGGCACCTTGAACAATTCGATCTGGCGCAGCTTCTGGATGAAGGAGACCACTTCGGCCGAAAGCCGCTGGTTGGCCTGCGGCACCTTGCGGCGCACGATCTCCAGCTCGCGCTCGGCATTGGGATAGTCGACCCAGTGATAAAGGCAGCGCCGCTTCAGCGCATCGTGGATTTCGCGGGTGCGATTGGTGGTGATGATGACGATCGGTGGTTCTTCCGCCTTGATGGTGCCGAGTTCGGGCACCGTCACCTGGAAGTCGGACAGGATTTCGAGCAGGAAGGCTTCAAACGCCTCGTCGGTACGGTCGAGCTCATCGATCAGGAAAACCGGGGCAGCGCCCGTCTTTCCGGTCAGCGCATCGAGCACCGGGCGGCGGATCAGGTATTTTTCGGAAAAGACGTTGCGCTCCATGGCGGAGCGCTCGACCTTGCCGGCCGCCTCCTCCATGCGGATCTCGATCATCTGCGCGGCGTAGTTCCACTCATAGACGGCGGACGAAACGTCGAGGCCTTCATAGCACTGCAGGCGGATCAGCCGGCGACCGAGCGCCTGTGCCAACACCTTGGCGATCTCGGTCTTGCCGACGCCGGCCTCGCCCTCGAGGAACAGCGGCCGCTTCATACGCAACGACAGGAACAGCACGGTCGCCAGCGACCGGTCCGCCACATAGTCCGCACCGGTCAGGAGATCGAGCGTCTCGTCGATCGTCCGTGGCGCGGCGCGCGGTTTCAGCTCGGTCATTCTTTCTCCGTGAACGCCGCCGCTCCGCTTTCCAGTACGTGGTAGCCGCGGGCGTGGTAAATCAGCGGCCGCAAATTATCGCCCATACGCAGACCTGTCACCTTGCCAAAAAGCACACGATGGGTGGCCAGATCCTTGGTGTCGATCAATTCGCAGTCGAACACGGCGAGCGCGCCTTTCAGCGTCGGTACGCCGGTAGAGATCACATCCCATTCGCCAAGCGCGAAACGTTCCTCGACCGGCAGGCCGGTGATGCCGGAAAAGCCGACCGACAGTGGCTCCTGGTGCGAGGCCAGCGTGTTTAGGGCAAACCTGCCGTTTTTCACGAACAGCTCATTCTTGGCATTTTCGCGGTTGAGACAGACCAGGATGGTCGGCGGCGTGTCCGACACCGAACAGGCGGCGATCACCGTCGTGCCGCGCTTGCCGGCCGGCCCGTCGGTGGTGACCACATGGACGTGGCCGGCAAAGTGGCTCATCGCATCGCGATAGGCCTGCGGCCCAATGTCGTTCTTCTTCAGCACCGTAAATTTTCCATGGTCAGGATCCTACCGACATATATGGCCAGACATAGCCCGCCACAAGCGAAGTGCCTGAGCCATATCCCGAAATTCGCGTGTTGCACCAAGGCCGGGCAGCCTTTAGGTCTTGGCGGTAATAGTGCCGGGAGCATAGAGCCGGCACGGAGGGACCCATCGCTCGAATGCGACCCAGGACAAGAACAATAGCGGCGCTGTTCTGGCTGTTTCTGGCCAGTGCCGCGGATGCCCAGACGCTGCTCGTCGGCGTCTCAGCGCCCCTGTCGGGACCATCGGCCATTCTCGGCAAGCAGATCGAGGCCGGCACCGGTCTGGCCGCCGAGGCGAACGGCATCGAACTCAAGACGGTGGATGATGCCTGCACCGCCGATGGCGGCGCTGCCGCGGCCAGGGAATTTGCCGCCGCCAAGGTCAATATCGTGGTCGGCTTCCTCTGCACCGAGGCGATCGAGGCGGCGATGCCGATCCTGAAGGACGCCGGCATTCCGGTCATCACCGTTGGCGTGCGGACCGAAAGCCTGACCGACCGCCGCGCCAAGACTGGCTGGCCGGTCTATCGCCTCGGACTACGCGGCGACGATGAGCGCAACACCGTCGCTTCTGCCCTCACCCATCTGTGGCAGAACGAGCTGTTCGCCATTATCGACGACGGCACCATCTACGGCCGTGAGATCGCCGAGACGTTGCGGGCAGCGGCCGAACAGGCAGCGCTGAGGCCGGTATTCACAGACACGTTCCGGCCACAGCTCGACAACCAGATCGGCATGATCGGCCGGCTGAAGAAGGCCGGCGCGACGCATGTCTTTGCTGGCGGCGACGGCGACGACATCGCCATCATGGGCCGCGATGCCGCACAGCTTCAGGCTGGCATCGTCTTTGCCGGCGGCGAAAATCTCCGCACACCGCCGGGCGACGTGCCCTATGCCGTGGGCACGCTGATGATCGCACCGCCTGAATGGGCCGATGTCGCCGATCCAAAAGTGCTGGCGGCATTTGACGCTAGGAAGATCGTGCCCGACGGCTATGCGCTGCCCGCCTACGCCGCGGTCGAAATCGCCAAGGCGGCATCAAGCTTGTCCGAAAGCTCGGGCAAGCCATTGGCTGAAGCCCTGACCGGGCAGGATTTCACCACGGCGATCGGGCCGATCCGCTTTGATGCAAAAGGCGACCTCAGCCAGAGCCCCTACCGCGTCTTCCGTTTCGACGGCACGCGCTTTGCGCCCTTGGAAAGCAACTGATGTTTCGCACCGGCCCACGCAACCTGATCACCGACGTTGCCGGCCTGCGCGTCGGCAATGCGTCCGACGCCAGGCTGAAATCCGGGGTGACGACCGTGCTTTGCGATGCGCCGACGGTGGCTGGCGTTCAGATCCTGGGCGGCGCGCCGGGCACGCGCGAGACAGACCTGCTCGAACCGCACAATTCGGTCGATGTGGTGCACGCCGTCGTGCTTTCAGGCGGTTCGGCTTTCGGCCTCGACGCGGCGTCCGGCGTGCAGGCGGCGTTGCGCGAACGCGGCATCGGCCTTGAAGTCGGTGGCTTTCGTGTGCCGATCGTGCCGTCGGCGATCCTGTTCGACCTGCGCAATGGCGGCGACAAGGATTGGGGCCGTTATCCGCCCTACCGTGAGCTTGGCTATGAGGCGGCGCAAACCGCCACCGCCGATTTCCAACTCGGCACGATCGGTGCCGGCACCGGTGCGCTGACCTCGGGGCTAAAGGGCGGCCTCGGCTCCGCCTCGACGCTGCTGGATAGCGGCGTCACCATCGGCGCGCTGGCCGCCGTCAATCCGACGGGCTCGGTAACCGTCAGCCGAACCCGCCATTTCTGGGCAGCACCGTTCGAGATCGGCGGCGAATTCGGCGGGCTTGGTTACCCCACGCCGATGCCGGACGATGCGAGACACCGCGACAAGCATGTTGGCAGGCAGATGGAGACCGGCGGCAACACCACCATCGCCGTCATTGCCACCGATGCGGTGCTCACAAAAGCTGCCGCCAAGCGCCTGGCGATATCGGCGCATGACGGGTTCGTGCGCGCCATATGGCCGACGCACACACCGGCCGATGGCGATCTTGTGTTCGCGCTGGCGACCGGCACGAGCGGTATCGAACTCTCCGCCGATGCGGCAATCGATCTCTACGCCGCCGCCGGCGCCACCATGGCGCGCGCCATCAGTCGCGGCGTCTATGCGGCAACGCCTGCCGAAAACGATCTGTTTCCGGTCTGGTCGTCACGCCTGAGGTGAAGCGATCAATCAGACCCGATCGGACTTTTCTTCCTCGAACGTCACCGCAACATCGGAATTCGCCGACAGCCAGACCTTCTTCCCGTCGACTTCGGCAATCAGGCTCAGGGGAATATAGTGATGATGGCCCTTGTGAGCGCCCTCGCCGCTATCGGCCTTGGTCAGCTTGATGCGCTGGCCATCGACCTCGTCGACAGTGCCGACATGCACGCCGTCGGCGCCGACGACTTCCATATGCTCGCGAATTTTGCTGGTGTCGGTCATGGTGGTTCTCCATTGGGACTGCCGACCATAACAAATGACGGGCCGATTGGATGCATCGGCTTTCGCACCGCACGACGTTTTGATTTCGGCGTGCTAGGGGATTGAGACGATCACGGGGGTGAAGACCGATGCGAATGCTCTTTCTGTTTGCCGTTGGCCTGCTTGCACAGTTTGCCACCTCGATCGCGGCTCATGCCGGCGATGTCGCCGAACTTGAAATCCTCGGCTTCACCAAGGACGGCAGCGTCTTTGCTTTCGAGGAATATGGCGTGCAGGATGGATCGGGCTTTCCCTATGCCAACCGCTACTACATCGACACCAGCACCGACAGCTTTCTCAAGGGCACGCCGATCCGGGTCCGGCTTGAGGACGAGAATGCCAAACTGGATGCGGCGCGCCTTCAGGCCCGGCAAAAAGGCGAAGCCATTGTCAGTCAGGCCGAGTTGGACGCCAATCGCGGCATCACCGCCGGTTTCAACCCGGTGACCGAACTTTCGGCCGATCCGCACCGGATGGCAGTCAACCCGCGCCCGATCTTTTCGCCGGTCGACCCACCGCTCGAGTTCCGGCTCGACGAGATCGGCATGAACAACACCGAGGGCTGCGAGAGCCAGGGCGAGATCAACGGCTTCCGGCTGCTGCGCATCGAGGCGCAAGACGGCGGCACCACCAAGCTGCTGCACGAGGACAAGGCGATACCGAAAAGCCGGGGTTGCCCGAACGGCTACCGCATCGGCGCTGTCCAGACCTTTTCGATGGACAGTCTCAGCGCCTATGCCGTGCTGATCGCGGTGCGCCAATACGGCTTTGAAGGCCCGGACTTTCGCTGGATCGCGGTCACCGGCCGCCTGTGACACCGCTTGTCCCACCCGCCCCGCGCGATCGTTCGCTGAACCGCCTTCGCCGCGCTATACCGACGCCGCGCACTGCGTTTTATGGCGCCTTGTTGTGGGCGTTAACGATGGGCGCCAGTGCGCTCGTCACCCTGTTTCTGGACGACTGGGAGACACCGGCGAAAATCCGCATTGTCACCGTGCTGTTCGCAGCGGGAGCTGCGCTGGCCTTTCCGGTTGGTCTGTTTGCGGCGCGGCTGGTCTCGCAGGGAAGGCGTTGGGAAGTCGCCTTCGCGGCGGCGTTCGTGTGCCTCGCCGCCGCAACGGTCGGTCTGACCGGCGGGCTGTTTGCGCTGCAGTACCGCTCCTACTATGCCGAGTGGCATGCCCCTGCTTTCACCCACACCTGGGCCCTCCAGTTCGTCTTCACGACGTTGATTGCGCTCTATCAGTTCTTGGTCCTGGGCGTCCGGCTTTATTTTCCGCTTGGTTTCGTCGCGTTGTTTGCCGCGGGCGTCTGGTTTGCGCGCCAGCAGCGTTGAGCATTTTGCTCGCCTCTGTTAGGACGCGGGCAAACTTCTCGATACGTCAGGACTGACCGATGATCCCTCGCTATTCCCGGCCGGAAATGGTCGCCATCTGGTCGCCCGAAACCCGGTTTCGCATCTGGTTCGAGATCGAAGCCTATGCGTGCGACGCGCTGGCCGAACTCGGCGTCATCCCAAGGCAAGCGGCCAAAACCATCTGGGAAAAGGGCAGTGCTGCAAAATTCGATGTCGAGGCGATCGACGAGATCGAGCGCGTCACCAAGCATGACGTCATCGCCTTCCTGACCCATCTTGCCGAATTCGTCGGCCCGGACGCCCGCTTCATCCACCAGGGCATGACCTCGTCGGACGTTCTCGACACCTGCTTTGCCGTACAGCTTACCCGCGCCAGCGACATTCTGCTCGCTGACATCGACGGCCTGCTTGCAGCGCTGAAGCGCCGTGCCTTCGAGCACAAGGACACCGTCACCATTGGCCGCAGCCACGGCATCCATGCCGAGCCGACCACCTTCGGCGTCAAGCTGGCGCAGGCCTATGCCGAGTTCTCGCGGTGCCGCGAGCGTCTGGTTCATGCCAGGGAAGACATTGCCACCTGCGCCATTTCGGGCGCAGTCGGCACCTTCGCCAACATCGATCCCTATGTCGAGGAGCATGTCGCGGCGAAGCTCGGCCTGAAGCCCGAGCCGGTGTCGACGCAAGTGATCCCGCGCGACCGCCATGCGATGTTCTTTGCCACGCTCGGCGTCATCGCCTCCTCGGTCGAGCGGCTGTCGATCGAGATCCGGCATCTGCAGCGCACCGAGGTGCTGGAGGCGGAAGAGTATTTTTCGCCGGGCCAGAAAGGCTCGTCGGCCATGCCGCACAAGCGCAACCCGGTGCTGACCGAAAACCTCACCGGGCTTGCCCGCATGGTGCGCTCCATGGCGCTGCCGGCGATGGAGAATGTGGCACTCTGGCACGAGCGCGACATCTCGCACTCCTCGGTCGAGCGCATGATCGGGCCGGACGCCACGGTGACGCTTGATTTCGCACTGTCACGGCTGACCGGCGTCATCGACAAGCTGCTTATCTACCCCGACAACATGCTGAAGAACATGAACAAGTTCCGCGGTCTCGTGCATTCGCAGCGCGTCATGCTGGCACTGACGCAGGCCGGCCTGTCGCGCGAAGACTCCTACCGGCTGGTGCAGCGCAACGCTATGAGGGTATGGGAGCAAGGCGCTGATTTCCTTGAAGAACTGCTCGCCGACAAGGAAGTGACCGCAGCGCTGCCAGAGGTCGATATCCGCGAGAAATTCGACTTGGGCTATCACACCAAGCATGTCGACACGATCTTCAAGCGGGTGTTCGGATAGGATTTCCATGCGACTGGCTGTCCTTTCCGACATTCACGGGAATCTGCGCGCGCTTGAAGCGGTTCATGCGCGGATCAAGGACAATTCTCCCGACATCATCGTCAATCTGGGTGATTGTCTCTCCGGGCCGCTATGGCCGGAAGAAACCGCGCAATATTTGATTGCACAGAACTGGCCGACCGTGCGCGGCAATCACGACCGTGTGCTGATCGAGCCGCCGGCTTCCGGGCTGGAAGACGTCGATGCCTTTACCCACCATTGCCTCTCCCAGACGTCATTGGCTTGGCTTTTGGCATTGCCGATTGCCCTGACGCTCGCCCCTGAAATTCTGCTCTGCCACGGCAGCCCCAGCGACGACGAGACGTTCCTGCTCGAGGAAGACGGCGGCAATCACTTCTATCCATCCAATCAAAAAGAAATCAGACACAAGCTCGGCAGCATCGATGCCGGGCTGACCTTGTGCGGCCACACCCATACGCCGCGCGTCGTGCGGCTTTCCGACCGCCAGACGATCCTAAATCCCGGCAGCGTCGGTGTTCAGGCGTTTCCCGGCCTTACCGTGACCGGCAGCCCGCATGCCCGCTACGCCCTCGCCACGCACAAGCGCGGAGAATGGTCGTTCAGCCATCACGCGGTCAGTTATGACTGGGCCGAAGCATCCAGCCGCGCGACGGCGGCCGGCTTCGACAGTTGGGCACACGGATTGCTGACCGGTTACGCCGCCAGTTCTGTTTAAGAGCGCAGCGGGCGCTTAGCCGGCAGCGCCAGGCACGGTGCGGATCACCGTGCCCCACGGGTCTTCCCGCGTGGTTTCGGTGGATGCCTTGTCCGAACGCATCTCGACCCAGGCCAGACCTGACCGGGAGGGATCGCGGCGGCCTGCGCCTGAACTCTGCCAGGCGTTGGCGCCGATGTGGTGGTGATAGCCGCCCGAAGACAGGAACACCGCCTGGCCGCCATATTTCGCCACCGTGTCGAAGCCGAATTCCTGGTTCCACCAGGCTTCGGCGTCTTCCGGCCTGCCGACACGCAGGTGGACATGGCCGACGATGCTGTTTTCCGGCGCGCCCTGCCAGCCGGCGTCACCCGCAGGCACTTCGGCAACGACGGACGGAATGTTCAGCCGCTCCGTTGCCATGGCAATCTTGTCGCCATTCCACTTCCAGTCCTGCGGGCGGCGGTCGGCATAGATCTCGATGCCATTGCCTTCGGGATCGGTCAGGTACAGAGCTTCGCTGACCAGATGGTCGGAAGCGCCCTCGATCGCGATCTTGTTCGATATAGCGTGGTTGATCCAGCGGCCGAGATCGGCGCGGCTGGGCAGCAGGAAGGCGGTGTGGAACAGCCCGGCGCTGCGCGGATCATCCGGCTTAGCTGAAGCGTCCTGCTCAAGCACCAACAAGGGACGGTTGGCGGCGCCCAGCGTGATCGAACCATCGGCACGGCTCAACTCCTGCAGACCGACAATTTCGCGGTAATATGCGGCAAGGCTTTCCGCGTCGCGCGCCTTCAGCCCGACGCGGGCAACGCTGACTGGGGTGGTGGCGGCAAAAGGCAACTCGCTCATCAAATGCTCCGTTCGACCGGCCTGCGATGAAGCTCCCAAAGCGAGAAGCCCCACTCCGCCGATCATTGTACGTCGTGTCAGTTCCAAAGTCAGGGTTCCCGCGCACGGCTGTTTCTTTTCCTGACCACAGATCGTCCATCGGCATCGTTCACACAAGACGCGAAGAAGCGAACATGGTGTTCACTATTGTGATCAAAAGTGGCGTTCCCGCCGGTTGCACGAAGCGATGCCGCTCGCTATCTCAGCGCCATGAAGGTCAAGGAAGCAGATATCCTCATCGTGCCGGGCTACACCAATTCCGGCCCCGACCATTGGCAGAGCCGCTGGCAGTCGAAACTGTCGACGGCGCGCCGCGTCGAACAGGCCGAGTGGTCGAAGCCGGTTCGCGAGGACTGGACCGCGAGCGTCGCCAAGGCGGTCAACGAGGCCGAGCGGCCGGTCGTCCTGGTCGCGCATTCGCTCGGCGTCACCACTGCGGTGCAAGCCATTCCGCAATTCCGCAAGCCGATCGCCGGGGCCTTCTTCGTGGCACCTCCCGACGTCGCCAATCCCGAGATCAGGCCCAGGCACCTGATGACCTTCGGTCCCTACCCGCGTGAGCCGCTGCCCTTTCCCTCGATCGTGATCGCCAGCCGCAACGATCCGTTCTGCGCCTTCGATGTCGCCGAAGACATTGCCGGTGCATGGGGCTCACTATTCATCGATGCCGGCGAGACCGGTCATCTGAACGCGGATTCAGGCTTCGGGCCGTGGCCCGAAGGTTCAATGACCTTCGCCAAATTCCTGACGGATTTGAAACCCTGAGTTTCTTCAGGACCCAATCGAATCGCGGACGCTCTTGATCAGCGTTTTTGCGCCAAGCCCGATCAGCGAATGCTCGGAGCCCATGGCCAGCAGGCGATAGCCCATCGACACAACCCGGCCGGCAATTGCCGGCTCGACAACGTAGATCGCCGCATGTTTGCCGGCCTTGCGGGTGCGCTCGGCCACCGATGCCACCGTCTCCATCATGCTTTCCAGCGTCGAATTGACGGTCGCACCATTGCTCCAGGCGATCGAGAAATCCGATGGGCCGAGGAAGATGCCGTCGATGCCGGGCGTGTCGAGGATGCCGTCGAGCGCATCGAGGGCCGGACGCGTCTCGACCATGGCGAAGGCCATGGTGCGTTGGTTGGTGTCGCGCAGCCACTCGGCCTGGTCGCCCTTGCCGTGGCGTGGAAAAGCGTAAGTCGGCCCCCATGAGCGCTCGCCGAGCGGCGGGTATTTCATGGCGGCGGCGAACAGTTTTGCATCGGCAACCGAATTCACCATCGGCGCGATGACCGCCTCGGCGCCGAAATCGAGCGCGCGGCTTGCCATGTCGAAACGGCCAACAGGAATGCGCACCAGCGCCGGCTTGCCGGCAGCGAGCACCGGCACCAGGCCACGCAGCACACTGTCTTCGTGATGGCCGCCATGCTGCATGTCGAGCGTGACGGCATCAAAGCCCTGCTTGGCGACGATCTCGACGGTCAAGGCATCCGGCACGCCGGACCATGCGGTGAACAACGTTTCGTCGGCCGCGAGGCGGGACTTCAGGGACATGGGTACTTTCCTTGTTAACTCCGGCAGTTTCAGCCGGAAATCGTGACAAAGGCAAAGAAAAACCGCCCGGATAGGCCGGGCGGTCGATTGGTCCAGCGTATGGCCGGGATCAGCGCATGGCCCGGATCAGGTGTTCTTGATCTGCTCGATCGCCTGCGCCATCAGTTCGTCCATGGTGCGGCGGATCTGGTGGTCCGACTGCTCGACGCCGGCCGCGTCGAAATCCCCGCGGATTTTGCGGAACACGTCGTGGTCGCCGGCTTCCTCGATGTCGGAGATAACCACTTCCTTGGCATAGGCGTCGGCATCAGCGCCGGACTTTCCGAGCTTTTCGGCGGCCCACAGGCCGAGCGCCTTGTTGCGGCGCGCCGAGGCCTTGAACCGAAGCTCCTCGTCGAATGCGAATTTACGCTCAAAGCCCTCTTCGCGGTCTTTCATGCTGCTCATGGCGTCCCTCCGGTCAAATTCGATTCGTTGGCGGTGAATATGTGCGTTGCCAAAGCACAAACCAAAAGGTCGCGGGCCGGTCAATACGCTTCATCGCATGCTGCGCTGCGACATTTCAGTCCCGAAAGCGGTTGATTGGAAGGATTTGCCGATTGAGCAAACGATGTGATTGGGATAGACCCGGCATTGAACCCTACCGTAGCCGCACTATTTCAGGCAGACGGACAGGAAATGGTCTGATACCGCCTGTCCGGAACCCCAGAGAAAAATCCAGATGAAAAATCGCCGCCGCATTTATGAAGGCAAGGCCAAGATACTCTATGAGGGACCCGAACCGGGCACGCTTATCCAGTTCTTCAAGGATGACGCCACCGCGTTCAACAAGAAGAAGCATGAAGTCATCGACGGCAAGGGCGTCCTCAACAACCGCATTTCCGAGTACATCTTCAACCATTTGAACCGCATGGGGATCCCGACCCATTTCATCCGCCGGCTGAACATGCGCGAGCAGTTGATCAAGGAAGTCGAGATTATTCCGCTCGAAGTGGTGGTGCGCAATGTCGCCGCCGGTTCGCTGTCCAAGCGGCTCGGCATCGAGGAAGGCACCGTTCTGCCGCGCTCGATCATTGAATTCTATTACAAGGCCGACGCGCTTGACGATCCGATGGTGTCGGAAGAGCACATCACTGCGTTCGGCTGGGCGAGCCCGCAGGAGATCGACGACGTCATGGCGCTGGCCATCCGCGTCAACGACTTCCTCTCCGGCCTGTTCATGGGCGTCGGCATCCAGCTCGTCGACTTCAAGATCGAATGCGGCCGGCTGTTCGAGGGCGACATGATGCGCATTGTCGTCGCCGACGAGATCTCGCCGGATTCCTGCCGCCTGTGGGACGTGGCGACGCAGGACAAGCTCGACAAGGATCGTTTCCGCCGCGACATGGGCGGCCTCGTCGAGGCCTACCAGGAAGTTGCCCGCCGCCTCGGCATCATGAACGAGAACGAGCCGCCGCGCCCGACCGGCCCGGTGCTCGTCGCCTCGACCGACGGCCTCAAAGGCAAGCCGCACTGATCGCGGCTTGCGAACTGATAGTCAGAACAGGAGCATGTCCAGCGTGATCAAGGCCCGCATTACCGTCACCCTCAAGAACGGCGTGCTCGACCCGCAGGGCAAAGCGATAGAACACGCATTGTCGGGCCTTGGCTTCGGCGGCGTCGGCGCGGTGCGGCAGGGCAAGGTTTTCGACGTCGAACTGGCCGAAAGTGACAAGGCCAAGGCCGAAGCCGACCTCAAGGCCATGTGCGACAAGCTGCTGGCGAATACGGTGATTGAGAATTACGCGGTGGAGATTGCCTAAATTGAAAGCAGCCGTCGTCCTCCTGCCCGGCCTCAACCGCGACCGCGACATGATCGCGGCGTTGACCAAGATTTCGGGAACACCGCCAGTCACCGTCTGGCAGACCGACACCGAAATCCCCGATGTCGACCTGATCGCCATTCCGGGCGGCTTTTCCTTCGGCGACTATCTGCGCTGCGGCGCGATCGCTGCGCGCATGCCGGTCATGCGGGCAGTGGCCGAAAAAGCGGCCGCGGGCGTTACAGTCATCGGCGTCTGCAATGGTTTCCAAATCCTGGTCGAGGCCGGCCTGTTGCCGGGCGCCTTGATGCGCAACACCTCGCTGAAATTCGTCTGCCGGCAGGTGAAGCTCGAGATCACCAATGCCAACACCATGTTCACCCGCCGCTATCAGCCGGGCCAGATCATCCGCTCGCCGGTCGCGCATCATGACGGCAATTATTTCGCCGACGCCGACACGCTTGCCCGTCTCGAAGGCGAAGGCCAGGTGGTGTTCCGCTATGCGGAGGGCACCAACCCCAACGGCTCGATCAACGACATTGCCGGCATCGTCAACAGCCAAGGCAATGTGCTCGGGCTGATGCCGCACCCGGAAAACCTGATCGAAGCAGCCCATGGCGGCACCGACGGCCGCGGACTGTTCGAGAGCGCCCTCGGCATCGCCGCCTGACGATATCGAAGCGAACAGCTTGAAAACAGCCGGACATTCCTGTCTCTTTGGAGCAAGTCTGGTTCATTGGGGAGAGAGACGGTCATGAAACTCTATTCGCGGCCGTTGTCGCCCTACTCGTCGATCGTGCGGGCACTGGCCTACATCAAGGACGTACCACTCAAGATCATCGCGCCGCCGCCCGGTTTCCCCATCCCGGAAGAGTTTCGCGCCATCTCACCGATGAACCGGATTCCGGTTCTGATCACCGGCTCGGGCGAAACCATCGTCGAATCGGTGGTCATCGCCGAATATCTCGAGGAACGGTTCCCGGAACCGGCGCTGCTGCCGCCCGATTCCAAGGACCGCGCGCTGGTGCGTATGTTCGCCCGCATCACCGATCTCGATGTGCTGACACCGATGATGAAGCTTTTCGAGCTTCATTCCGTGCCGAAGCGAAACAATGCCGAGATCGACGCCCAGTTCGCCCGCCTACATCATGGACTGGCGGCGATCGAGGCCCGCATGGCGCAAGGGCCCTTCGCACTCGGCGACGACATTAGTTTCGCCGATGCCTGGCTGACGCCGACGCGGTTCATCTTCAACAATTTTCGCGTTATGACGGGACGCCACGACCTGCTCGACGCCTATCCGAAATTCGACGCCTACCAGCAGATCGCCTCGCAACACCCGGCATTGTCGCGGGTGTGGGGCGAGATGACCGATGGTTTGAAGATTTTTCTTTCCGAGCTTGAGATGGGTGCCGCTTGATCAAGTCGAAGACGATCGCGCTGGTCGCCGCGGCGGGCTTTGTGCTGGCATCCTGCCAGTCGACGCCAAAGAGCACGCCTGTTCCCTCAGGCAAAAGTGCTGCGCTGCTGGCCATGGAACAAGTGGCGATCGCTGCCCACAAATGCTGGATCGCCAGCAAGGACCCAGCCTTCAAACCGTACCAGATGGCCAATGAGCTGAATTCGTTCAGCGGCACGCCGCGTTTCCTGCTGGTGCCGGCCAAGCACTATGGCGGCAAACCTTTGCTCGTCGTGCAAGCGCAAGGCAATTCTAGCCGCGTCGACGTCTTCGGACCGCTGATGAACGATCCGCTCGGCGCCCGCATCGGCTCGGACATCGCCCGTTGGCAGGCCGGCAATCCGGCCTGCGCCGCGACGGCCTAGCCCGTGGGCCGGTTCCTGCAGATCGCGGGTCTGGTCATCGGTCTGGCCGGGCTCATCCTGCAGTTCTGCATCAGCATTCCGGCATCGATGGAAGCCGGCCGCAGCCTGCTTGGCTCAATCATTTTCGTCTTCAGCTTCTTCACCATCCTGACCAACATCGGCGCGGTGCTGGTGTACACGTCGCTGCTGTCACCCACCTTCTATGCCTGGCTGCCGGCCGTTGCAGGCGCGCGGATGCGCACCGGCGTTGCGGTTTCGATCGCGCTGGTCTTCATCATCTACGCAACGGTCCTGGCACAACTCTGGCAGCCGCAGGGGCTGTTCCTGCTCTGCGACGTCCTGCTGCATTATGTGACGCCGGTGCTCTTCGTGCTGTGGTGGTTGATATCGGGCGCTGACGGCAGGACGCGCTGGAGCGACATTTCCTGGTGGATGCTCTATCCCGTCGCCTATCTGATCTATGCGCTGGTACGGGCACCGCTTGCCGGCGAGGTGCCCTATCCCTTCCTTGACGTCGCCAAGAACGGTGCGCCCAGCGTTGCCATCTCGGCGCTGGCCATCACCGGACTTTTTCTCGTGCTGTGCGTGGTCGCCGTCCTTGCGGACCATGGCATTGCACGCATCAGGGCATCAAAACTCCGCTAGCTTTCAGTCCCAGAACGGCCTGATGCCCTCACGGTGGGCATCGCAGCGCGAGACGCCGATATCCTTGAGCTGATCATCGGTCATTTCCAGCAGCGCCAGCCGGCTGCGGCGGCGATCCAGCAGGCTGTCGATCCATCTCGCCAGCGATCTGACCAGACGCACCAGACGGCTGACAAAGCCGCTCCGGTCCGATGGACGTGTCGCTTGGCCCGATAACTCGGCGCTCGAATGACGGATTGTGGCGATTGTATTCATTTTCTTTCTACCAGAATTCCAAATTGTACCCTTTTTGGCACGCATCTGATATGTATTGACTCATGTATGGGTGCAATATAGAAAATTGTCACCATGACAAATTGGCTCCCCGACCTCACCACCGGCTCCGGCCCGCTGTATCAGCGGCTTGCGGATTCCATCGAAACGGACATCGACCGGGGGGTGATCGATGCCGGCGCAAAGCTGCCGCCGCAACGCGACCTCGCCTACGACATCGGCACCACCGTCGGCACGGTCGGCCGGGCCTATCAATTGCTGCGCGAGCGTGGGCTGGTGAGCGGCGAAGTCGGGCGTGGAACCTATGTGCTCGGCCAGCGCGCGAAGCCGGATTTTCCGGCTCCGGACGTCGGCGGCGAAGGCACACGCTATATCGATGCGCCTAAAGGCAAGCTGCGTTTCGACAGCACCGCAGCACCCGATATCGGCCAGGGCGACATCGTCGCCGGTGTCCTGTCGCGCACGGCGCAGGACCATCCACATGAGATTTCAAGCTACACGCGGGATTTTCCCGACCGCTGGTACGAAGCCGGCGCCCGCTGGTTGGCGCGCAATTCGTTTCGTCCGAGTGCCGACACCATCGTTCCCACGCTCGGCACCCATGCGGCGGTGATGGCGGCAATCGCGGCGCTCACCATGCCTGGCGACTATGTTGCCTTCGAGCACCTCACCTACTCGCAGATTTCCCGCAGTGCCGGCCTGATCGGCAGGCGCACCGCGCTGGTGGCATCGGACGAGGAAGGCATCGATCCGCAGGATTTCGAGCGCGTCTGCGCGCAAAAGCATCCCAAGATGATCTTCCTGATGCCGACTGCGCAGAATCCGACGCTGGCCACCTTGTCGGCGGCGCGCCGCGAGGCGATCGCCCATGTCGCACGCGAATACAACGTAGTCCTCATCGAGGACGACCTCTATGGCAATCTGGCCGATGACCCGACACCATTGCTGGCCGAGTATGCGCCTGAACGCACCATTGTCGCGGGCGGCCTGTCGAAGTCGGTCGCAGCCGGTGTACGCGGCGGCTGGCTTTCTTGCCCGCCCGCCTACCGCCACCGCATCCGTGTCGCTCACAAGATGATGACCGGCGGCATGCCCTTCCTGCTGGCGGAGGTGAATACAAGGCTGGTGCTGTCAGGTCAGGCGGATGAGATACGCAAGCGCAGCATCGCCGAAATCGGCGCCCGCATCGCCATCGTGCGCGAGACTTTGGCCGGCTTCGCATTCAAGTCGCATGACAGGGTGCCCTTTGTCTGGCTGACCCTGCCCGACCCCTGGCTTTCCGGCACCTTCAAGAACGCCTGCCTTGAGCACGGCGTGCTGATCGACGATGAGGACGAGTTCAAGGCCGGCCGCTCCGAGCAGGTTTTCCATGGCGTCCGCTTTGGCGTTTCGCAGCCGAGACAGCGCGAGGACATAGCCGAAGGCGTCGCGGCGATCCGGCGACTTCTCGATGAAGGCCGCGCCGGCTACGACAGCTTCTCCTGACACTGCGTGGCTTTGTCCGGTTTTCCGTCGTTTTTCGTCGATCCATGGGTGTATCGGCCGCGAGGCTTGCGATAAGACGGGACTCAAAATCCCAACGTCCCGGATATAAATCGCCGCCCATGACCATTTCCAATTCCGTGCCGATCACCCCCGAGCTCATTGCCTCACACGGGCTCAAGCCCGACGAGTATCAGCGCATCCTCGACCTCGTCGGGCGCGAGCCGAGCTTCACCGAACTCGGCATCTTCTCGGCGATGTGGAATGAGCACTGCTCCTACAAATCCTCGAAGAAGTGGCTGCGCACGCTGCCGACCACCGGTCCGCAAGTCATCCAGGGGCCGGGCGAGAATGCCGGCGTGGTCGACATCGGCGACGGCGACTGCGTCGTCTTCAAGATGGAGAGCCACAACCACCCGTCCTATATCGAGCCCTACCAAGGCGCGGCGACCGGCGTCGGCGGCATATTGCGCGACGTCTTCACCATGGGCGCGCGGCCGATCGCGGCGATGAATGCGCTGCGCTTCGGCTCGCCTGACCATCCCAAGACCCGGCACCTCGTTTCAGGCGTGGTTTCCGGCGTCGGCGGCTATGGCAACGCCTTCGGCGTGCCGACAGTCGGCGGCGAGGTCAATTTCGACGCCCGCTACAATGGCAACATCCTGGTCAACGCCTTTGCGGCGGGCCTTGCCAAAACCGATGCGATCTTCCTGTCGGAAGCCAAGGGCGTCGGCCTGCCGGTCGTCTATCTCGGCGCCAAGACTGGCCGCGACGGCGTCGGCGGCGCCACCATGGCTTCGGCCGAATTCGACGACAAAATCGATGAGAAGCGCCCGACAGTGCAGGTCGGCGATCCCTTCACCGAAAAATGCCTGCTGGAAGCCAGCCTCGAACTGATGGCCTCGGGCGCCGTCATCGCCATCCAGGACATGGGTGCCGCCGGCCTCACCTGCTCGGCGGTCGAAATGGGCGCCAAGGGCGACCTCGGAATCGAGCTCGATCTCGACAAGGTTCCTGTGCGCGAAGAGCGCATGAGCGCCTACGAAATGATGCTTTCGGAAAGCCAGGAGCGCATGCTGATGGTGCTGCGCCCGGAAAAGGAAAAGGAAGCCGAGGCGATCTTCCACAAATGGGGGCTCGATTTCGCCATCGTCGGCAAGACCACCGACGATCTGCGCTTCCGCGTTCTGCACCAGGGCGACGAGGTCGCCAACCTGCCGATCAAGGATCTTGGCGACAAGGCTCCGGAATATGATCGGCCGTGGACCGAACCGAAAAAGCCGGCGCCGCTGGCCGCCAATGACATTCCGCAAGCCGACGTTGCAGACGCGCTGCTGAAGCTGCTCGGCGGGCCCGACCTGTCTTCGCGGCGCTGGGTGTGGGAACAGTATGACACGTTGATCCAGGGCAATTCGCTGCAGCTTCCAGGCGGCGATGCCGGCGTGGTCCGGGTCGAAGGCCATGCGACCAAGGCGCTCGCCTTCTCCTCCGACGTGACGCCGCGCTATTGCGAGGCCGACCCCTATGAGGGCGGCAAGCAGGCGGTGGCCGAATGCTGGCGCAATTTGACCGCCACCGGCGCTCTGCCGCTGGCCGCAACCGACAACCTCAATTTCGGCAACCCGGAACGGCCTGAGATCATGGGCCAGCTGGTCGGCGCGGTGAAAGGCATAGGCGACGCCTGCCGTGCGCTCGGATTCCCGATCGTCTCCGGCAATGTCTCGCTCTACAACGAGACCAACGGCCAAGGCATCCTGCCAACCCCGACCATAGGCGGCGTCGGGCTGATCGCCGATTGGTCGAAGATGGTGCGGATCGGCTTTGCGGCCGAGGGCCAGATGATCCTGCTGGTCGGCGCACCGGCGTCCTGGGGAACGCATCTTGGCCAATCGGTCTATTTCAGGGACGTACACGGCCGCACGGATGGCCCGCCGCCGCCGGTCGATCTCGATCACGAAAAACGCGTCGGCGACCATGTGCGAGCGCTCATCGCCTCCGGCATCGTCACGGCGGCGCACGACGTTTCCGATGGCGGTGTCGCCGTTGCACTTGCCGAGATGGCGATGGCGTCCGGAATCGGCGCCGCCGTTCCCGGGCTTGTCGGCACCGACCCGATCCCGGTCTGGTTCGGCGAGGATCAGGGCCGTTATCTCCTGACGCTGTCGATCGATCCGCATGGTGACGAATGGGACGCCATTCGCAAGCAGCAGGGCGAACTCGGCATCTTCGCGCCGTGGATCGGCTCGACCGGGGGCAACGCGCTGAAGCTTGGCGACGCCAGGGCAATCCCGGTCAGCGAACTCTCCGCGGCGCACGAAGGCTGGTTCCCCCGCTTCATGGACCAGGCCAGTTGACGAGAGCATGATCCCGAAAAGTGGGAACGGTTTTTCGGGAAACTCATGATCAATCACAGGAAACTGGCTGCCCGGGCGCTGCTTGCAGTCGTCTTCTGGCCGTCGTTGTTCTTCTTCTGGTTCCTGGGACCGTTCGTCTTTTTCCTGCTGTCGACAACCTCAAGCGAGGTATGCATGCGGCTGGAAACGCGCGCGGAGTTCCTTGCCGCGGCCAATGGCGCCATCCCCATGCTCATCGCGCAGAATCTCATCTACGCGGTCCCGATCGTCTGCCTGGTTCTGTGGGACCGCCTGGCGCCGGATCCGGCACGGGCAAGGCACATTGTCACCTGCATCAAGCTTTTTGCCAGCGCGGTGGTCGTAGGCGCGATGTGGGAGTACGGCTCGTCGCTCATCTGCGACGGCTATGGCGAGGGCTTCTTCTCGCCAGCTTGGCAAATGACGAGTTACCTTCCCATTGTCAGTCTCGTGCTCAACGTGCCGCTCTACGTGCTGGCCTTCAGCCTTGGCCGCGCCTTCTCGACACGCGAGGACATTGCCGAGGATGAAGCAAGCCCACCGGTCTAGTCTTTCTCTGAAGCCATCGAACCGTCTTGCCGTTGGTGGGACAGAACGGCTTCAATCCGGACCGGAAAGGCTTTAGGCTCGCCCGACTCTCATCTTATGGCCGGCTGCCGGCCGCTCGAAACAGGATTTTGCCATGGCAATGGATGCCCACGACATCGAAAAACTGATCAAGGACGGCATTCCGGACGCCAAGGTGACGATCCGCGATCTCGCCGGCGACGGCGACCATTATGCGGCCGAGGTGGTGGCCGAGAGCTTTCGAGGGAAAAGCCGCGTGCAGCAGCACCAGATGGTCTATGACGCGCTGAAAGGAAATATGGGTGGCGTGCTGCACGCACTGGCGCTGCAGACCAGCGTTCCTGACTGAGCCGCACCGGAACAACCGCAACCACGCGGATCAGTGTCGAGAGAACCGCTTGGCCCAACACGGCTCATCCTTTGCGCCATTTCAGCCACGGCACGGCTAACGTCTTGTTTCGAGCAATCGTTGGGTTTATTTGAAGGGATATGTTTCGAGCCTGACTCCCACAGGCGGGAAAGGATTTTCCATGAGCGGTATCAACGACTACATCGACAATGAAGTGAAGGGCAACGACGTCGTCCTTTTCATGAAGGGCACGCCCGGTTTCCCGCAATGCGGATTTTCCGGCCAGGTCGTCCAGATCCTCGACTATATCGGCGCCGACTACAAAGGCGTGAACGTTCTGGACTCGGCTGAACTGCGCCAGGGCATCAAGGAATACTCCAACTGGCCGACGATCCCTCAGCTCTACGTCAAGGGCGAATTCGTCGGCGGCTGCGATATCATCCGCGAGATGTTCCAGGCCGGTGAGTTGCAGACGTTCCTGGTCGAGAAGGGCGTCAGCGTCAAAGGCGCCGCCTGATTTCTGTTTTGTGCATATTGCCATCCGAAGGTTGATTTTGATTTTCGGGGTCATGCACAAAGGCGCCGGGAGCAGCCCACCTCGGCAATTTTCATGTCCTGAACCCAGGACCAAGACGAGCCAATGCGCCGGCCCGCCGGCGCATTTTCGTTTGAAAGATCGGACTTGCCGTGGACCAGTCAAAACCAGAGCCGCAATCGGCAAGCAAACTGCCCATTCCGCGCTGGGAGTTCATAGCCCTATGCGCGGCGCTGATGGCGCTGAACTCGCTGGCCATCGATATCATGCTGCCCGCGCTGCAGCAGATCGGCGCCTCGCTCGGCGTCGAAAATGAAAACCACCGGCAGTACGTCATAACGGCCTACATTCTGGGCTTCGGCGGCGGACAGTTGTTCTTCGGGCCGATCTCGGATCGCTTCGGGCGTCGCGCACCGCTGGTCGCCGGGCTGGTGATTTATGTCGCCGCGGCGGCGGCTGCCGCCATTGCGCCAAGCTTTGAAACACTTCTGCTGTGCCGGGCCGTGCAAGGCATCGGTGCGGCCGCCACCCGCGTCATCGCCGTCTCGATCGTGCGCGATACGTTCGACGGCCGGCGCATGGCCGAGGTGATGTCGCTGATCTTCATGGTGTTCATGGCGATACCGGTCATTGCTCCCGGCATTGGCCAGTTCATCATGCTGTTTGCGACCTGGCATTGGATCTTTGTCACCATGGCCGTCGGTGCGCTCCTCGTCTCGGCCTGGTCGCTGCTGCGCCTGCCTGAAACGCTGCATCCCGAACATCGCCGGCCGCTGACCGTGAACTCCATTGTCGGTGGGTTTCGCATCGTGCTCACCAACCGCATTGCGATCTGCTATGCCTTCGCCAGCACCTTCATCTTCGGCGCCATGTTCGGCTTCATCGCTTCGGCGCAGCAGATCTATGTGGACATCTTCCATGTCGGCGAGATGTTCCCGGTCATCTTCGCCGGGGTTGCGGGCGTGCTCGCCTTCTCCAACTTTCTGAATTCGCGCCTTGTCGGCCGCATCGGCATGCGCCGCCTGTCGCAGAGCGCGTTGCTGCTGTTCCTGGTCATCAGCCTTGCCTGGCTGGTCGTTTCGCTGGAAATGAAGATGCCGCTCTGGCTGTTCATCACCTTCTTTGCCTGTGCCATGCTTCCGTTCGGTGCGCTCGGCGCGAACTTCAACGCGCTGGCCATGGAACCGCTCGGACAACTGGCCGGCACGGCGTCGTCGATCCTCGGTTTCATGCAGACGTTTCTCGGCGGCATTCTCGGCACGCTGATCGGTCAGGCCTTCAACGGCACGGTGACGCCGCTGGCCGCCGGCTTCTGCAGTGTCTCGGTCGCGGCGCTGCTGATGATCTTCATCGCCGAGCGCGGCAAGATGTTCCAGCCACAGAACCCGCCCGTTTCAGGGCACATCACCGACTTGCATTAGGACGCACCTTCAAGAGTTGCCGTGAACCGAGGGGCAAGCATGCGCCCTGCGATTGCTTCACCCATGCTGTCCGAAAAAGGCAATGGCAGAGCGTCATCAAGTGCCCTGAGGATGGATGCCACGAAGGCCCTGCTGCGCTGGGCATCGGTTCCCAGATCGGAATATGTGGCGCGAGGTTTGCCAATCAGTGTGCCGTTGCGGCGAAGCGAGAACCGCAGTGTCAGGGACATGCCCGCGGTTCCGGGTGGCGGTTTCCAGCAGGCATAGATAGCGTCCGACATCTCCCTTATCGTATCGACGGGATCGGAACTGCGACAGCTGCGCTCTTGCGATCTTGCTTCCTGGGAACTGGCAAACAGAGCGGCGGCAAGAGCCGTGGCG
This sequence comes from Mesorhizobium sp. M0491, assembly GCF_040321265.1. Classification (NCBI taxonomy): domain Bacteria; kingdom Pseudomonadati; phylum Pseudomonadota; class Alphaproteobacteria; order Hyphomicrobiales; family Phyllobacteriaceae; genus Mesorhizobium; species Mesorhizobium sp. M0491. The sequence goes on from NZ_JAMYRE010000003.1 coordinate 308,295, forward strand.
ACAAATGCGAACCGAGGTTTCATTCGAGAGCCTCCGGATTTGCGTGAAATTGCACCGCTCCTTCGGCTAACGCAGCAATTAATCCTGTGCCGCCCAGAGTTCGCGGCGCAATTCGTGCCAGCTTTCGCGATCGGGCGCGACAAGCAGGCCGCCGCCGAGATGCGAGGGCAGATAGGTGCTGCCGTCGAAGCGCGCCGCGTGGCCGCCGGCCTCGGCATGGATCAGCACGCCGGCCAGATGATCCCACGGCATCAGCTTGTTGTAGACGACGAAGTGGGCATGGCCGCTCGCCAACAGGCGGTATTCGTGCGCGGCGCAGCGATAGGCGAATTGCGACAGGATCTTCGTCTGGTTGCGCGCCAGCCGCGACCGCTCCGGCTCGGCCATATATTGCCAGGAGACGGAGCCGGTCATCTGCGCGATCGGCGCAGGTGCCGCGACATGCACCTTCTCCAGGCTGCCATGCGCATGCCGGATATGGCTGCCAGCGCCCCTGGCACTGATCAGCCAGTCCTTGCCGACGGGATCGTGGATGATGCCGGCAACCGTCTCGCCCTGGACCACGACCGCCAGCATGACGCCGAACAGCGGCACGCCGGAGGCGAAGTTGAAAGTGCCGTCGACCGGATCGATGACGAAGGCCAGATCGGCATCGCCCAGACCATCGAGCAGTGCCGGATTGTCGGAACAGGCCTCCTCGCCGACGATCATCGCCTGGGGATAGCGCTCGCGCAGCCGCGCGGCGATCAGCCGCTCGGCATTGACGTCGGCTTCGGTCACCAGGTCGGCAGCCGACGTCTTCTGGCGGATGTCGCCCTCACCAAGCCGGCGAAAGCGCGGCATGATCTCGGTCAGCGCCGCCTCGGCCAGAATGCCGGCCAGCCAGTCGATCGCGGTGTCGTCAAATGTCATCGGAAATATCTTGCCTTGTGCTGAGGGTCTCATTGAGCGCAGCGAAGTCGAACAGCTTTCTGTCGAGCAGATGCGATGGCCTGCTGTTCGACAGCGCGCGCAGCATCGTATCCTTGCGGCCCGGCATGCGCTTTTCCAGGTCCTCGAGCATCGCCTTCATGGCGTTGCGCTGAAGACCTTCCTGGCTGCCGCAGAGATCGCAGGGAATGATCGGGAAATGCATGGCGGCGGCGAATTTTTCCAGATCGGCCTCGGCGCAGTAGCTCAATGGCCGCAGCACCATGACGTCGCCCTCGTCGTTGAGCAGTTTTGGCGGCATGGCGGCGAGACGGCCGCCATGGAAGAGATTCATGAAGAAGGTTTCGAGAATGTCCTCGCGATGGTGGCCGAGCACCAGCGCCGAGCACCCCTCCTCGCGCGCAATGCGGTAGAGATGGCCCCGCCTGAGGCGCGAGCAGAGCGAGCAATAGGTGCTGCCCGCAGGAAGCTTGTCGGTGACGACGGAATAGGTGTTCTGATACTCGATCCGGTGGGCAATGCCGTGGCTGTCGAGATAGTCCGGCAGGATATGTTTGGGGAAATTGGGCTGGCCTTGGTCGAGATTGCAGGCCAGAAGATCGACCGGCAAGAGCCCGCGCCATTTAAGGTCGAGCAGCACCGCGAGCAGGCCGTAGGAATCCTTGCCGCCAGACAGGGCAACGAGCCAGCGCTGGCCGGGCGTGACCATCGAGAAATCCTCGATCGCCTGCCGGGTCAGCCGCAGCAGCCGCTTGCGCAATTTGTTGAATTCGACCGAGGACGGCACGTCGGCGAACAGCGGATGGAAGCCGCCTTCGCTGTCGGCGATCGGTTCGATGTCTGGAAGCATGTTCATGGCATGTCGCTTTCAGTGGCCCAGAGCGCCGGATTAGCGGACATGACCGACAAAGAAAAGGCCGCCTCGACAGGCGGCCTTTGCTTGGTATCGCAGAACGCGCTCGTTTAGCGCGAATAGAATTCGACGACCAGGTTCGGTTCCATCTGCACGGCGAACGGAACGTCCGCAAGGCCAGGGATGCGCGAGAAGGTCGCGACCATCTTGTTGTGATCGGCTTCGATGTAGTCCGGCACGTCGCGCTCGGCGAGACCGACCGCTTCCAGAACGATGACCAGCTGCTTGGACTTTTCGCGCACTTCGACGACATCGCCCGGCTTGCAGCGATACGAGCCGATATTGACACGCTTGCCGTTGACGTTGACGTGGCCGTGGTTGACGAACTGACGGGCGGCGAAAATGGTCGGCACGAACTTGGCGCGGTAGACGACCGCGTCGAGACGCGATTCGAGCAGGCCGATCAGGTTCTCCGAGGTGTCGCCCTTGCGGCGGTCAGCCTCTTCATAGACCTTGCGGAACTGCTTTTCCGAAACATCGCCATAGTGACCCTTCAGCTTCTGCTTGGCGCGCAGCTGCAGGCCGAAATCGGAAAGCTTGCCCTTGCGGCGCTGGCCATGCTGGCCAGGACCGTATTCACGCTTGTTGACCGGGGACTTCGGGCGGCCCCAGATATTTTCGCCGAGACGGCGGTCGATCTTGTACTTCGCGGATTCGCGCTTGCTCATCGCATTCCCTTTTCAAAACAATACACCCGGAACCTCATGGTCCGGGTGAAGGAAACGCGCCCTCCTCTGGCCTCCGTTTTCGAGACCTGACAGGGTTTTCCCACGCAACGCGGCGGAAAACCCACGGGACACGTCAGTTCAAACAAGATAGTAGAATTGGATTTCCACGCATCTTGCGCACATAAAGAAAACCACCGGGCATTGCGGCCCGGTGTTGGGGCGCTGATTAAACGGAGATTTAACCGGTGTCAAGCTTGTGGCTGGCGTAGGCCATGGCGACGATATAGCGTCTCTGGGTTGAGTGCAGTGCCGGATGTGGCGGGAGGTTGCGCCAGCGGCATCAGGAAGGGACCGGAGCAGAGGAGCTACATTCGCATGAAGAAATTCTTCCTTACCCTGACAGGAGCCGCTGTGTTGGCGGGATCCATGGCGGTCCTGACACCGGAGCCGGCGGAGGCCAGGCATTGGCAAGGACACCGGCATCACCAGGCTTGCCGCATCGTGATCAAGAAGAAGGTTATCTGGCGGCACGGCCACAAGAAGGTCATACGCTACAAGATCAAGCGCTGCAGCGGGCGCTGGTAGGCTCCTATCCGGTCTCAGGCGGCCGATATCATTTCAAAGCCCGCGGTCTTGGCCGCGGGCTCTTTGATTCCGGATGCTTAACCCTTAGTCTTTCGACTTCTTCTCCGGCAGGCGCTTGCGCTTCGTCTCGGCGAATTCCTCGAGCTGCTTTTCGCTCATCGATTCGTACATTCCCTTGGAAGCGCCCTGGAGTTCGCTCTTCTTGGTCTCGCCGCGCTTGGCCGACAGAGCCGCGCCGGCGGCTTTCTGCTGGGCTTTCGAGGTGGCTGGCATGGCTCTTTCTCCCGTTAGAATCTGGAGAAAAACGCAACGACTGCCGTGATGTTCCGCTTCGGAATCACGACATCGCCAGCCCGAAGCCCTGTATTAGGCGACGGGTCGGAAAATCGGCTCTTTTCGATGTGAAGACGGCAAGGTCGGGGCCTTCAGGCAGCATCTCGCCACGACCGCTCGGATCGATGTCGGCGAGAAGCGACAGCGCCCGGCGCGCGATCGCTTCAGCGGGGTCGAGCCAATCGACCGGCCAGGGCGCCGTCTTGCGCATGCGATTGGCCAGAAAGGGGTAGTGTGTGCAGGCGAGCACGACGATATCCGTACGCAGCGCATCATGTTCGACGAAGCACGGCGTAATCTCGGTGCGCACGGCTTCTTCATCGACGAAGCCCTCACGCATGTAGATCTCAGCCAGTCCCGCCAGCCTGTCGCTGCCCACCAGGCGGACATGGCATTTCTGCGCCCATTTGCTGATCAGGTCGCGCGTGTATTGGCGCTTGACGGTGCCAGGCGTCGCCAGCACCGAAACCAGCCCTGAGCGCGTGCGTTCCGCCGCCGGCTTGATCGCAGGCACCATGCCGACGAAAGGATGCTCGGGAAATCTATCGCGCAACGCATCGATCACCAACGTCGAGGCGGTGTTGCAGGCGATGACGGAAATGGCCGGCGCAAAGCGCTCCAGCAGTTTGCCGAACAATTCGAGTATATGCGCCCTCAGCGCCGGCTCTTCCCAAGCGCCGTAGGGAAACGCAGCGTCGTCGGCGACATAGATGAAGCGGCGGTCGGGCATCAGCACGCGTGCCTCGCGCAGCACGGTAAGCCCGCCGATGCCCGAATCGAACATCAGGATCGGCCGCTCAGTCATTGTCGGTTCCTTTTCCGCCAAGCGGCGGTATGTCATCGTCCTTGCCGGTGTCGGCAAAGCGCGCCGCCTCCGCCTTGCGGGCACGCGCGGCGGCCGCGGGCAAGCGCCGCGGATCGTCGCCAGGGGACCCGTCGCCGCGCGGCATCGCCGGAGAAAACCTGTCGAGCGACGAGATGATGCCGCGCAGCACCTTGAGCTCCGGTTCGGCAAAGCCGGGGCGTGTGAGCACCGCGCGCAGATTGTCGACCATTTTCGGCTTCTTCGGCGCCGGCCGGAAATAGCCGCGCGCTTCCAATGCGCCTTCCAGATACGCAAACAGGCCGTGCAATTCTTCCTTGCTTGCCGGCTTCATGTCCGGGCCGGAAAAATTGGTCTTGGTCTCATCTTCCAGGCCGGACTTCATCCATTCATAGGACATCAGCAGCGCGGCCTGGGCGATGTTGAGCGAGGAGAAATCGGGATCGACCGGGAAAGTGACGATCTCGTCGGCCAAGCCGACCTCGTCATTGTAGAGGCCGAAGCGTTCGCGTCCGAACAGGATGCCAGTGCGTTGTCCCATTGCATGATGGGTCCGAAGCATCCTGCCCGCCTCCACCGGCCCGCGCACGGATTTGAAGCCGTCGCGCTGCCTGGCCGTGGTTGCGAAGACAAAATTCAAGTCGGCGAGCGCCGAGGCCAGGTCGTCGAACACTCTCACGGCGTCGATGACATGGTCGGCGCGGCTGGCCGCCGCGCGTGCCTTCTCGCTCGGCCAACCATCACGCGGGTTGACCAGGCGCAGCTCCGACAGACCGAAATTGGCCATGGCGCGCGCGACCATGCCGATGTTCTCGCCAAGCTGCGGCTCGACGAGGATGATCGCCGGGCCGGCGACTGCAATGCTATCGGGATCTTTGATGACGGGCATGATTGTCAATGAACTGCTGTTTGCGGCATTTCAGCGTCCCTGCCACATTCGGCCGGGAAAATGAAGCATTCGCAAATGACGACGGCTCTGGCCTCCAATTCGTGACCGATCGCCGTTTGCGTGGCCAAAAGCGCTTTGATATACGGGCGACATCTCCCGGCCCAACGCCACGCGGGCAAGGCCGTCCCATATCCCAGCAACGAGGCATTCTTTCCATGGCGAAGATCAAGGTGGCGAACCCGGTCGTCGAACTCGACGGCGACGAGATGACCCGCATCATCTGGCAGTTCATCAAGGACAAGCTGATCCATCCTTATCTCGACCTCAAGCTTGAATATTACGACCTCGGCATCGAGCACCGCGACGCCACCAACGACCAGGTGACCATCGATTCGGCCAACGCCATCAAGAAACACGGCGTCGGCGTGAAATGCGCGACGATCACCCCCGACGAGCAGCGCGTCGAGGAGTTCAAGCTGAAGAAGATGTGGAAGTCGCCGAACGGCACCATCCGCAACATCCTCGGCGGCACCATCTTCCGCGAGCCGATCATCATGAAGAACGTGCCGCGCCTGGTGCCCGGCTGGACCAAGCCGATCATCGTCGGCCGCCATGCCTTCGGCGACCAGTACCGCGCCACCGATTTCCGCTTCCCCGGCAAGGGCAAGCTGACCATCAAATTCGTCGGAGAGGACGGCCAGGTGATCGAGCACGATGTGTACGACGCGCCCGGCGCCGGTGTCGCCATGGCCATGTACAATCTCGACGACTCGATCCGCGAGTTTGCCCGGGCGTCGCTGAACTACGGCTTGCTGCGCAACTATCCGGTCTATCTGTCGACCAAGAACACCATCCTCAAGGCCTATGACGGTCGCTTCAAGGACATCTTCCAGGAGGTCTACGAGGCTGAATTCGAGGCCGAGTTCAAGTCGAAGAAGCTGTGGTACGAGCACCGCCTGATCGACGACATGGTGGCCTCCGCCCTGAAATGGTCAGGCGGCTATGTCTGGGCCTGCAAGAACTATGACGGTGACGTGCAGTCCGACACCGTTGCGCAGGGTTTTGGGTCGCTCGGCCTGATGACCTCAGTGCTGATGACACCGGACGGCAAGACGGTGGAAGCGGAAGCCGCGCACGGCACCGTCACCCGCCATTATCGCCAGCATCAGAAGGGCGAGGAAACCTCGACCAATTCGATCGCCTCGATCTTCGCCTGGACGCGCGGCCTCGCGCACCGCGCCAAGCTCGACGACAATGCCGACCTGAAGCGTTTTGCCGACACGCTGGAAAAAATCTGCATCCAGACGGTCGAGTCCGGCTTCATGACCAAGGACCTGTCGCTCTTGATCGGCCCCGACCAGCCCTGGCTGTCGACCACCGGTTTCCTCGACAAGATCGACGAGAACCTGCAGAAAGCCATGGCCTGACAAGTAAGCAAGATGGGCAAGCCCATCGTCTACGGGGCGGAGTACAGCGTCTATGTACGCATCGTCCGCCTCGTACTCGCGGAAAAAGGCATCGACTACGAGCTTGTGCCGGTCGATGTCTTTGCCGCCGAGGGCGTTCCCGCCTGGTATTTCGAGCATCATCCGTTCGGCCGCATCCCGGCCTTCGAGCATGACGGGTTTCGCCTTTTCGAGACAAGCGCGATTGCAAGATATGTCGACGAGGTGTTTGACGGGCCGGCCCTGCAAGCGACGGAGCCTCGCGGCCGCGCAACCATGAACCAGATCATCGGCATACTCGACGCCTACGCCTACAGGTCGATGGTCTGGGATGTCGCCGTCGAGCGGCTGGAGAAAGAGGCGCCAGACGAGGCGCTGATCGCCGGCGGGCTGCACCAGGCAGAAACGGCGCTGCGGGTGCTTGCCGCGCTCAAGGCTCCGGGACCGTGGCTGCTCGGCGATCAGCTGACGCTGGCCGACCTGTATGCGGCGCCGATCATTGCCTATTTCGTCAAGGTCAGCGAGGGGCAAAAGGTGCTGGCCGAGTTCCCTGATATCCTGGACTGGTATACGCGCATTGCGGCTCGGCCGAGCTTCGTGCGGACTGAAAAAGTCGGCTGATAAGAGACGTCCGCGGGACAGCGCCCGCCTCTGTCCTGCCGGACATCTCCCCCACGAGTGGGGAGATTGGCAGCGTCCGCTAAGGCGCCTATTCCGGCGCGGTCGTATTTCCACGCGGTAGATTGGCGAAAGCCGACGCGACGTCCGATCTCCCCCCAAGTGCGGGAAATGTCCGGCAGGACAGAGGGGGGCGCTGGCCCTCCAACCGTTGCTATAATTCAACCCACTTGCCTACGCCGCTTCGAGTGCCGCCCTCACCGCTGCAATCGCATCATCGGCCTTGGAAGCGTCGGGGCCACCGGCCTGGGCCATGTCGGGCCGCCCGCCGCCGCCCTGCCCGCCCAATGCGGCGGAGGCCACGCGGACAAGGTCGACGGCGCTGAAGCGGCCGATGAGGTCGTCGGTGACGGCCACCACGACGCTTGCCTTGTTGTCTTCGCCGGCGCCGACGAAGACGACGACGCCGGAGCCGAGCGAGCTCTTGCCGGCATCGGCCAGCGGCTTCAAATCCTTCGGCGAGACACCGGAGACCGTCTTGCCGAGGAAGCCGACACCGGCGACCGTCTCATTGGCGGCTGGAGCATCGGCTGACGATCCCCCGCCCAGCGCCAGCTTCTTGCGCGCCTCGGTCAATTCCTTCTCGAGCTTCTTGCGCTCTTCGAGCAGCGTCTCGACGCGCGCCGGCACATCGGCCGGCGAAATCTTGAGCACGGCCGCCGTCGCCTTCAAACGCCGGTCCTGCTCGTCGAGATGTTTGCGCGCGGCTTCGCCGGTCAGCGCCTCGATGCGGCGCACGCCGGCGGCGACCGCGCTGTCCGACACGACACGCACCAGGCCGATATCGCCGGTCGCCCGGACATGCGTGCCACCGCAGAGCTCGACCGAATAGGGCCGGTTGGCCTTGGCGCCGTGCACCCCGGTGCCCATGGACACGACGCGCACTTCGTCACCATACTTCTCGCCAAACAGCGCCATGGCGCCTTCGGCAATGGCATCGTCGACCGACATCAGGCGCGTGGACACCGGGCTGTTCTGCACGACGATCTCGTTGGCCATGCGCTCGACCTCTTCGAGGTCCTCTGATGAAATGGGTTTGTTGTGCGAGATGTCGAAGCGCAGGCGCTCGGGCGCCACCAGCGAGCCCTTCTGCGCGACATGGCTGCCCAGCACCTCGCGCAGAGCCTCGTGGATCAGATGCGTCGCGGAATGGTTGGCGCGCAACCTGGAGCGGCGCGCATGGTCCACTTTGAGCTCGACGGCGGTGCCGGTCTTGACCGTGCCGCTGGCCACCTTGCCGACATGGACGAACAGCCCATCGGCCTTCTTCTGCGTGTCGGAAACCTCGATCGAGAAGCCCTCGCCTGAAATAACGCCGGTGTCGCCCATCTGGCCGCCGGACTCGGCATAGAACGGCGTCTGGTTGACGACGATCGCCACTGCGTCACCCTTGCCGGCGCTGTCGACGGTCTTGCCGTCCCTGACCAGCGCCTGGATGATGCCTTCGGCAGCTTCAGTCTCATATCCGAGGAACTCGGTGGCGCCGGCCTTCTCGCGCACGGAGAACCAGATGGTCTCGGTCGCCGCGTCGCCGGACCCAGCCCAGTGCTTGCGCGCCTCGGCCTTCTGCTGCTCCATCGCATTGGTAAAGCCGGCAAGATCGACAGAGATGCTGCGCTGGCGCAGCGCGTCCTGCGTCAGATCGAGCGGGAAGCCATAGGTGTCGTAGAGCTTGAAGGCCGTCTCGCCGTCCAGCATGTCGCCGGCATGAAGCGTTTCGGTCGCCTCCGAAAGCAGGCCGAGGCCGCGCACCAGCGTCTTGCGAAACCTGGTCTCCTCGAGCTTCAGCGTCTCGGTGATCAACTGTTCGCCGCGCAGCAGTTCCGGATAGGCCTGACCCATTTCGCGCACCAGCGCCGGCACCAGCTTCCACATCAGCGGTTCGTTGGCACCGAGCAACTGCGCATGACGCATGGCGCGGCGCATGATGCGACGCAGGACATAGCCACGGCCTTCGTTCGAAGGCAGCACGCCATCGGCGACCAGGAAGGAGGACGAGCGCAGATGATCGGCAATGACCCGGTAGGACGCGACAGTCTCCTTGTCGGGACCATGCCCGATCGCGGACGAGGCGGCGTCTATCAGGTGGCGGAACAGATCGGTCTCGAAGACGCTTTCCACCCCTTGCAGGATGGACGCCATGCGCTCCAGGCCCATGCCGGTGTCGATCGAGGGGCGCGGCAGGTCGATCCGCTCCTCCTTCGTCACCTGTTCATACTGCATGAACACCAGGTTCCAGAATTCCAGGAAACGGTCGCCATCTTCCTCCGGGCTGCCGGGAGGACCACCCCAGATGTGCTCGCCGCGGTCGATGAAGATCTCCGAGCACGGCCCGCAGGGTCCGGTATCGCCCATCGCCCAGAAATTGTCCGATGTCGCGATGCGAATGATGCGGTCGTCGGAAAACCCGGCGATCTTCTTCCAGAAACCGGCCGCCTCGTCGTCCGTGTGATAGACGGTGACCAGCAGCTTGTCCTTGTTCAGCCCGAACTCCCTGGTGATCAGGTTCCAGGCAAGCTCGATGGCGCGCTCCTTGAAATAGTCGCCGAAGGAGAAATTGCCGAGCATCTCGAAGAAGGTCAGATGGCGTGCCGTGTAGCCGACATTGTCGAGATCGTTGTGCTTGCCGCCGGCGCGCACGCTCTTCTGGGCGGTCGACGCGCGCGAATAGGGCCGCTTCTCCAAACCGGTGAAGACATTCTTGAACTGCACCATGCCGGCGTTGGTGAACATCAGTGTCGGATCGTTGCGCGGCACCAGCGGGCTCGACGCGACGATCTCGTGACCCTCCTTGCGGAAGTAGTCGAGAAATGTCGACCGGATCTCGTTCACGCCACTCATGAATGCTGCCTTTTCGGAAGAGCCGCCGGCAAACCGGCGGAAATGGGCTCTGCGTTTTTAGAAGATTAGGACTTGGCCTTTTAGCCGCCGCGCCTCACCCTGTCCAGAAACACGGAATTGGTCCAATCCACGGCCTTTGCCGGCCATTCGAACCGGCCTGTTTTCGCCGCCAAAACGCAAAACCGCCGGCACTGGGCCGGCGGTTTCGAAACGCAATAACGCGGAACTCAATTACATAAGCCTGAGATAATAGAACGCGATTATGGCCGAACTCCGGCCGGCATCGCGCACGAAGCTGTTACATGGCGCCGGATTCTTCCTCGAAACCGTCGTCTTCGCCGCGCTCAGGGCCGCCATTCTCGAGGAATTTCTCGGCGATCAGCCCGGCATTCTGCCTGATCGACAACTCGATCTCGCGTGCCGTGTCGGGATTGTCACGCAGGAACAGCTTGGCATTTTCGCGGCCCTGGCCGAGACGCTGCGAATTATAAGAAAACCAGGCGCCAGACTTCTCGACAATACCGGCCTTGACCCCGAGATCGACCAGTTCGCCGGTTTTGGACACGCCCTCACCAAACATGATGTCGAATTCGACCACCTTGAAGGGCGGCGCCAGCTTGTTCTTGACCACCTTGACGCGGGTCTGGTTGCCGACAACCTCGTCGCGGTCCTTGATCGAGCCGATGCGGCGGATGTCAAGACGCACCGAAGCGTAGAATTTCAGCGCGTTGCCGCCCGTCGTGGTCTCGGGCGAACCAAACATGACGCCGATCTTCATGCGGATCTGGTTGATGAAGATGACCATGGTGTTGGAGCGCGAGATCGACGCGGTCAGCTTGCGCAGCGCCTGGCTCATCAAGCGGGCCTGCAGGCCGGGCAGCGAATCGCCCATCTCACCTTCAATTTCGGCGCGTGGCGTCAGCGCCGCGACCGAATCGACCACCAGCACGTCGATGGCGCCGGAGCGCACCAGCGTGTCGCAGATTTCCAGCGCCTGCTCACCGGTGTCGGGCTGCGAGATCAGGAGGTTTTCGAGATCAACGCCAAGCTTGCGGGCATAGACCGGATCGAGCGCATGCTCGGCATCGACGAAGGCGCAGATGCCGCCCTTCTTCTGGGCTTCCGCAACGGTGTGCAGCGCCAACGTCGTCTTGCCCGAGCTTTCCGGCCCGTAGATCTCGATGATGCGGCCGCGCGGCAAGCCACCAACACCAAGCGCGATGTCTAGGCCAAGCGAGCCGGTCGGCACCGTTTCGATCTCGACGACCTGATCGTTGGCGCCGAGCCGCATGATCGAGCCCTTGCCGAAAGCCCGCTCGATCTGCGACAGCGCCGCATCCAGAGCCTTTGATTTGTCCACTGCCTTGTCCTCTACCAGCCGCAAAGAATTCTGAGCCATGATACATCACCCCTTGGTCGTCAATGAAGGCCGGACAATCCGTAATCCCTGCCTATTTGTACCTTTTTTGTTCTCATTTGGCAAGAGGGGTCAAATATCTGAAAAACAAACAATATCCGGATTTGTTCTTTTTTTGTCCAAGGATTCGATCAGGGATGCACCACACGTTGGGCCAGACGGCTCGGTTGTTTCGATCTGCCGAATCGCCGCCTTGCATGCGAAGCTCCGTTGCACAGCCTAGCGCTTGTGCGGCTGGAATAACAAAGGTCATATCGCCGGCATGCTGAAATCCGCGAAAATACTGGCCGTAGGCGGCGCCCATATCGACCGGCGCGGCCAGGTGTCCGGCGCTTACGTGCCGGCTGCCTCCAATCCCGGCACGATGCGCGAGGATGTCGGCGGCGGGGTCTTCAACGCTTTGCGCAGTGCGGTGCGGCGCGGCGTCTCCGCGTCGCTCATATCGGTTCGCGGCGGCGATGCCGCTGCCGACACCGTTTCGCGAGCCATTGCCGAGGCAGGCATTACCGACCTGTCGGCGGTCTTCCTCGACCGCACGACACCGAGCTACACGGCGCTGATCGACAGCGAAGGCGAGCTGATCGTCGGCTTTGCCGACATGGCGCTCTATGATTTGGCGTTTCCCAAGCAGATCAGGCGCTCCAAGGTGCGGGAGGTGATCGCTGCCGCCGATGCGATCCTGTGCGACGCCAACCTGCCCTCTTCGGCGCTGGAACGGCTGGTCGCGCTCGCCACGGGCAAGCCGGTTTTCGCCATTGCAATTTCGCCTGCCAAGGTAACGCGGCTGATACCGGTGCTGAAGGAGCTCTCGCTCGTCTTCATGAACCGGCGCGAGGCCATGGTGCTGGCCGGCGTCGCCGCGACTGCCACGGAGCGCGAGGTCGTCGACGGGTTGCGATGCAGCGGCCTCGTCAGCGGCGTGGTGACGGCGGGCAGCGAGCCCATGCTGGGCTTCGATGAAGCCGGCGCCTTCTCGATCCTGCCGCCGCCGCCAAGAAAGGTCGCTGACGTCACCGGGGCCGGCGATGCCCTGGCGGGCGCAACGGTCGCTGCTTTGCTGCGCGGACTGCCCCTGCGGTCAGCACTGCGCGAAGGCATTGCCGGGGCGACGCTTGCCATCGAAAGCGCCAACGCCGTTCCGGAGTTCACCGCGGCTGATTTCACTGAGGCATTGGCTCTTGTGCCGGATGCCAGGGAAGTGGCATGAGACCGGCAAATTCATAGTGCCACGATGTTGCCTGATGTCCCGACGGACGCGCTGCATTCCGGATTGGAGACCCTGATGACCCCTGAGACCGCCCGCCCCTTCATCGACATCCACGCGCCGGTGGCGCAGGCCCTGGCTGCCGGGCGGCCGGTGGTGGCGCTGGAAAGCACCATCATCACCCATGGCATGCCCTACCCCGACAATGGCGCCATGGCGGCCGATGTCGAAAAGATCATCACCGACGGCGGCGCCGTGCCGGCGACCATCGCCGTGGTTGGCGGCCGCATAAAGATCGGGCTTTCGGACGGCGAGCGCGAATCGCTGGCGATGACGGGCGACGCCATGAAACTGTCGCGCGCCGATCTCGGTTTTGCCGTGGCGCAAGGGCGCACCGGTGGCACCACGGTCGCCGCCACGATGATCGCGGCGCATATGGTCGGCATAAAAGTGTTCGCCACCGGCGGCATCGGCGGCGTGCACAAGGGCGCCGAAAAGAGTTTTGACATTTCCGCCGATCTCGACGAGCTGGCGCGCACCCCGGTCATCGTCGTCTCGGCCGGCGCCAAGGCCATCCTCGACATCGAAAAGACGCTGGAGGTGCTGGAGACGCGCGGCGTGCCGGTGATCGGCCTTGGCTGCGAGACGATGCCCGCCTTCTGGTCGCGGCAGTCGCCGTTCCGCGCGCCGCTGACCTTGCACGAGCCGGAAGAGATCGCGCATTTCTACCAGACGAGGGCAGCGCTGGGACTCGCCGGCGGCATGCTGATCGCCAATCCTGTGCCGGAAAACCATGAAATCCCGGCTGAGGAGATGGCGGGCTATATCGACGCCGCGCAGAAGGCCGCAGAAGCGCTCAACGTGACCGGCAAGGCGGTGACACCCTTCCTGCTGTCGAAAATCCTCGAACTGACCGGCGGCAGGAGCCTCAAGACCAACATCGCGCTGGTGGAAAACAACGCGCGGCTGGCGGCACGGATTGCGAAGGCGTTGTAGGCCAACGTCGGCGGGACAGCACCCCCCTCTGTCCTGCCGGACATCTCCCCCGCAAGGGGGGAGATCGAATGTCGTCAACGCCTCTGCCAATCTTCAACGTTGAAAAAAGCAGGCAGACGGTGAAACCGCCAATCTCCCCCCTTGCGGGGGAGATGGCCGGCAGGCCAGAGGGGGGTGGTGTCCCTCGACCGTCCCAAGGCTGGCATCACTTCCCCGCCCGCCGTCCAGCCGCATACGCCCGCCGTACCCAGGCCGCCATCTCGTCGGGATCATCGAAAGCGCTGTCGGGAACGCCCCAGTAGGGCATGGCGACCAGCTTGCCGTGGCGCGAGCCGGTATAGGTCCATTGCGTGCAGCCGGCGGCCTCGAACTCGGGCGCGCTTTGCTCGTCGGCCTTCAGCATCAACTCACCGCGCAGCACGATGGCGACGATGACACCGTCGAAATAGATGCCCTTGCCGCCGAACAGTTTGCGGATGCTGACAGGGCCGAGGCCCTCGAACAGTTCGGCGATGCGTTCATTGTCCATGCCGCGATCATGTCACCGGCGTTTGGCCTTGTCATCGCCGCAACCAAAATCATGCTGACAGGTTGTGTGAGGTCGATCGGAGTTTCCCGCCATGCCCGTCCTGCTCAAAGGGTCCTGCCGCTGCAATGCCGTGCGTTTCGAGGTGGAGAGCCACACGCCGGCGCCATTCATGCTGTGCTACTGTTCGATCTGCCGCAAGCAGCAGGGCGGTGGCGGGTTTGCCATCAATCTCGGTGCGGACAACGAAACACTGAACATCAGGGGCAAGCGCAGCCTCGGCGTCTTTCGGGCGGAGATCGAGGATGACGAGCATCCGCATTGCGAAATCTCGACCGGCGAGCGCAATTTCTGCAAGAAATGCGGGGCGGCCCTTTGGCTCTACGACCCGACATGGCCGGAACTGGTGCATCCCTTCGCCTCGGCGGTCGACAGCGATTTACCCATTCCGCCAAGCAAGGTGCACCTGATGCTGAAATACAAGGCGAACTGGGTGGAGCCGGAGGTTGGCAAGCATGACAAGGTCTTCGACGTCTATCCCGAGGAATCGATCGTCGACTGGCACAAGCGGACGGGCATGTGGGTGGATTAGCGTCCTTCACCTCGTTTACGGCGGGGCGATTGCATATGGGTTTTTACGAAGAGGACCCCCACCCTAACCCTCCCCACAAGGGGGAGGGAACGCTGCCGCGCGCCATCCTTTTGGCGTCGAAACCTCGGGGATTTGCGGAATCAGCGCCTACCGAGTCTCCCTCCCCCTTGTGGGGAGGGATTAAGGGTGGGGGTATTCGTAGAGCGCAAGCCAGTCATATGCGATCACCCCTGCCGCTTACGGGGCTGGAAGATCAGGCCGAGGCGCGTGCTTCTGCCAGCGCCTTGAGGTCCGCCGGCTTCAACTCGACGGACTCACCGCAGCCGCAGGCCGAACTCTGATTCGGATTGCGGAATGTGAAGCCGGTGCGAAGCGTCGTCTGCTCGAAATCCATCTCGGTGCCGAACAGGAATAGCGCTGCCTCGGGCGCCACATAGACATGCGCGCCATCGCGCTCGATATGGTCGTCCTTGGTGTTGGGCTCGGTCACCAGATCGACCGTATATTCCATGCCGGCGCAGCCGCCCTTCTTGATGCCGAGGCGGATGCCGTGCGCGTTGTCGCGGGTGGCGACGATCTCGCGCACCCGGTCGGCGGCCTTTTCGGTCATCGTGATGACGGCGAAGCGTCCCATTCTTTTTCCTTCCATTCCATGCAGGTTCAAGGCCTGCCGAATGATTCCTCACCTAAAATGGTGAAGTTTTATCCCTGGCGCAAGTGCACCAGCCTCTGTCGGGCTAGTACCAACCCACCGCCACCTGCGCCTCTTCCGACATGCGGTCGGCCGACCATGGCGGGTCGAAAGTCATGTTGACCTCGACGCCGGACACGCCTTCGACGGCGCCGACGGCATTCTCCACCCAGCCGGGCATTTCGCCGGCGACCGGGCAGCCCGGAGCGGTCAGCGTCATGTCGATCTTGACCGAGCGATTGTCCTCGATGTCGATCTTGTAGATCAGGCCGAGCTCGTAGATATCGGCTGGGATTTCCGGATCGTAGACGGTCTTCAGCGCCGAGACGATGTCGTCGGTCAGCCGCGCCAGCTCGTCGGCTGGAATGGCCGATCCCGAAACCAGCGCATTGGGCGCGGTTTCCGGAATGGTCTCGGCAGCGATGCTTGCATCATCCATGGTCGTCACCCAAAAAAATCATCATCCGAAGAATTTGCGCGCTTTTTCGAGCGCCTCGGCCAAAGCGTCGACTTCGGCCCTGGTATTATACATGCCGAACGATGCCCTGCATGTGGAGGTTACGCCGAACCGTTTCAACAGCGGCTGGGCGCAATGGGTGCCGGCGCGGACAGCAACGCCCTGCCTGTCGATCACCATCGACACGTCATGCGCATGAATGCCTTGCAGTTCAAACGAGATGATGGCGCCCTTGCCAGGCGCATCGCCGAAGATGCGCAGCGAATTGATGGCGCGCAGCCGCTCATGCGCGTAATTCTTGAGATCTTCCTCATGCGCGGCGATGCGCTCGCGGCCGATTTTTTCCATATAGTCGAGCGCAGCACCCAGCCCGATCGCCTGGACGATCGGCGGCGTGCCGGCTTCGAAACGGTGGGGCGGCTCGTTGTAGGTGACGATGTCTTCCGTCACCTCCTCGATCATCTCGCCGCCGCCCATGAAGGGCCGCATGCCAGCGAGAATGTCCTTCTTGCCGTAGAGCACGCCGATGCCCGAGGGGCCGTAGACCTTGTGGCCGGTGAAGACGAAGAAGTCGCAGTCGAGATCCTGCACATCGATCGGCATATGCACGGCGCTCTGGCTGCCGTCGACCAGCACGGGAATTCCACGCGAATGCGCAATGCGCACGATCTCCTTGATCGGCGTCACCGTGCCCAGCGCATTCGACATCTGCGTGATGGCGATCAGCTTGGTGCGATCGGTCAACCGCTTCTCGAATTCCTCGATGTGGAAGACGCCGAGATCGTCGACCGGCACCCAAACGAGTTTCGCGCCCTGCCGCTCGCGGATGAAATGCCAGGGAACGATGTTAGAGTGGTGCTCCATGATCGACAGCACGATCTCGTCGCCCTCGCCGATGTTGGGCATGCCATAGCCATAGGCGACGGTATTGATGGCCGACGTCGTGTTCGAGGTGAAGACGATGTTGTCGGTGCTCGGCGCATTGAGGAAACGGCGCACCGTTTCCCGCGCCTTTTCATATGCGTCGGTCGCCGCATTGGAGAGGAAGTGCAGGCCGCGATGGACGTTGGCATATTCCTGAGAATAGGCGTGCTGGATGGCGTCGAGCACCGCCTGCGGCTTCTGTGCCGAGGCGCCATTGTCGAGATAGACCAGCGGCTTGCCATAGACTTCCCGCGACAGGATCGGGAAATCGCGGCGGATCGCTTCGACGTCGTAGAAATCTCCGATCTTGCCTGGAGCGTTCATCAGGTCACCCGTGTGCCACGAACCAGTCGTCGAGCCGCGCTTCCAGCGCCTCGACGATCGCCTCGTCGTCCAGTTCCTCGATCACCTCCGCGACGAAGGCCTTCACGAGCAACCCCCGCGCGCTTTTCTCGTCGACGCCGCGCGCCATCAGGTAGAACAGATGGTTGTGGTCGATCTCGGTCACCGTCGCGCCGTGGCCGCAAATCACGTCGTCGGCGAAGATTTCAAGCTCGGGCTTGGTCGAGAACTCGCCATCGTCCGACAGCAACAGCGTGTTGCAGGCCATCTTCGCGTTGGTCTTCTGCGCATATTGATGGACGTTGATGCGGCCCTGGAACACACCGCGCGCCTTGCCCGTCACCACATTGCGGATCACTTCCGTAGAGGTCGTGTGCGGCACGGCGTGGTCGAGCACCATGGTCACGTCGGTGTGGGTGTCGCCGGCCAGCAGGTTGATGCCGCGAAGCTTGAAATCGGCGCCTTCGCCAGTCGTCCTGACCATGATCTCCTGGCGCACGAGCTTGCCGCCGGCGTTCATGACGAACAGCGTCAGTTTCGCATTCTTGCCGATATGGGCCTTGAACTGCGCCAGATGCGTCGCCGTTTCCGGCTGCTCCTGGACGACCAGCCACGTTACCTCGGCGCCCTCGTCGAGCACGATCTGACTTACCGAGCTGCTCAAGGCAGCGCCATCACCCGTCTGCCGTTCGACGATGACGGCCTTGGCGCTGGCGCCGACGCGCACGGGCAGGCGCACATGCGTCTGGCCGCCAGCCTGCAGGTTCTGCAGTTCGATCGGCTTTTCAAGTTCCACACCATCGGCGATGTCGACAAAATACCCGTCGGCGACGAAAGCCGTGTTCAGCGCGCCGATCGCGTCGTCGCTGCCATAGGGATCGAGCCCCGGTGCGATGCTGCCGTCGATCAGCTTTTCCGAAAGGCGCTGGAAGGTGACGCCTTCAAGGACAGGCACCTTGGCGTCGGACTTGCCGTTCAGGATCGACACCACGGCGGAACCTTCGACGATCGGTGCGATGGCTTTGGCCATGGCGGCCGGGTCGAAGTCCGGCACGGTATTCAGCAACCGGCGCAGGTCGGTATAGTGCCAGGATTCGACACGCCGCGTCGGCAGGCCGTGCTTGATCGTCTCGATGGCGTCGTCGCGCTTCAGCATCACCGCGCCGTCGCCCGGCAGCAGCGACAATCGGTCGCCGAACGCGTCGATCAACGCTGTCTCGGCCGGTGTTCGCTGCGGTTGTGCGTGCATATTCATCAAACTGCCCTCTGGCATCTCACGCTGCTTCGCCGATCACGCCGGCATAGCCATTGGCTTCCAAATCGAGCGCCAGCGACTTGTCGCCTGACTTGATGACCTGGCCTTTGTAGAGCACGTGCACGGTGTCGGGCACGATGTGCTCAAGCAGGCGCTGGTAGTGGGTGATGACCAGGAACGCCCGGTCCGGCGCGCGCAGCGCGTTGACGCCGTCGGACACGATCTTCAGCGCATCGATGTCGAGGCCGGAATCGGTCTCGTCGAGCACGCACAATTTCGGCTCCAGCAGCTTCATCTGCAGGATCTCGGCGCGCTTCTTCTCGCCGCCGGAGAAGCCGACATTGAGCGGCCGCTTGAGCATCGCCATGTCCATGCTGAGCGAGGCGGCGGCTTCCTTCACGCGCTTCAGGAATTCCGGGATCTTCAGCGGCTCCTCGCCACGTGCCTTGCGCTGCTCGTTCATCGCCACTTTCAGGAATTCCATGGTCGCGACGCCCGGTATCTCCATCGGATACTGGAAGGCGAGGAAGATGCCTGACGTGGCGCGCTCGGCCGGATCCATTTCGAGGATCGACTGGCCGTTGTAGAGGATGTCGCCTTCGGTCACTTCATAGTCCTCGCGGCCGGCGAGAATGTAGGACAGCGTCGATTTTCCCGAGCCGTTCGGCCCCATGATCGCGGCGACCTCGCCGGCTTGCACCGTCAGGGTCAAGCCGCGGATGATTTCGGTGCCGTCATCGACGATGCGGGCGTGCAGGTTTCTGATTTCAAGCATTTCTATTCGTCCTGTCCGTAGCCGTCTGCCCGGCTAAACTCGATTTAACAACTGCTTCAGGGCTTCCCAAAGCCCGGGCCAAAAGCCATCCGGCGAATAGGCGGCGACGAGCCAAGCAACGCCCATCGCGCCCAACCACAACGCCAGTTCCAGACCCGCAGACCAACCGTTCATCCGATCCCGCAGATAGACGTGCTTTTCTGTGGATTCGCGTTTGGGCGGCTTTGTCACCCCACGCTCCCGCCATCAGCTCTGCTCGGTGTCCTCGGTTTCATCCGGCCAATGTAACGGAACAGAACAAGGGCAGCAAAAAAGCAAAAAGCACCCATGGCGGAAACAAAGGCGCCAGCCTGCTTCAAACCCGAAAAACCCCAGATAGAACCAAAAAGCGCCACCACCGCGCCTGCGATCGCCAGAAACAGCGCTATCGCCAATGAGCCTACCAATACGTTTCCGAAGGCCTTCAGCATTTTCTCAGTTACCCAACGCTACCTTCCAGCGAAATACCGATCAGCTTCTGCGCTTCGACCGCGAATTCCATCGGCAGTTGCTGGATGACGTCCTTGACGAAGCCGTTGACGATCAGCGCGATCGCTTCCTCTTCGGGAATGCCGCGCTGCATGACGTAGAATTTCTGGTCCTCGGAAATCTTCGACGTCGTCGCTTCGTGCTCGAACTGCGCCGTCGAATTCTTGGCTTCCATGTAGGGCACGGTGTGCGCGCCGCACTGGTCGCCGATCAGCAGACTGTCGCAGTTGGTGAAGTTGCGGGCGTTGGTCGCCTTGCGATGCGCCGAGACCTGGCCGCGATAGGTGTTCTGCGAGAAGCCGGCGGCGATGCCCTTGGAGATGATGCGGCTCGACGTGTTCTTGCCGAGATGGATCATCTTGGTGCCGCTGTCGACCTGCTGATAGCCGTTCGACACGGCGATCGAATAGAACTCGCCTTGGGAATCGTCGCCGCGCAGGATGCAGCTCGGATATTTCCAGGTGATCGCCGAGCCGGTCTCGACCTGCGTCCACGAAATCTTGGAGCGGTCGCCACGGCAGTCGCCGCGCTTGGTGACGAAGTTGTAGATGCCGCCCTTGCCCTCGGCGTCGCCGGGATACCAGTTCTGCACCGTCGAATATTTGATCTCGGCATCGTCGAGCGCCACCAGTTCGACCACCGCGGCGTGCAACTGGTTCTCGTCGCGCTGCGGCGCCGTGCAGCCCTCGAGATAGGAGACGTAGGCCCTCTCCTCGGCGATGATCAGCGTGCGCTCGAACTGGCCGGTGTTCTTCTCGTTCATGCGGAAATAGGTCGACAGCTCCATCGGGCAGCGCACGCCCTTGGGCACGAAGACGAACGAGCCGTCGGTGAAGACAGCCGAATTCAGCGTGGCGTAGTAATTGTCGGAGGTCGGCACGACCGAGCCGAGATACTTTTTCACCAGTTCCGGATGCTCGCGGATGGCTTCCGAGATCGAACAGAAAATGACGCCGGCCTGCGCCAGCTCCTTCTTGAAAGTGGTGACGACCGAGACGGAATCGAACACGGCGTCGACAGCGACGCGGCCCGACTTGTAGACGTTATCGCTGACCTCCTCGAGCTCCGAGGCATCGGTCTTCTGCACACCGGCAAGGATTTCCTGCTCCCGCAGCGGAATGCCGAGCTTTTCGTAGACCTTCAAGAGTTCGGGATCGACATCGCTGAGCGAGGTCGGGCCGGGCGTGCTCTTGGGCGCCGCATAGAAATAGATGTCCTGGAAATCGATCTTCGGATAGTGGACGCGCGCCCAGGTCGGCTCGTCAAGCGTCAGCCAGCGGCGATACGCTTCCAGACGCCATTCCAGCATCCAGGACGGCTCGTCCTTCTTGGCCGAAATGAAACGGATGATGTCTTCGCTGAGGCCCTTGGGGGCCTTGTCCATCGCGATTTCGGTCTGGAATCCGTATTTGTATTGGTCGACGTCGATCTTTCGGACCCGATCGATCGTGTCCTGCACAGCAGGCATATGCGTTCTCCATCCACGCCGGGGTCAAGGCCCGACAGTTTTCAAACTATGGCACCGCCAAAACCGAACCCCAAGAGGTGCTCGCGGCGGCGTAAGTTTAATATAGTGCGCTTCGACCGGGAATTCACCCGGCCAGCATGAAACGCACGGCTCTACCAGGCCGAAAGGCCCAAATTCGTCCAACCGCTACGCGGCCCGTTCTCTATCCGCCCTACGTGCGGCAATACCCGCAAGCGCGGTGCGGAAAAGCTCAACGTCTTCCGCGCCGGTCGCCGGTCCGATGGACACCCGCAAGGCGCCGAGACTGTCGCCGTATCCCATGGCTTTCAGCACATGGCTCGGTCCGACCTTGCCAGACGAACAGGCAGAGCCGGCCGACAGCGCCACACCGGCCAGATCGAAGGCGATCTGCGCGGTTTCGGCTTTGACGCCCGCAATAGCGAAGAATGCCGTATTGGCAAGCCTTGGCGCACCGGTTCCGAAGATTTCCGCGTCCGGCACCAGCGTTTTCACGATGGCCTCGATCTCGTCGCGGCGCCGGCGCACCGCATCCATGGCCGGCAATCCGGCAAGGGCCTCGCGGGCGGCCGCGCCAAAACCGGCAATGGCAGCGAGGTTTTCAGTGCCGCCGCGATGGCCCTTTTCCTGGCCACCGCCAGTGACCAGCGGCTTCGGCATCATCAGATCCGAAGCCGCGACCATGGCGCCGACGCCCTTGGGACCGCCGATCTTGTGCGAGGACAGAATCAGATAATCGGCGTAACCAGCTGATAGATCGATCGAAACACGCCCGGCGGCCTGCACGGTGTCGACAATGAGGATACCGCCCGCCGCCTTGACAATCCCGGCGATGCGATCGATCGGCTGGATGACGCCGGTTTCGTTGTTGGCGGTGTGGATGGCGACCAGCGGCAGGCCTTCGCTCTTGTCATGACCGCCGAGCACCGATGCCAAGGCGCCGAGATCGGCGATGCCGTTGGCGTCGACACCGATCCGGGTAACCTGCGCTGCCGGGAAGTGTCCGCCATTCAACAGGCAGGGATGATCGGCCTCGGACACGTAAAGCCGGCTCATGCGCACGGTGCCGCGCCCCATCCGCCAGTCTGGTGACAGCAGCGTCGAGGCTGCTTCCGTCGCACCGGAGGTGAACACGATATGCTCCGCCTTGGCGTTGACGAGCGCCGCCACGTCACGCCTGGCGGTCTCGATCAGGCGGCGGGCCGCACGCCCCTCGGCGTGAACCGATGACGGATTGGCGGCGACGTCAAGCGCCGCGACCATAGCCTCGCGGGCCGCGGCAAGCAGCGGCGCACTGGCATTATAATCGAGATAGGCGCGTTTTGCGGCCATTTTCGTCCGTCAAGTCCCGTCAGAAGCCATTCCGATGTCGTATGGCGTTATTTCCTTGAAATTCCAAGGCGAGCCGTCCTATTTACGCGGCTTGCGGCGCGGGTGGCCGGGCTCGATGTCTTGCCACCCAGTTTTGAACAATTCTAAACTAGCTTCTAAGAAGACGCTCGCCCTGCGTCAAGGCCAGAGGAAACGTTCCAGGCACCGCGCGTTCGTATTACCAAGTGGAGTATTTTATGCCTGAGGTCATTTTCACCGGTCCTGCCGGCCGCCTGGAGGGTCGCTATCAGCCTTCCAAGGAAAAAAGCGCGCCGATTGCCATCGTCCTGCACCCGCATCCGCAATTCGGCGGCACGATGAACAACAAGATCGTCTACGACCTCTTCTACATGTTCCAGAAGCGGGATTTCACCACGCTGCGCTTCA
This sequence comes from Mesorhizobium sp. M0491, assembly GCF_040321265.1. NCBI lineage: Bacteria > Pseudomonadati > Pseudomonadota > Alphaproteobacteria > Hyphomicrobiales > Phyllobacteriaceae > Mesorhizobium > Mesorhizobium sp. M0491. Next base: position 331,351 of record NZ_JAMYRE010000003.1, read on the forward strand.
ATTTCCGCGGCATCGGCCGCAGTCAGGGCGAATTCGACCACGGCACCGGCGAGTTGTCGGATGCCGCCGCGGCGCTGGATTGGGTGCAGTCGCTGCATCCCGATTCCAAGAGCTGCTGGGTCGCCGGCTACTCCTTCGGCTCCTGGATCGGGATGCAGCTTCTGATGCGCCGGCCGGAGATCGAAGGCTTCATCTCGATCGCGCCGCAGCCCAACACCTATGATTTCTCGTTCCTGGCGCCCTGCCCGTCATCGGGCCTGATCATCCATGGCGATGCCGACAAGGTGGCGCCGCCGAAGGATGTGCAGGGCCTGGTCGACAAGCTGCACACGCAGAAGGGCATCACCATCACGCAAAAGACGTTGCCCGGCGCCAACCATTTCTTCGCCAACGATGCCGACCTGCTGCTCGAGGAATGCGCCGACTATCTCGACCGCCGGCTGGCCGGCGAATTGTCGGATCCGCGTCCGAAGCGGCTGAGATAAACAAGAAAAGAACGGACGGCGATGTACGAGCCTCCTCATTTCAGGGAAACGCGGCCGGAAATCCTGCACGGGCTGATCCGGACGCATCCGCTGGGCCTGTTGATTTCCAACGGGTCCGATGGGCCGGTCGCCAACGCTGTCCCGTTCCTGCTCGACGCGGAAATCGGGCCTAACGGCAGGCTGCGCGCCCATCTGGCGCGGGCCAACCCGCAATGGCGCCTGCTGGCCGACAATCCGGCTTCACCGGTATTGATCGTCTTCCAGGGCAGCGATGCCTATGTGACGCCGTCCTGGTACGAGACCAAGCGCGAGACCGGCAAGGTGGTGCCGACCTGGAATTATGCCATCGTGCAGGTTCGCGGCACAGTCAAGGTGATGGATGACCAGGATTGGCTGGCGCAGCAGATCGCCGATCTGACGGCGTCGCAGGAAGGCGCTCGCCAAGCGCCCTGGGCAGTGACCGACGCGCCGGAGCCGTTCATCCAGTCGCAGATCAAAGCCATTATCGGGCTGGAAATCGAGATCAGCGAAATCCACGGCAAGTGGAAGGTCAGCCAGAACCGGCCTGTGGCCGATCGCGTCGGCGTTGCCCAAGGGCTGGAAAGCGAAGACCACCAGTCGCCCGGCATGGCCGGCCTAGTCAGATCCTATGGCGGGCTGGACGGCAACTGAACTTCGGATGCTCAGGCAGCCTTCCTTGTCGGTCCGATCAGCCAAAACGTTGTCTTGCGGACCGGCAGTCCCGAAGGCATCGGCCGGAAGATGAAGCCGAGCCGGGCAAAGACCAGCCCGCAGGCCAGCGCGAAACCGCAGCCAAGGCCGAAGCCGGCGACGGTGTCGCTGGGATAGTGCGCGCCAACGAAGATACGGGTCGAGGCGATGCAGGCAGTGATCGCCAGGGCGATGTACCAGCGCCGCGGAAACAACAGCAAAGCGACCCCGAACACTGCGCCCATCGTCGTACCATGGCCGGATGGAAAGCCGGCGAAGCGCGCATCGAAAGCGAAGGGGTGCAGGGTAAGCACGCCAAAGTCCTCGTAATAGAGCGGGCGAGCCCGGCCAATCGCATATTTCAGCACATTGACGGCGATTCCCGACAGGCCGGTGGCGCACAGCACCAGAAAAGCCAGGCAGGTCCAGTTGTAGAGGAGCATCAGCGAGCGCCGGGAGAGGCTTCGCCAATCCGTCAGGTTCGCGGCGACAAGCAGAAGCGCCGACGGAATGAGATACCAGCCACCCAGGCCGAACTGGGTGAAAAAGTCGGCAGTCCGGGCAAATCCCGCCGACCACTTGCCGTGAAGCATTCCGGCCGGAGTGTCGAGACGAACAAACGCTGCCGCCGTCAGCAAAATCCAGACCAGCACCCAGACCGACCACAAAACGTTCGGGTATCTGGCCGGACGGGTGGCAAGGCGGCTTTTGGCGATCTGCATCGTATCGCGAAAATTGTCGAGCGACCGGCGCCCTACCCCAAGGAGCAGGCTCGAAACGGGCGGGCGTGATTTCACCAGCATAGGAAATTCGACCCCATTGTTGCCGTCATGGGCATCGGCGAGCCGTCACTGGGTTACACGATAGAGGCCGAGCGACAGCTTGTCTCCCGATGAATAGTTGAGGCCGTCGACCTCGGCAACGCGGTTCGCCGACTTGCCTTGCGCCGCCAGCAGCCCATTCAGTTTCTGCTCGTCGCCGACCTGCGCCAGCGCCAGGGCGCAGGCAGGATCGCCGAGCAGATGCTTGGCGACGCCATCGACATCGGTCAGGACGGTCTTGGTGCCGACCAGGAACACCAGGCTCGGCTCGTGATATTCCGCCGAAGCGAGCACCGTGGTGTCGCAAGGCCTGTTGGCCTGGAACGCCGCCTCGATCGCCGGGCTCAGCCAGATCGGCTTCAGCGAAGGCGCGATGACGCCGAACAACAGCCCATAGGTGATGCCCGCGCAAGCCGCGACGGCGCCGATGCGAGGAAGCGGAACCTGCAACTCCCGCGAGAAGGCAAGGTAGCCCGCCCCCAGTGCTGCCGCGGCGGCCGGAATGCTCCACCAGGAGAAGGTGCCGGTGAGGTAGATCGGCGCTCCGACGCAGACCGCCGCCAGGCCAAGGCTGACCACGGCAAGACCGAATGCGGTCGACCACCACAACCAATCCTGCCAGCGCCTGAGCGGCGCATTCGCCTCCTGCGGCGGCAAGGTCAGCAGCCAGCCGATCAGCAGCGCCATGCCGGGATAGGCCGGCAGGACATAGTGCGGCAGCTTGGTCGGGATCAGCTCGAACACCAGCCAGAACGGAATGTACCAGGCCAGGCAGAAACGCAACCGCGGATCGTCGCGCAGACGGTTGAGGGCCTGCAGCCCGGCGCCGACCGCGATCAGACCGAACGGCCACATGAACAAGGAATAGGTCAGCATGTAGAAGCCCGGCGGCAGGCCGTGCGATTCCTCGCCCGAGGCGACCTTGGCCATCATGTCCTTGCCGACGGCATCACTGAGAAAGGCGCCGCCGCTCTTCCAGGTGATGAGGGCCACCCAGGGCAACACGATGAGCACCACCAGAGCGACACCGCGCACGAGCTTCAGCTTCAGGAGCCAGCGCCAGTCGCGCTCGAAGGCAAACAGGGCGGCGACCGTCAGCACCGACAGGAGCGGAGCCACCGGCCCCTTGATAAGGATTCCGAGGCCTTGAGCCGCCCAGAAGATCCACGGCAAATGGGCGGCCACCGGTTCGTTGCGGCGCGATGCCAGATAAATCTGGGCGAGCGCGCCTTGCGCCGCCACGCAGCAGGCCAGCAGCATGGCGTCGGTCTTGGCGTCACGGCCCTCGAAGGCTGTGGCGAAGATAGCCGCCATTATCAGGCCGGCGGCGAGACCGGCATTGGCCCCGAACAGCTTGGTGCCTGTCCAGGCAATGCCGACGACGGCCAAGGCAATGCCAAGCATGGAGACGAGGCGGTAGACCCAGATCGGCGCCGCCGCCCCCTCGCCGCTCAGCGCCACGGCCGCCGATTGCAGCCAGTAGATGCCGATCGGCTTCTTGTAGCGCGAGGCATCCTGAAAACGGATGTCGACATAGTCGGAGGTTTCGACCATCTGCTTGGTGGCCTGGACAAAACGGGATTCGTCCCGGTCGACGGGTGGAAGGCTCGCCAGTCCGCTGAATGTCATCAGCACGCTGAACAGAAAGAGAAAGAGATAGTTCCTGTTCATCGCGGAGCTTTCCGGATCTGATCTGCGGGATGGCCCCGTCGCGGCGCCTCAGGCCCTGCCCCTGCGCGGCGCCTCAATACGCCAGCCCAAACGACGAAGCAAGGATTCGCAAACGCCATCCGCGCGGGCACCAAAACAGGAAACCGCTTTTGCTGATCGCTGGACCTTTGTCTGGCGCGCGATCAGACGCAAAACCGGAAACCACTTTTGCTGATCGCGCTTGGATGCTAAACGCCCGCGTTCATGCACATCCGAGCCACAGCGGCCGGGCGCTTTCGGGAAAGAAACAATGTCCGCCTTCAAATCCGATTTCCTGCGCACGATGAGCGAGCGCGGTTTCATCCACCAGACTTCGGATGATGCCAGCCTCGACAATATCTTCGCCAAGGAGACGGTGACGGCCTATATCGGCTTCGACGCCACCGCCAAGAGCCTGCACGCCGGCTCGCTGATCCAGATCATGATGCTGCACTGGCTGCAGCAGACGGGTCATCGGCCGATCGCGTTGATGGGCGGCGGCACCTCGATGATCGGCGACCCGTCCTTCAAGGACGAGGCGCGCAAGCTTTTGACCCCGCAGGACATCGAAGACAATCTAGCCGGCATCCGCCGCAACTTCATGCCCTACCTCAAATTCGGCAGCGGTCCGAACGACGCCATTATGGTCAACAACGCCGACTGGCTGATGGAGATCAACTACGTCAATTTCCTCCGCGATGTCGGCCGTCACTTTTCCGTCAACCGCATGCTGGCGTTCGATTCCGTCAAGTTGCGGCTCGATCGCGAGCAGTCGCTGTCGTTCCTCGAATTCAACTACATGATCCTGCAGGCCTATGATTTCGTCGAGCTCTACAAGCGTCTCGGCTGCCGCCTGCAGATGGGCGGCTCCGACCAGTGGGGCAATATCATCAACGGCATCGATCTCGGCCGCCGCATGGAGGATGCGCAGCTCTATGCGCTGACGACGCCGCTGCTCACCACCTCGTCGGGCGCCAAGATGGGCAAGTCGGCTTCGGGCGCGGTCTGGCTCGATGCGGAGATGCTGAGCCCCTACGAATTCTGGCAGTACTGGCGCAACACCGAGGATGCCGACGTCGCCCGCTTCCTGAAGCTCTACACGACGCTGCCGCTGGACGAGGTGGCGCGGCTCGAACAGCTCGGCGGATCCGAGATCAATGAGGCCAAGAAGATCCTCGCCACCGAGATCACCGCCCTGCTGCACGGCCGTGCAGCCGCCGAGCAAGCCAGCGATACGGCGCGCAAGACGTTCGAGGAAGGCGCGCTCGCGGAGTCGCTACCGACCGTCGAGGTCGACAAAACGGCGCTTGAAACCGGCGTCGGTATCCTGTCGCTGCTGGTCACTGCCGGACTGGCGGCATCGAACGGCGAAGCGCGGCGGCATGTGCAGGGCGGTGCCGTGCGCCTGAACGACGAGCCGGTGAGCGACGAGCGCCGCCTGGTGACATCAAAGGATTTGAGTCCGGAAAACATCGCAAAGCTGTCTTTGGGAAAGAAAAAACACATTCTGGTGCGGCCAGTCTGAACTCGATCACCGGTACTCGAAGATCGACCTGAATATTCCAGGCGCGATCACCGACAGCGGATTGATGTCCAGCAGCGGCTTGTTGGCATTGCCCTTGAGCCGGTAAGTGACACCGATCAGGCCACGGTCGCGACCATTGCCGAGCAGCGCGCCAACGATGGGCAGTTCGCCGAAGATGCGATTGAGGCCATAGACCGGCATGAACGTGCCGGTCATGTCCATGTTGTTGTTCTGGTCGTAGAGCGTGCCCTGGAACGTCGTCCCGATGCGCGGTCCGCGCAGCACGCCATTGGCCAGTTTCAGATAGCCGCTGCCCTTGTCGATCTCGGCGTAGCCGCGTTCGAACTTCACCCGCGATGTGTCCAGCTTGCCCTTGACCGCCTGATTGAGGCTGCGGTTGTCGCCGGCCGGCGTGGTCGAGACGATGGAGGCGAGTTTCGGTTCGTTGACGACGAAAAAGTTGCTGGTGTCGACCTTGCCCTTGAGCGATCCGTCGCTCGGCCCGGCCAGTGCGAGCGTGATCGCGCCGCCTTCCATATGCTCGTAGATGTTGAGGAATCTCAGAATGGCGCCGGCGTCGGCGGACTGCATGTTGAGCGTGCGCCGGCCGGCGCCGGTGGTGTTGCTGATTGATATGGCCGCACCTGAACTGGCCGTGGCGCTGACGTTCAGCCCGTTCACCCGCGAGCCGGCCGCGCTGTAGTCGAGCTTCAGATTGGACAATTGCTCGTCGTGGAAACCGGTCAGCCGGTCGACATCGGCGCTGACGGAAATGGCATCGGAACCGGTGGTCTTGGTAGCCGTGTCGACGTCCGAAGTGAACTGCTTGATGAGCGAGCGGGCATCGAGCGCGTTGCCCGATATGTCGACCGCATAGCCCTTGCCGGACCGCTTCACCGACACGGCAACGTCGTCGCCCCTGTTCAAGGTGACCTTGCTGAACCGCGCCGACGACAAGGCGCCATTGACCAGCACGATGCTGCCGTCGACGGAGAACGTCTTTCCGTCGAGGTCGAAATCGGACAGCGTCATGGTCTCGCCGGACCTGGTCATGACGAAGGTGACCTTGGCGGGGACCCCTGCCCCCTTGCTCCAGCCCGCCCAGGGAATGTCCAGCCTGGCGTTGGTCAGGTCGGCCGAGACGTTCTGGTCGCCGCTGCCGTTCTTGTCGATCGCCACCTTTACCGTTCCGGCAAGCAGCGGCTTCAGGCCGGGCATGGCGGCGGCGCGGATCTTGTCGTCAAGCACCAGAGCCACCTTGCGGCTGCGCGCCGGCCCGTCATCCCTGAGCGGCTCTACCAGATCGAGTTCGGCCGGAATGCCGTTCAGCAATGCCTTGGCGGAGATCACCGCCTTCTCCGGATCGACCGTGATCGAACCGTCGGCATCCGTCACGATCTGGCCCTCGAAGGGCTTGGCCAAGGACATACCGGTGTAGTCGAGCGACACCAGCCAATCGAGCTTCGAACTGTCGACGCCCGACTGCAGCGGAATATCAGCCTTGACGTGGCCGGTGACGCTGCCCGACAGGTCTTCCGGCAGAATGCCGACATGGCGCATGGCGTTGATCGGCTCGTAGGATGCGAGTTCGGCGACGGCCGACGCTTCGCCGTCGACGTCGATATCGAGCGCGCCGACGACCGGCGGGCGGTTGGCCGCCTTGACCGTCAGCGTGCCGTTGCTGGCCGCCACGGTGCGGCCGCTGGGCATGTAGACGGTGCCCGAGGACAGGGAGATATCGACATCGTTGCCGTGGAAACCGACGACACCGACCGCGTCGCGTATCGGCGGGATGCGGCCGGCGGTGTCGAAGCGCGATCCCTCGATCTGGAAGCGGCCGAACACCTCATCGGCCGAAAGCGGCACGCCGTTGCCAAGCCGGTCCGGCACAACCTGGAACTGAAGGTTGGCGTCGACGACACGGCCGCCGAACAGATTGGCCAGCACCCACAGCCGGGCATTGCGCGCCGAAAACCACGGCCATAGCTGCTTGACGTGAGAGACCTGCATGTCGTGGATGTTGAACGCCAGATTGATCCCCGGCACTTTGCCGTCGACGAACGCCACGGCGGCGGTGCCAAGCATCTCGCCGGAGCCGGCGGACCGGAGCGCGATCTGCTCGGCGACCAGTTTGTGGCTCACCGTATTGTAGACCCCGGCAATCCGGGCGAGGAAGGTGAGCGCCGGCTCGGGCGACTCCGAAGGCGCAAGCGACGACCCGTCGCTGGTCAGGTCGTAGCGATAGGAGGGTTCTTCACCCACCGCTCCGCTTGCCGGCTTCGGCCCGATCGACCCGGCGAAATCGAATGTCGAGCGGCCGGTCTTCAGCAGCAATCTGTCGACCTGGATCTTGTTGCTGCCCGCAACCAGCGTCGCATTGATATCGACGTCCGCCGGCAGCAGTCCTCGCGTGCCGAGATCAAGGACAGAACCCGTCGACGACAAAGCGGCCGTCAGCCGCGATGCGTTCGCGCCGAACCCTTCCGATCCCGTCAGCTTCAGCGCGACGGTTCCCAGCTTGCCGGCAGCGGCCGCCATGTCGCCGGTATCGGCCAGATCGACGCTCGCATCCAGTGCCGTGACGCGGTGCGCCGCGATATCGCGGGAGGCGGAAGCGGCAACGGTAGCCGTCCTGCCGTCGATGTCCGCCGTGGACGAGAACTGCATGCCGCCCGGGCCTGACTGCACGACGGTGGCGTCGGTGAGCTTGACGAGCTTGATCGCTCCGGTTTCGGGCAGCACGAATTCGACATTGCGAAGGTCGATCCGGCGCAGCGAATCCTCCCGCACGGCATCGAGTGCGTGGTTGATGTTTCCGAACACCGCGGCGGACAGCTTCTCCGGATCGATGAGGCCGTCCGCATTGCGCAGGCCGGCGGTCCAGTCGCCGCCGGACGGCATCGCAGCCACGACGATGCGGGCATCCGAGATCCTGGCGCTGGTCAGCCGCACATCCCCCCACAGCAGCGGGAACAGACGCACGCCGAAGCGCACGCGGCCGGCATCGGCCATCGGCTTGCCGTCCGATGTCTTCAAGCTGACGTCGCTGACCTGAAGCGCGATGAAACTCGAACCGTCGAGCGTGATGCGGGCAGGCCCGACCGCGACATTGACATCGACGCCCGCCAGTTTCTCGAGCGCCGTTTCCGCCTCGGTGCGAAGCCGGTCGGCTCCGATGCCGGAGGCGCCAACCAGATAAACGAGCATGGCGGCCAGCAGCACGAAAGCGACCAGACCTGCGAACAGTCGCGACAGGATGCGAAAACCGCGTCCGATCGACGCCTGACCGAGCGGCGGCACACGGCAGGCGGACGGAAAGGTCCCCAGGTCGGTGATCTCATCACGCCTGAACCGGATCTTCTCGTGCTGCGGTCGCTCCTGATCCACGCAATTTTCCGTTGTACGAACTCGATCGTGGACGAATCCCCGTCCGACACTATATCGGTGTGGCTTCGCGCGTAACCTCAAACAAGGGCATCGGTATGGCTGACCTCGACGTAGGCGATCTCGCGCCGCAATTCGACCTGCCGCGGGACGGCGGCGGATCAGTCAGCCTTGCCGCATCGTCCGGCAAGCCCATCGTGCTCTATTTCTATCCGCAGGACGACACAACAAGCTGCACGCAGGAGGCGATCAGCTTCTCGCAGCTGAAGCCGGAGTTCGAGAAGGCCGGCGCCGTGGTGATCGGCCTGTCGCCCGACCCCGTCAAGAAGCACGACAAGTTCAAGTCGAAGTACAATCTGACCATCGACCTCGCCGCCGACGAGGAGCGCAAGGTGATCGAAGCCTACCATCTGTGGGTCGAGAAATCGATGTATGGCCGCAAGTATATGGGGGTCGAGCGCGCGACGTTCCTGATCGGCCGCGACGGGCGGATCGCCAGGATTTGGCGCAAGGTCCGCGTCAAGGGCCATGCGGAAGAGGTGCTTGAGGCCGTTCGTGCGCTTTGAGATTTTACCGGCGAGGCCGGCCCGGTTTCCCTTACAACCTTGCGCACGCCTGGCGGGCAACCGCTGCGGACAAGTCGGCGCTGCAAGCCTTTGTTAACCTTAATAATGTGTAGTCAAGCTGTCGTGGTGTCGTAAACGAAAGCTTGGTCCCGTGAACGCAACCGGTCAGTCCGCAGTATTCGGCAGACGTAAGGAGCCCCATACGGTCATCATCGCCCGGGGCAACGAGATCAGGCATTTTACGATCCGACCGTGGCTGGCGGCCTTTATCGGCTCGGCGCTGGCCGCCATTGCCATAGGCTACCTCATGGCCACCTCCTATCTCGTGCTGCGCGACGATTTGATCGGCGCCACCACGGCGCGTCAGGCGCGCATGCAGCAAGCATATGAAGATCGCATTTCGGCGCTTCGCGCCCAGGTCGACCGCATCACCAGCCGGCAGTTGCTCGACCAGCAACTGATGGAAACCAAGGTCAGCGAACTGCTTGAACGGCAGAGCCAGCTGAGCCAGCGTCACGGCCGCCTTGGCCCGCTGCTCGAACGCGCCGAGAGCGAAGTCGGCGCAGCGCCGGCCGAATATCCGGCAGCGGTTGCGAAGCCGGACAAACGCGCCGAAGTGACCGGCAGCATCAAGGAGCCCGCGCGCAATTATGCGGTCGCCAGCCTGAGCGCCGATCCCGGGGCCGGCGACACAAGGCCGTTCTCGCTGTGGTCGACCCGCTCCGATCCGCTGCCCAACGATTCAGCCGCCGATCGTGCCGACAAGCTCTTCGTCTCGATCAACCAATCGCTGAGATCCATCGAGAGCGATCAACTGACCCGCATAAGCACGCTTGCCGACAATGCCTACAAGAGCGCCGATGCCATCACCCAGGCGCTCGAGGCGGCCGGACTGCCCGTCGACAGCGACTTCGGCAAGGGCGACAGCGATGTCGGCGGACCGCTCATCCCGGTCGACAGTTCGATGATGTTCGACAGCAAGGTCAAGGAGTTGGACGAAGCGCTTGACGCGCTCGACCATCTCAAGAAGGAAGCGCGCCAACTGCCGCTGACCAACCCCGCGCCGGGCCACTCCGTCACCAGCCCGTTCGGCGTGCGCACCGACCCGATCCTCGGCACCGCAGCACTGCATTCCGGCATGGATTTCAGGGCGCCGATCGGCATGGCCGCCAAGGTCACCGCGCCCGGCACCGTCACCAGGGCCGGCTGGAACGGCGGCTATGGCCGCATGGTGGAAGTCGACCACGGCAATGGTTTTGCGACACGTTACGGGCATCTCAGCGAGATCGACGTCACCGTCGGCGAGAAACTGGACGCCGGCGCCGTCATCGGCAAGACCGGCAGCAGCGGCCGCTCGACCGGCCCGCATCTGCACTACGAAGTCCGCCACAATGGCGAAGCGATCGATCCCTTGCGCTTCCTCACGGTCGGCAAGAAGGTCGCCCAGTATCTGTAAGCGATCCTGGGCTCCTGCCCCATGCGCCGATGACCATCATGATGGCTGACTAAGGCGCTTCCATCGACAGAAACGCCGTCGCTGCCGCAACCAGGGTGGCCGCGCCGACCTTCAACGCGGCCTCGTCGACACGAAACCGGGCGTGATGGAGCGGAAAGACCGATCCGATCGCCTCGTTTCGGATTCCCAGCCGAAAATAGACCGAAGGACGTTTCTCGCTGTAGTAGCCAAAGTCGTCCGCGATCGTCCATCCGGGCGTGTTGAGGACGTTGTCGGCACCGATGCAGGCCTTGGCGCTGGCGGCAATCAGTTCAGTCATCTCGACATCGTTGACAACCCCCGGTTCGCCCTTGTGGATGTCGACCTCGACACGCGCGCCGTGGCTGGTCGCTACCCCATCGGCTATCGTACGAATGCGGCGCCAGGCACGCTCGCGGGTTGCATCGCTGCCGCTGCGGATGGTGCCTTTCAACGTGACCTTGCCGGCGGTGACATTGTAGGCGTTGCCGCCGTTGATGGCCGTCACGGAAATCACCAGCGGATCGTACGGGTCGATCTCGCGCGAAACGATCTTCTGCAATTCGCTCACCAGGGAGCAAGCCACGGCCAACGCATCGACACCCTCATGCGGTTTTGCCGCGTGTGACGCCGAGCCGATGACGGCCACATCGAAAGTGTCGCAGGCCAGAGTGTAGGGACCGGAGCCGACGGCGATCTTGCCGGTCGGTGTGTACGGATCGACGTGGACGCAGATGGCGGCGTCGATATCGTCGAGAAGCCCCTCTTCCACCACCCGCCTGCCGCCCGACGGTTCGTCCTCCTCCGCCGGCTGGAAGATCAGGCGAACGGTACCGCCAAAACTGTCCCGCGACTGGTGGAGATGCGCGGCGACCGCGAAAGCCATCGATGCATGGGCGTCGTGGCCGCAGGCATGCATCACGCCTGGATTCGTCGATGCATACTCGACGCCGGACTCCTCCTCGATCGGCAAGGCATCGATGTCGGCGCGAATGGCGACCTTTCGATTTGACGGCTTGCCGGTGCCGACAATATCGACGGCAAGGCCAAAGCCGGCGACGTCGCGAATGTCGGCAATGCCCTGATCCACCAGCATCTGCCTGAGATAACGCTGCGTGCCGGCCTCTTGGTTCGAGAGCTCGGGATTGCGGTGCAGATGGCGGCGGACCTCGATCATCCGATCGAGAATTCCGGCGGCGATATCGGTCGTCACGGTTTTCGCAACACCACCCGCCGTGGCCGAACCCTCAGGATTTGACATGGATCTCTCGCGGGAACTTCGTCAGGGTCTCATGGCCGGTTTCGGTGACCAGGATGGTCTCGCTGATCTCGATGCCCCAGCCGTCCATCCACATGCCGAGGATGGAATGAACGACATTGCCCGGTTCAAGCACGGTCTTGTCGCCCGGCCTGAGGCTGATCGTGTGCTCGCCCCAATCCGGCGGATAGGCAACCCCGATGGAGTAGCCGATGCGCGATTCCTTCTTCAGTCCGTAGCGCTGGATGACCTTGCGCCAGGCGGCTTCGACGGCTTCGGCTGATGTTCCCGGCCTGACCGCGTCGAGCACCGCATCCATGCCCTCGATCACCGCTTTTGCCGTGTCCGAAACATTTGTCGGCGTCTTGCCAAGCTGCATGGTCCTGGCGAGGCCGGCGGCATAGCGGCGGCAGACGCCGGCAAGTTCCAGCGCGATCGTCTCGTTTTCCCCGAACCGCCTGTCGCTCCACATGATGTGCGGCGCCGAGGCATTCTCGCCACCGAGGATTGTCGGTGGAAGCGCGGTGATGTCGCCGGCAAAATCCGGGCTGCCCGCAATCTGCGCCGCCTGGATGGCGGCGATGGCATCGCATTCGCGAACACCCGGCGCAATCACCTCGAAGGTCCGCGTGACGGCCGCTTCGGCCAGGGTCGATGCCTTGCGCAAATACGCGATCTCGGGCGCCGATTTGACCGCGCGGATCCAGTTCACCAGCAGGTCGGCATCGTGCCATTTTGCGTTGGGAAGTCCGGCGACAAGCCGGGCGTGCGCCTTGGGGGAGAAATAATAGGCTTCGAGTTCGATGCCGATATGTCTGCTCCCCCAGCCCCTGGCGACGATCCAGTTTGCGATCCAGTCCATCGGATGGCGATCGACGCGCTGAACATGGTCTTCCGGGAAGCCAACCACGTTTTCCGGCTTCATCCAGGCTGTCAGAAGACCGCCGGCCGCATCCATGGCGCGCCCGATCCAGACCGGCTCGACCTCTTCGATTGGCACGAGCACGACCTGGGGCGTATAGAACGACCAGCCATCATAGCCGGTGATGTAATGCTGGTTGGCAACGTCGTTGACAACAAGGAGCTCGAGACCGCGCTTGGCCATCTCGGTGCGGATTTTTCGTAGCCGCTGTTGGTACTCGTCGCGGGCAAACGGCAATTCGATCATCTTTGCTCCATGCTTTGTCGGATCAACGGTCGCGGGGTTCGCCCACCTTTGAAACGGTTTCGACATGGCGGCAATCAGCCAGGGCGGCGTGTGAGCAGGTCCTGAACCGAATACGTCCTCGAAGGCCTTCCCTGGAAAACTTCGTCGTGAATTTATTTTTGAATTCCATTTGACTGAATAAATAAGCAATGCAAAGCTGCGCTCTCCTAAGGGGCGCAATCATGGCACTGCGGGGGACCAATCAGGAGTTCGGGCGGCCGTACAACCGGCGCATCGTGCTTGAGTCCATCCGCCTGCATGGACCGATCGCCCGCGGCGAGATCGCCCGGCGCGTCGGCCTCACCGTCCAGACGGTGTCGACCATCGTTCGCGAACTGGAAGATCAGGGCTACATCCTGTCGCTGCGCGAAGAGCCGAAGGGGCGCGGCCTGCCGCCAGCGACGCTCCGGATCAACCCCGATGGGGGCTATGCCGTCGGCATCCACATCACTCCGCTTGGTATCAGCGCCGCCTTGATCAATCTGAGCGGCGACGTGATCGAGAGCATCTACCGCGAGGCGCCAAATGCGACGCCGGACCACGCCTTCGAGCTGATCGGGGCGATGGTGGTGGAATTGACCAGACTACGGGCTGGCGGACGGGTGCTAGGCGTCGGCATGGCCCTGCCCGGCCCATTCGACGTGGAGTCCATGAGTTTCGTGGGGCCGACCACCATGACCGGCTGGAAGGATGTAGCGCTGCGCGAACGGCTGGCGGCCTCCACCGGATTGCCGGCCTTCTTTGAAACCGATATGGCAGCAGCCGCCATGGGCGAGCGCCTCTACGGCCTCGGCGCCCAGTTTTCCGAATATTACTATCTCTATTTCGGCGTCGGCCTTGGCGGTGTCATGATTCATGACGGCAGCGCCTTGCGCGGCGCCTGGGGAAATGCCGGCGAGATCGGGCACATTCCCGTTATTCCGGGCGGCGAGGCTTGCCCGTGCGGCAACAGCGGCTGCCTCGAAAGATATTTGTCGCTCGAGGCGCTCCGGCGCTGGAACGGCAGCGAGGCGGATTGGGTCGCCGAAGTCGCACCGATCTTTCACAACGCCGTCGCCGTCATCGAGAACCTGTTCGACCCGGAGACGGTCATCCTCGGCGGGCTGGCGTCCACCGACCTGCTCGAAATGCTGGCTGGTTCGGCCGGAGGCCTGCACAACTCCGTCTCGGCCCGCAAGGACCGCACGACGCCGAGGGTTGTGGTGGCGCGCGGCGGACAGCATTCCGTGCTGCGCGGCGCCGCCGCCCTTGCGGTTTCCGGGGTGCTGTCACCTCGCTTCGGGCAGATGTTCGCGGCCGAACGCGAACGCGAGCGCGACCTTCTCAAAGGCAGGGAGATTGCGGCATGAGTGAACCCCTGCTGGTGCTCGACAACGTCACCAAGAACTATGGCGCGATCGAAGCGCTCAAGGGCATCAGCTTCTCGATCGGCAAGGGCGAGGTCGTGGCGCTGCTGGGCGACAACGGCGCCGGCAAATCGACACTGGTCAAGATTATCGCCGGCGGACTGGAGCCGACCTCCGGCCGAATGCTGTTCGAGGGCAAGGAGTTCCTTGCCCGGTCGCCCGCAGAGGCCAAGGCAGCCGGCATCGAGACCGTCTACCAGGACCTGTCGCTGTGCACCAATGTCGACGTGGTCGCCAATTTCTTCATGGGCCGCGAAATCACCAGACAGGTTTTCGGCATTCCCGTGCTCGACGAGCGCGCCATGGAAGCCGTCGTCGGAAAGGCGCTGGCCAGTGCCGGCACCCGCATTCCCTCGCTGCGCGCCAATGTCGAGCACCTTTCGGGCGGCCAGCGGCAAGCCATCGAGCTCAACCGGTTCGTGCATTGGGGCGGCAAGCTGGTGCTGCTAGACGAACCGTTCGCAGCGCTCGGGGTCGAACAGACGCGGCGCGGCCTCGACATGATCCGCCAGGTGGCGAACCAGGGCATCGGCGTCGTCATCATCACCCATATCATGCAGCAGGCTTTTCAGGTCGCCGACCGGATCGTGGTGATCCGCCAAGGCGTCGTGGCCGGCGATGTCGCACGCAATAAAACAAGTCCCGATGCGGTGATCAACATGATCACCGGTGAGACGCTTGCCGGTGCCGGACCGACAGGCTGAGGGACAAAGAGGGGTCCGGCTTAAGAGGAGCGAACGACATGAAGCGAATACTTCTTGCTGTCTTCGGTATCCTTGCACTGGCCTTTGCCACGCTCACGCCGGCATTCGCCCAGTCCAAGGGTATCGTCTACTATATGGTGCCGACCCTGCTGGACGAGTTTCAGACCGGCTCGGTGAGCGCGCTGGAACTGTTCCTGAAGCAGACCGGCTACGAGATGAAGACGCTGAACGCCGACAACAAGACCGACGCCCAGCAATCGCAGATGAACGATGTCATCGCGCTGAAGCCGGCGGCCATCATCCTGGCGGCAGTTGACTTCAATGCACTGAAACCGTCGATCGAGGCAGCCCGCGCCGCCGGCATCCCGGTGGTCGAGTTCGACCGCCAGATCACCTCGACGCCATCCGACTTCACCTCTGTCGCCGGAACGGTCGAGATCGGCTACGTCGCCGCGGACCAGGCCGAGAAGCTGCTGAAAGCCAAGAACGGCTCGGTGAAGGGCAAGGTTCTGCAGGTGCTCGGCGATCCCGGCGATCCCTATACGCTCGACATCCAGAAGGGCTTCGAGGAGAAGATGAAGGCGTTTCCGGACGTCAAGATCATCTCGCTTCCGGCCATGCAATGGGAAGCCAGCAATGCCGGCACAATCGTTGCCGACCAGATGTTGGCAAACCCCGACATCGACCTGATCTTCAGCCATGCCGCGCACCTTTCGGTCGCCGCCGTCGCCTCGCTCGAGGCAGCCGGCAAGAAGCCGGGCGACGTCATGCTGATGAGCTCGAACGGCGCTCCGGTCGGCCTCGACCTGATCCGCAAGGGCTGGCTCAACGCCGAAATCGAGCAGCCGCTCTACGCGCAGGCCGCGGCTGTCGCCATGTTCATGGACAAGATCGTCAAGAAGCAAGAGATCAAGCCCGGTGAATACGACGTGCTCGGCTTGAAATCGACCGTGACCAAGGAAGCCTGGGGTCCGAACATCAAGA
This sequence comes from Mesorhizobium sp. M0491, assembly GCF_040321265.1. Classification (NCBI taxonomy): domain Bacteria; kingdom Pseudomonadati; phylum Pseudomonadota; class Alphaproteobacteria; order Hyphomicrobiales; family Phyllobacteriaceae; genus Mesorhizobium; species Mesorhizobium sp. M0491. The sequence goes on from NZ_JAMYRE010000003.1 coordinate 347,565, forward strand.
TCCCCGGTGCCGCCATCACCAAGGAAAACGTCGACAATCCGGCCTTCTGGGGCAACCAGAAGCCGCCGACGGACACCGTCAAGTCGGTCGAATAGTCATTGAAAGCGCTCCGGGCCGTAACGGCCCGGAGCCTGCCCCTTCACACCGCCGCGTCCGAAAGGATGCCGTGGCGAATTTGAATCCGCGCCTTAACCCGACGAAATCGAGTTGATTTCGCGGGGCGCCAACCGGATCAGCCCATGAACCCGCGCACACGCAAAGCCCTGGAGTTCGTACTCGACAACCTCGTCTGGTTCATGCTGCTGTTCGTGCTGGTGGTCTTCTCCATCTTCGTCCCGAACTACTTTCAGCTCGGCATTTTCGCCAACATCATCGAGGCTTCCAGCGTGCTCGGCGTCATGTCGATCGGCCTGGCGCTGGTGATCATCGCCGGCCACATGGATCTGTCGGTCGAATCCGTCGCAGCGCTCAGCGCCATGGCGGTCGGCATCCTGTTCTGCTCGTCGGGCATCGGCATGGGCGTGCAGCTGCATCCCGAATGGCTGATGGTTCCGGTTTCGCTGCTGCTGGCGCTGGCAGTCGGCGGCCTCATCGGCGCCTTCAACGGCTATCTGGTGGTCAAGGTGAAGATGAGCGCCTTCATCATTACCTTGGCGTCCTACATCTGGGTGCGCGGCCTCGTGCTGGTCGTGTCAGGCGGCCGCTCGGCACAGGACCTGGCGCCGGCCATCCGCTGGTTCGGCATCCAGCGCCTGATCGGCTTGCCGCTGACCGCCTGGATCGCGGTTGGCTGCTTCGTCGTCTTTTCGCTGATCATGGCCAAGACGCCGTTCGGCCGGCATCTGGTGATGATCGGCGGCAACGAGACGGCGACCTTCCGCGCCGGCATCCGCGTCAACCGCAATCTCATCATCGCCTTCGTTCTCGCCGGCGCCATTGCCGGCCTTGCCGGCTGGCTGCTGGCGATCCGCACCTCGGGCGCCACCGCCAATCTCGGCGTCGGCCTGCTGTTCAACGCGTTCGCCGCGGTCGTCATCGGCGGGGTCAGCCTGAAAGGCGGTGTCGGCACCCTCCCCGGCGTCTATGCCGGCGTGCTTTTGCTCTCGGCCATCAACACGGCGATCAATTTGATGGGCCTGCCGGCCAATTTCACCCAGGTGATCCACGGCCTGCTGGTGCTGGCGGCCGTGCTGCTCGACGCCTTCAAGCAAACCATTCGCCAAAGACTCGCATGACAGGACGGCTCGCATGACCAATCGGTTACAAGACAAGGTAGCGCTGATCATCGGCAGCGCCCGCGGCATCGGCAAGGGCATCGCGCTACGCTTTGCCGAGGAAGGCGCGAGGCTGGTGCTCGCCGACACCGAGGTCGAGGCCGGGCAAGCCACCGCTGGCGAGTTGGGCGTCCCCTTCATCCGCACCGACATCTCGCAAATGAGCGACGCCGAGGCCGCCGTGGCGCTGGCGCTCAAACTCCATGGCCGCCTCGACGTCATCGTGCAGAATGCCGGCATCTATCCCTGGCAGCTGATCGAGAACACCAGCACTGATGACTGGGACCGCGTCATGGCGGTCAATCTGCGCGGCACCTTCAATGCCAGCCGCGCGGCCCTGGTGCCGATGAAGGCGCAAGGCTTCGGCCGCATGCTCTACACCTCGTCCATTACCGGCCCGCATGTCACCAGCCCGGGCCATGGCCACTATTCGGCCAGCAAGGCCGGCATCAACGGCTTCATCCGCGCCGCCGCACTGGAATTCTCCGGCTACGGCATCACCGTCAACGGCGTCGAGCCCGGCAACATCCTGACCGAAGCCATCGAGCTGCATCGCGGCGCGGCTTACATCAAGAACATGGAGGACTCCATTCCGCTCGGCCGCCTCGGCAGCCCGCGCGACGTCGCCAACGCCTTCCTGTTCCTCGCCTCCGACGATGCCAGCTACATCACCGGCACGACCATTGTTGTCGATGGCGGACAGCTGCTGCCCGAGGGCAATGATTTCCGTCTGTTGCCGCCTTGAGTGCAGCACGAACCAGACGACTCGGTTCCGTGTCTGGCAACAGTTTGAATGGACTATGGAATGGTGGGCGATGACGGGCTCGAACCGCCGACATCTTCGGTGTAAACGAAGCGCTCTACCAACTGAGCTAATCGCCCGCTCCGGGCCGGACCTTTAAGCGGTCAGGGTCCGCTTCGCAAGGCCAAATGAATGCAGGACGCCCTGGTTGGATGCCGGTTTTGCCAACAAAACGCCGGCTGTCAAAAAACCTTCTCCTGTTTGCTGTTATGCTGTCCTGTCACGCTTGACACCCGGTGGCGAACCCCTTATCCAGCGCCCCAACGACGAACACGGCTGACACGTGTTCGCCATGCGCGGGTGTAGCTCAGTTGGTTAGAGTGCCGGCCTGTCACGCCGGAGGTCGCGGGTTCGAGCCCCGTCACTCGCGCCATTTCTCTCAAGGGTATCAAGCCCTTGGCTTCAGAGAAATGTCGACATTGATTGTCAAAAAATCATCTTGGATGAGGCAACTCGGATTGTCTCGGATCTGAGTTTGATCTCCCAAGCATAGACCCAGGAACCGCCTCTGCAACGTCGGCATTGACGACGCCGCGCTCTGGTCGCGTCAACCGGCGCAAGCAAGGCGCCGCCCAAATCCTGTCAGTCGCACGCCGGCGCGCACCCGCACGTCTGGCCATCCCCTGTCTCCGATCCCATCCAACCGCCCCCGAAAAAGTCATCATGGCTGCACGAACCTGTGAGCTCGATCAGGACATCCATCGAAAATTGTGAGAGGAAGGTCGATCTGAAGGCAGTCAAACAGCGGGGACTTTGTTCATGAGCGATCACACCAGCCTGAATCTTCTGGAGACCACACTTGCCGCCGCCCAGCAGGATCAACGGACTCTGGACGAGCAGCGGCAAAGCACCACGCCTCTTGTGGACGGCATGTCCTTTTTCGACAGCATCCGGCACAATGACGACCGCGGCAGCGTCACGGAGATCTATGACCCGCGCTGGGGTTGGCATGCCGACCCGCTGGTCTTTTCCTACATGTTCACAATTCGCCCTGGCTTGGTGAAAGGGTGGGGCCTGCACAAGCTGCACGAGGACCGCTATTTTGTGATCAGCGGCGAGATGGAACTGGTCCTTTATGACCCTCGCCCCGAATCCAGCACATACGGCAAGATTTCGAAGGTTTACCTCTCCAGCAATCATCCACGCCTGGTCAATATTCCGAAATTTGTTTGGCATGCCGACCGAAACATCGGAACATCCGACGTGGTCGCCATCAACTTCCCAACGATACAATACGATCACGCAAATCCCGATAAGTATCGCCTGCCGATCGATACCGATCTCATCCCCCATGATTTCGGCAGCGCGAAGGGATGGTGAGCAAGCCCCGCTTTTCCATCCTCATGCCGACGCACTCGCGCGTGGATGTCATCGGTGTGGCTATCCAATCGGTGCTGGACCAGACCGTCGACGATTTTGAATTGCTGGTCGTCGGCGACGGCTGCGCGGCCGGCACGGCCGAGGTGGTCGAAGCCTTCCATGACAGCCGCATTCGTTTCTTCGATCTCCCCAAGGCGCCGAACTTCGGCTACGCGAACCGCAACATCGTGCTGCGTGAGGCACGCGGCGAGCTGATTGGCTTTGCCGCCGATGACGACCTCCTGTTTCCGGATCATTTTGAGATCCTGGCGGATGGCCTCAAAACTGGAGCTGCCATCGCGTACAGTCAGGCGCTGTGGGTTTCCACCGATGGCATCGCAGCCCCCTTCCTGACCAATCTGGACCTGGCCGACGAGTTCAGGGGGTTCACTGAGGTCGGCAACACGATACCCGCCAGTTGCTTCCTGTATCGGGCCGATTGCCTGCCGTCGCGAGATGTCTGGCCCGAAGACGTCGCATCGGCCGGGGACTGGCAATTGTGGCGGCGAATCATGCGCGAGAATCCGCGAAACCCCTTCACCTATTGCCGCGTTCCAACCGTCCTGCATTTCAGCGCCGCATGGAAAAAATCACGGCACTCCGCAGTATCCCAACTCGCCACACTGCTTGATATCGCCGACAGAGCCGGCTGGTGGCCTTCGGCCTTGCGAGTCTGGATACCGAACGCCAGCAAGGAACAATCCGAATACTCGCGCCTCATGCGCGTTGATCCCAGGGCCTGGAGCGAGCAGATGCGCCGTGCCGTCGGGGATCTGGTAGCGCGCCTTGCCTGGGAGGATGTGCAGACGATCCGACCGATGCTTGCAAGCGCTGAAGCCGAGAAGGCGACATTGCATTCTGAAATCTCAAGGTTGCGCAGTGCGCTTGAGGCGGCTCACCAAAGCAGCGTCGGGCTGCAGAGCGCCGCTTCGGATGCCAGGAACGAGAAGGACGAGATCGAACAAAGGTTGCAAGCGTGCCAGATGCAAGTCGCGGCCTTGCATCAGTCCAGAAGCTGGCGCTTCACAGGCCCGCTGCGCAATATCTCCACAAGCTTGCGTTCGAAAAAACCATAGGGCCTCAAGAACTGGCCGGAGGCGGCGTCAGCGGCCAGTCAGCCAAGCCGATCTTATCCCCCAGCCAGCAGCGCCTCGACCTCCCGAAGCGTCGGCATTGACGGCGCGGTCCCTGGCCGGGTCACCGAAATGCCAGCGACGGCACAGGCGAAGCGCACCGCTTGCAGCGGCTCCACGCCCCTCGAAAGTGCTGCGGCAAGCCCGCCATTGAAGGCATCGCCTGCCCCCGTGGTTTCGGCCACCGGCCCGGCACTGACGGCTGGAACATGGTCCGAGCGGGTCTTCGAGTGCAAAAGCGCGCCCTTGTCGCCGAGCGTGACGATGACCGTGCCGACCCCCTTTTCGAGCAGGCTGTCCGCGGCGCGCCGCGCCTCGTCGACCGAGGACACCTTCATCCCGGTCAGTTCCTCCGTCTCGGTCTCGTTGGGTGTGAGGTAGTCGCAGAGCGTGTAGATGCGGTCGGGAAGCTTTGCCGCGGGGGCCGGATTGAGGATCGTCGTCACCCCTGCCCCACGCGCGATCTCCAGCGCCCGCATGGCTGCTTCGATCGGCTGTTCGAGTTGGGTGACAAAGACGCCGGCACCGCCGATCAGCCCGGCATTGGCCTCGATATCGGCTGACGAGATCAGCATGGCGGCACCGGGGCTGACGATGATGGCGTTGTTGCCGGTGGTCTCCTCGACGAAGATGTAGGCGGCACCGGTGTAGCTTTCCGGCGTGTCGATGACGGCATTCTTGACGCCCGCCTGCGCCCAGGTCTGCCTGGCCATGTCGGCGAAGGGATCGACGCCGAGGCGGGTGAGGAAGGTGACGTCGGCGCCGAGCTTCCCGGCGGCCACGGCCTGGTTCGAGCCCTTGCCGCCCGGCCCCAGCGTGAAGGATGTGCCGAGGATGGTTTCGCCCATGCGCGGCTGCCGCTGCGCCCTGTAGGCGGTGTCGGCGACGAACACACCCAGGATGACGACCGGCTTCATGACGACCGGCTTGCCCGAAGCCATGCCGCTACTCCGCATCCGGCGGCACGACGCCCTTGCGGAAGGCGAAGCAGCCGTAGAAGCGGCGCTCACCTGTCTGGATCACGCAATAGGCCTGTTTGGCGCGCTCGTAGAAAGCATAACGCTCGACCGCGATCATCGGCCACGACTTGCCCTCGGCGTTGTCGACCTCCTTCTGCACTTCGCTTTGCACGGGCGGAATCTCGTCCGGCTTGCCGACAATCTCCATGCGTGCGGCCGAATCATCGACGAATGTGTCGAGCGGGTAGAGCGACAGCACCGCCTTGACCACTTGCGCCGCCGAGGCATCGATGCGCAGCACGCGGCCGAGCGCCGTCTGGCGCGCCACCGAATCGGACGGAAAATTGGTGTCGGCGATGATCAGATCATCGCCATGCCCCATTGCCCGCAATGCCTGCAGCACGTCGGCATTGAGCAGCGGGTTGATGCCTTTGAGCATGGTATTCCTCGTGAGTTGGGATCAGAGACGCTTGCCGGTCTCTGCGTCGAAAAGGTGGATCTGATCGAGCCGGGGCTTCAGGGTCAGCGTGTCGCCGGGCTTGAAGTCGTGCCGCTCACGAAACAGCGCCACCATCTCGCCGTCGCCGAAGCGCAGGAACACCAGCGTTTCCGAGCCGGTCGGCTCGACCACCGAAATCTTCGCTGGCACGCCATCGGGATGGATCTCGAGATGCTCCGGGCGCACGCCATAGACGACAGCCTGGCCATCCTGCGCTGCATTGCCTGGTGCAATCGGGAACAGCGTGCCTGCAATGTCGACACCGGGCCTGGCACCCTTGCGCATGACGCCCTTGAGCAGGTTCATCGAGGGCGAACCGATGAAGCCGGCGACAAACAGGTTGGCCGGTCTGTCGAACAGTTCGAGCGGCGCGCCGACCTGCTCGATGCGGCCGTCGCGCATGACGACGATCTTGTCGGCCATGGTCATGGCTTCGATCTGGTCGTGGGTGACGTAGATGGTAGTGGTCTTCAGCCGCTGGTGCAGCTCCTTGATCTCGGTGCGCATCTGCACGCGCAGCTTGGCGTCGAGATTGGAGAGCGGCTCGTCGAACAGGAACACTTGCGGATTGCGCACGATGGCGCGGCCCATGGCCACGCGCTGGCGCTGGCCGCCGGAAAGCTGGCGGGGATAGCGCTTCAGATAAGGGTTGAGGTCGAGGATATCTGCGGCGCGCTTGACCCGCTCGGCGACCACGGCCGGATCGGTTTTCCTGAGCTTGAGGGCAAAGGCCATGTTCTGCTCGACCGTCTTGTGCGGATAGAGCGCATAGTTCTGGAACACCATGGCGATGTCGCGCTTGGCCGGCGGCAGATGATTGACGACGCGGTCGCCGATGGCGATCGTGCCGGCGGAGACGGTCTCCAACCCAGCCACCATCCTGAGCAACGTGGACTTGCCGCAACCCGAAGGGCCAACCAGCACCACGAACTGTCCGTCTGCGATATCGACGCTGACTTCGTGCAGAACCTTGACCGTTCCAAAGGCCTTGGCCACCTTGCTGATCGCGACTTGCGCCATATCTCCCCCATCGGCTCCATTAGCCGTAGGCGCAGAAGCTACCCAACGCGACCTGCCAGGGCAAGTCGGTCTCTTATAGATAAAAACCCGCTCTCGTTGACACGGCGTTTGGTTGTGAGAATAGTGGCAGGCGCTGGTCAAAATGTCGGTACCCGATCCGCAGGGAATTTCAATCGACGCAGGGTGGGGTCCTGCCTAATTCGTTTCCGAACCGGGGAGCATCCTTGGCGCTCCAGCGTCCGACAGTTGGCCGATTTATTCACACTGATGTTCTGGGAGGAAATAGGCGATGAGAACGGGTCTTTACGAGAAACTGGTTCGTGCCGGCGCCACAAGGCGCGACATATTGAAGGGCGCGGCCAGCATGGCCGCGATCGCAGCCGCATCCGGCGCCGGACTTGGCGCCTTGACGCGACCGGCCTCCGCGGCAAGCGAATTGCGCTCCAAAATCCTGCAGATCCCCGGCGTCGGCAAAGGCCAGCCGACGGACGCCGATTTCCAGAAGGTCGGTGAACTCTGCCTCGAGGCGACCAAGGCCAACGTCAAGGAAGGCGAATTCGCCGGCGTCGAGCTGACCTTCATGGGTCTCAACAACCAGAACCTGCACAATGTGCTGTTCCGCGGCTTCCTGAAGCCATGGGAGACCTATACCGGCGCCAAGATCAACTGGATCGACCTGGCGCAGGCCGACTACAACGCCCGCCTGCAGCAGTCGATCGCCACCGGCACCGTCGATTTCGACATCATCGAGATGGGCGCGCCGTTCGAAGGCGATGTCTGCGGCAAGGGCCTGACCTCGGAAATGCCGGATTGGGTCAAGGACCAGATCGACATGAAGGACGTCGTGGCCTATCTGCAGCCGCCGGTCGGCACCTGGGACGGCAAGCAATACCGCGTGACCGTCGACGGCGACGCGCACAATTTCAACTACCGCACCGACGTGTTTACCGATGCCGACCTCGCCAAGGCCTGGAAGGACGGCGGCGGCGAAGGTGAATGGGGCGTGCCGAAGACCTGGCAGCAGGTCCAGGCGGTGACGAAGTTCCTCAAGGGAAAGAAACTCAAGGACCAGGACGTCTTTGGCTATCTCGACGCGCCCAAGGCGTGGGGTGGTTTCGGCTTCTATTTCCTCGGCAGCCGCGCTAGCGCCTATGCCAAGCATCCGGACGACAAGGCCTGGCTGTTCGACGCCGACACGATGAAGCCGCGCGTCAACAATCCGGCCTGGGTGCGCGCCATCCAGGACGTCATCGACGCGCTGCCGTCCGAACCCGCCGACCAGATCAACGCCGATCCGAACACGACCGCCTTCCAGCAGTTCCTGGCCGGCACCGGCTCGATGGTCACCTGGTGGGGCGACGTCGGCTCCAACGTCAAGACCAACGACTCTTCCGTCGTCGGCGACGTCACCGGCTTCTCGATCCTGCCGGGCTCGGACGATGTCTACAATGCGAAGACCGGCGCCTGGGACAAGCTCGCCAGCGGCCCGAACTATGCGCCCAACTGCGCCTATCTCGGCTGGGGCGTCTATGTCATGGCCCGCGTCGATGCCGACGAAAAGAAGAAGAAGGCGGCCTGGTCCGCTGCCGCGCATCTCGGCGGCAAGGACCTGTCGATCTGGACGGCGATGTATCCATCGGGCTTCCAGCCTTACCGCAACTCGCATTTCGACATTCCCGAATGGGTGGCGGCCGGCTACGACGAGGCGTTCATCACCTCCTACCTCAAGTCGGAATCCGACAGCTACAATCATCCGAACGCTGCAATTGAGCCACGCATCCCCGGCATCTTCCAGTACTACAGCGCCGCCGAGGACATCCTGGCCAACACTTTCGCCGGCAAGATGAAGGCGCAGGAAGGCGCCGACGCCATCGCGGCGGCCTGGGAGAAGCTGACCGACCAGATCGGCCGCGACAACCAGATCAAGCTCTACAAAGCTTCGCTCGGCATGTAGGCTGGCCTATGAACCGTGGGGGGGGGGGGACGCCCGCCCCCGGTATGCAGCGTCAGCGGGCGGGGGGGGGGGGGTAATGGGGGGGGTTTGTGGTGGACCGCCAGTGCACGGGGACAGCGTGGGGGGGCGGGGGCGGCCGTCGGGGGG